>JAZRYL010000083.1:0-74785 GCA_045600705.1 Clostridia bacterium | reverse complement strand
CTTTTATCTCACTTCGTGGCAACAGAACAAACTGTATACAGAAAGGACGGCAAAACCGTCCTTTTCTTGTTGATTTCATTTACATCAATAATTCATTTACAAATAAGCCTCCCTTGTGTAAAGGGAGGTGTTGAGCGCAGCGAAACGGAGGGATTGTATATAAAGCATAAACAAAAGACAGTTTTCATATTGCCCGCAACACAATCCCTCAGTCACTCCGTGACAGCTCCCTTTACACAAGGGAGCCTTATTATATACAAAAAGTATGTTTTATTACCGCAAAGCGAGATCAGCTTTCTTTTGCCTACTTTTCTTTCCCGAAAGAAAAGTAGCGGAAGTTTTCTTTGCCTACTTTCTTTTTCAAAAGAAAGTAGGAGAGAAAAAAAGCCGTCAGATTACTCTGACGGCTATAATTTTTAAGCGACTTTCGGTGCGTTCTGATTCTTTGATTTTGTTACAAGGAAAATTACAAGTCCGATAACAAGACCGATAACTGCGGGGCAAATCCAACCGAGTCCCAAATCAGAGAACGGAAGAATTTTTCCCATAAAGTCGATGACCGACTGAAGATGAAGTGTGCCGATAACGTTTTCGGGTAAGGTTCTGAACAAATCGTAAATTGCGGCGACAAGTGTAAATCCGGTAGTCCAACAGTAAACGCACTTTCTGTGGTTGAAGAATTTTCCGAAAAGTGCAAGCAGGATAAGTGTAATCGCCAAGGGATAAAGGAACATAAGTACCGGAATTGAATAGCCGATAATCGTGTTCAATCCGAAGTTGGAGAACAACAGTGAAACGCCTGCGAAAATAACTGCCCAAACCTTATATTTAGGTCCGCCGGGGAACATTTCGGTAAACATTTCAGCGCAGCTTGTGATAAGTCCGACAGATGTTTTAAGGCAAGCAAGTGTAACGGTAATAGCCATCACCCATTTGCCCGCATCGCCGAAGTAATATGTAGCAATTTTCGAAAGTGCTTCGCCGCCGTTTGCGCAAGTTTCCATGAAACCACGGCTCTGTGCGCCCACAAGAGCAACTGCAACATAGATAAGTCCCATAAAGAGGCAACTGAACACGCCTGCAAGAACCGTATTTCCCGCAACAGCCTTTGAGTCGGTAACGCCGAGATTTTTGATAACGTTAATAACAACGATACCAAACGCAAGGGAAGCAAGTGCGTCCATGGTGTTATAGCCTTCAAGGAAGCCCGTGAAGAACGGCTTTACGGCATAATCGCCCTGAGGAGCGATTTCAGCAACATTACCTGCGGGTTTGATAAGTGCCGCAACAACTATTGCGCCGAGGAACAGCAGGAAGAACGGAGTAAGGATTTTTCCTACCCAAGTAAGAATTTTTCCCGGAAAAAGTGAGAACAGCAATGCTATTATAAAGAACACTACCGAGAAAATCAGCAAAATCAGTTTTGATGATTCTATCATAGGTTCAACGCCAACCGTGTACGATACGGTTGCGCATCTGGGAATAGCAAAGAAAGGACCGATGGTCAAATAAAGCGCACAAGTGAAGAAATAGGCATAAGGTTTGCCCACTTTCTTAGCAAGGTCAAAAAGACCGTCACTTCTGCTTATACCGAGAGCTGCGACGCCTAAAAGCGGAAGTCCCACACCCGTGACCAAAAATCCGAGCGATGCTTGCCACATATTGCTTCCGGACATTTGTCCCATTAGTGCAGGGAATATCAGATTTCCTGCGCCGAAAAACATTCCGAAAAGCATACTGGCGATAAAGATGTATTCTTTTGTCGTGAGTTTCTTTTTCATTGTTTTCTTAAAGCTCCTTTTTTCTAAATTTTTACAAATGATATCATAAAACATTATAACTGTCAATCCTTAATTTTCGTTTTTTCAAACTTTATTTTTTCGCCATTTAACTGCATAATTCGTTTATTTGCATAATTATTTACCGACTGTTAAGCGCCTTAAAATGCCGTTGTAACCGTTATAAAAAAAGAACCGAACGGAATTCGTTCGGTTCGAATAGTATGTATCTTATACCGGTGTAGGTGTAGGTGCCTGAGTAGGTTCAGCCGTGGGCGCCGCAGTCGGTGTAGGCGTAGGTGCCGGTGTGGGCGTAGGCTCTGCCGTTGCGGTGGGTGCCTGAGTAGGTACTTCCGTAGGTGCTTGAGTAGGTTCAGCCGTGGGAACAGCCGTAGGTGCGGGTGTGGGTGCAGGAGTTACGACAGCCGCAGGTGTCAACGGCGCTTTTGCCTTTTCCACAACTTCCTTTACGGGCACAAGTCCTGAACTGTTATTGCCCGGAACCCACTGAGGAGTCATATCGTATCCCAGCGGCGGAATGTACTTTTTAAGCGTTGATCTGAGTGTTGAATCTGTCTTTCTTTCGTTGGTAACATAGCAATAAGTACCGCCGTCGATGTAATCGTATATCCACTTTGCGTGGCCCATTAACATACGAAGGCATCCGGCACTTCCTCTGTTACCCATATTATAGTATGCGCCCGATTTAGGTGTAATCACACCGCCCGAACTTACGAAAGTGAACGAATGGAACATATACTCATTTGAATATCTTGTATAATAATATGCATAAGAATCGTATTTTTTGAAGTAATAACTGTAACCTTTTACGTTCTGTCCCGTTGCGGCTTTCTGCTGTGCCTGAGTTTTTATTACGAATTTACCCGTTTTAGTGGGCTTGTCGCTTGTTCCGCCGGAGCAGATAAATCTGTTAAGAAGAAAATCGTACTTACCGTTTGTTTCATTTGCTATGAATATGTTGACGCACTGATTGGTCAAATCGACTTCTACATAATACGGCATATTATATGTTGCCGGAAGTCCCGATTTTGACGGGTCGATGGGAGTCGTATAGCCTACCGTGAGAAGCTCCGTGGGAACGATGCTGTCTTTGACCGGCGGTGCAGGAGTGGGTACGGGTGTAGGTACTGCCGTTGCACCGGGTTCTGTGGGTGCAGGTGATTCGCTTTCAAGCGGAACGTCTTCGCCCTCAAGATCTTCAACCTCATCTGTTGATTCGGGTGTAAGTTCATCCGTTATGCTCGGAGTATTTTCCGCAGTATTCTTGTTTTTGTTTTTCTCGCATCCTGCCATCATCGTCATTGCGGTTGCCAGGCACAGTAACACAGCAAGTAATTTCTTCATTCTACTCTCCAAAATAATATATATTCATAACATTCATATTGTATCACTTAACTGATTTATGTCAACTTAAAATAGCACTTTTTTAGTTCTTTTTGTCAATTAAAACATCGCCGAGTTCCTTAATGCTGGAAAAAATGTACGTAGGCTTAACAACGGCACTTTCAACATCCTTTTCAGTGGCTTCGCCGCTTAAAACAAGCGCCGTGGGAACACCGTGCTGACCGATGGCAATATCGGTGATAAGTCTGTCGCCTACCATAAGAAGATTTTCTCTCGAAAATCCCGTTTTATGCTCCGCCGCAATAAGAATTTGCTCGTTGGGCTTGCCGCAGATAACCTCCGGCCGCCTTTTCGTGCAGGCGTATATAAGTTCTATCACGCCGCCAAGGTCCGGCAAAAATCCGTCTTCGCAGGGACACACCGCATCCGGATGAGTGGCGATATACGGCAATCCCTTATTTACAAGATTTGTAAATCTCGTCAAATTTCCGTATTCAAGCGCCGTATCAAACCCTGCAATAAGAATTTCCGGGTCTTCCTCACAGACGTTCACACCCAGCGCTTTCATTTCCGCTTTGAACGGTTCCGTGCCAAGCAAAAGCGCACGCTTGCCTGCATATTTGGTGTTCACGTAATCCGCCGCCGCATGGCTGCTTATAAGAATATCGTCTTTTGTGGCTTTTATGCCCATTTTTGCAAATTTTTCAACGTATGCTTCCGCACTTTTGGAAGAATTGTTCGTAAGAAAAATATGTTTTATTCCGTTTTCGTCAAGTTTGCGCAAAAAATCCAACGTGTACGGAAAAATACTGTTGCCCAAATATATCGTTCCGTCAAGATCGAGCATTACGCATTTGACTTTTCTTAAATCATTCAAAATCACTGTCGTTACCCGTGTAAATCGTGTAGTCCGGTTTTTCGCCGGAAAATTCTTCCCCGAACTGATCGTTTTCGCTACCCCAGTCGTGAGTACGAACTTTCTTTTTATTATTTTTAACGATTACTATTATCATAACCGTAATTCCCGCCGCAACCGCAAGTGTGCCCAAAGCAATCAGTCCGTAAGTTATTATCGGCTTCCAATCAATTTGGTTCTTTATCGGGGGTTCGGGGACAACTTCCGCTTCTGCTTCTGCCGGCTTGATGCCCAGCATCTTTTCCGAAAGTTTCTGTATGGACTTATCCGCCGCACAGTAAAGCGCAAGATATTTTTCGCCCGTTTGGTTGTTCATCACGGAAATAATATAGTATTCCTCGCCGATTGCAGGAACGGTCCACGCAGGAATTACCACGTTGTTATCAAGAGTCAGCGTGATTTTTTCATACTCGGACAAATCCTTATCCGTTGTGCCGAGCATTGTATAATATGAATTCGAAGTAGTGTATGATATAAATTTTTCGAAAGTTTTATTCTCGCCGTCGAACACATAAAGTCCGCATTCCTCGCCGTCGGCAAGTTCCAAAAGGCGAACTCCGCCAAGCACGGCAGACTGAACGGTTGTTCCCTCGTAGTCGAAATTTTCCGCAGTAAATCCGTCGGGCACAGCCGTAATCATAGACTTGCTGACAACCATTTCCTTGCCGTCAACGGTAACGATAATATCCGCCTGCTGCGGTACATCAGCCGTAGGCGCGGGAGTCATCAGTGCGGCGGTTTCCGCTTCCGAAAGTCGTTTGATTTTAACTGTGTAGGTTTTTGTTGTGCCGTCCTGCGCAGTTACCTTAACACTGCGAACATTGTCGCCCACCTTAAGTGCAACACTTCCGCTGTATGCAACCGAGGCCTTGGGGTCGTTTTTTGTAGGCTCAAGCGGAAATTTTTCCACAGAATATGGAACGGTACATGAATATTCCGTCACCGCTGAAGAAAATTTAGGTTCAAGAGTGCATCCCGCCGGCGGTTGAAGCATTTTAAGATTGCAATCGGCTGAAAGTTTTTCTTCCGCCTTTGCCTTAACGTTAAGATTTACCGATGCGGACGGAGAACCGAGGCTTTTTGCATCTTCAAAGTCAATAACGTTAGTTTCGTTAAGACGTACGGTTGTGCTTCCCACCTGAAGCGCCGTAAATGTTGCGGTAAACGAATACGTTTTCTTTGCATCGCTCGCCGTGCCGATAACGTCCACGAAAATCAGTGTGTCGCCCACGGCATTAACATCTTTTCCGCCCATGGTGCTTGAACTTGAAACAAATTTAAGTTTTGACGAATCGTAGGAAATGTTTCCCTGCACGGAGCCGATTTCCTTATCGTAGGAAAAGGAAAAGGTGACGCTTACATTTTTTCCCGTTTCGATTTCACTTGCAGAAACGGAGCCGGATACTCCTGCAAATGCCGTCAGCGGAACAAGTGCAAGAATAATGCAGGAAACTATCACTGATGAGATTATTTTTTTCATTATTTCTCCTTATAAACAGAAAAGATATTTTTCGGGGAAAATTTTTCACTATTCAAGAATCTACAAGCCTAAAATGCGTTTTTTGCACAGAAGCAAATCCGCAACGTTAATATAACCGTCACTGTTCATATCTGCGGCGGAAAAATCCGCATCTTTGCTGATTGATTTTATTCTCAGAATGTCCTTTTTCATAACAAGCAGGTCTGCCGCATCAATGACACCGTCGCCGTTGATGTCGCCCACTACGGAAATAAACATTGATTTTTCAAGTTTACCCTCATAGTAAAGTTCCACTTTGTCGCCGGTGCAGATGTACGCCGAACCGCTTTTTTCCGTACCTGCGCCGTCGGTTATTTTCATTGAATATCCCGAAAGCGTTATACTGTTGATGAACGCATCGACTTTCAGTTTCTGCGGAACACCCTTTACGGCTTTTTCCGAATTGATGTAGGGCGAAGCAAATTTTTTGTCGCCGTCAACAATCGTACCGCCCTCGCAGGTGGAATTAACGTACAGAGTATAAACTCGCTTGTTGCCGTTGGTCGCCGTAACGGTAATATCTATCTGATTAGTGCCCTCTTTAAGGTTGTGGACTCCCGTGCCGGTAACGGTGGCTTTGGAATCGTATGCCTTTGCATTAACTGTTATCTGCGAATCCTTAATAAACATTTCGTACTCTTGAACGTACTTGTCAAAAGGAACGGTGAATTCGTGATCAGTTACCGAAAGCGATGACAGAATGTTATTGGCACTTCCCGAAGTAGACGGCTTCTTTTGTGGAACGTCTGGCATATTGTCGTAAACGGGAATAAGGAAATTAAGTGCCGAATTCTCCGCCGCCGTTCCGGAAATACCGCTTCGAAGTGATGCGCATTCGCTTACCGCCGCGCTGATATTGGTCATATACTGATGAGTATAGAAACCGTTTCCGCCGTCAACAACGTCGTACTTTTGAAGGTAAAGCGTGTTTTGCCCGACGGCGATGTAACTTTTTACCAAGAACTGAGCGCCGCCAAGCACCGCTTTGTAAATGGAATTCCAGCCTTTGCCCTTGGAATAAATTGCGCCGTTCAGAATAGCGCTTCTGCCGTCGTGGGCGTATGCGCCGATATCAAAATGATTGTAGTAGCCCTCGTAGTCCTCAACGGTTCCGTGGGCAAGTCTGTTTCCTTTAGAACCCTGTTCAAGCAAAGCTCGTGCCGCAAGCATATAGGGTGAAGCACCTGCTTCTTTTGCGGCTTTAACGATTATTTCCGCATAGTTCAGCGTGTCCTCGTGAATACCCTGCGATGAATGCATAAACGTTCCTTTAAGCATTGCATCAATAGTTACCGCCGAAACGTCGCTTCCGTCATCGGAAAGTACAAGGAACTGATATATGTTTCCGTCAAAGAAATTTCGTGGGTCAAGATAATACGCAACTGCCTCGTTGCACGCCGGCACCCATCCGCCGGAGTCAAAAGCGTACCATGTTCCGTCAGCCCAGTTGTATGCGCCCTTTTCGTAGGACTTCCACGCATCGGGGGACTGAATAAGACTTCTGCCCATAACACATTCTTTTTCCATAAGAGTCTTCCACGAAATGTTCGTTTTAAGAGGCGTGAAAATCCACGCAGGGTGAAGCGAATGAAGTTGCCTTAACCCGTCCTTATAACTTTCGGGGAATTCGGAAATCTGTTTTTCAAAATCAGCATCCGTCTGTGATTCGTCGGGCCGTATCTGAACATACTTCGCCATAACAAAGCCGGTGTTACCCGAATATGTAATCTTGTACCAGTCGTTTTTGTCCGAATCCTGGTCTTTTCCGAGAATATTTACAAAACTTCCCTTGGGAATACTGTCTACGATTTCATAACTTGTTCCGGGACCGCTCCGCATACGAAGATTGTCACTGTCGGTGGCGATAATGCCTTTTGCATTCATTTCCGTGAAAACGGCGCCCGCACTTATGGGAAGCAATATGCAGGAAATAAGCATTATTACAGTTATGATTGCCGAAATTATTTTTTTCATTTTTCCTCCCTTGCTCCATAAGAATTTTGCACTGTTCAGCACCGAATATTTGTTCGTTGTCTTTTTTTCGGACATTCTGCGCTGATTATAATCTTTCATGGTACATTATAGCATTATGTGTCGCTTTTTGCAATAGGAATATATATCCGTGGAAAAATTTATAAAAATTTGTAAAAAAAGCCTTACCGCTGAAAGCGGTAAGGCCCGTGAAACCGACTGCACTGTGCGTTTGCACCGAATAATTATTCCTCTGCGTCTGCCTCGTCTTTTTCTTTTTCGTCTTCGTCTTCAAGTTCTGCCATAGCATCAAGTGAATCATCCATGCTGTCGGGAAGCATATCCTCCGAATCAGCATAACTGTCAATGGAATCTTCGTCTTTGTTGTTTTTCATTCTTTCCATTCGGCAGGTGTAGCAAATTTCTTCGCCCTCCTCCAAATAGTTCTCCTTACATTCGGGGCAAAGACAGTATTCCTCATCAAGTTCAATTTCGGGTTGACCTTGAATTTTCCCCATATCCACAAGGCATACCTTGCAAAACTGCTCTGTTTCCTCGTTGATATAGTTCAAGTTACATCTGGGACATTTAACGTACATTAAAATCACCTCGATCTATAATTGCGACATAATTATATATGCTTTTCATATAAATTGCAAGCAAAATTTTTTTCATCATTATAATGTATAATTTTCACATAAATTATGTGCAGAATTTGCGGTAACTTACTTTTCTTGAAAGAAATAGCATAACAGTATATATCCAAGCCCGATCAAATTTGTAAAAAAGCACATCTGCTTCGTCATCACACCTTGAAATACGCCCGGTATTCCTGCGGTGTTCTTCCTTGCTTATGCACATTTTTTGCAAATTTTAATCTTCGACCTAAAACCGAATTATTTTTTTGATTTTCTGCGTTGTCGAGATTTGCAATACGACCTGTATTTTATAAGAAAAAGGCTCCCTTGTGTAAAGGGAGCTGGCACGAAGTGACTGAGGGATTGTGTTGCAGGTAATACGAAAACAACTGTCTTTTGTTTATACTTTATATACAATCCCTCCGTTTCGCTGCGCTCAACACCTCCCTTTGCACAAGGGAGGCAATTTTTTGGGTAAATCAGCTATTGAGGTAAATAAAAACAACAATAAAAGGACGGTTTTGCCGTCCTTTTTGTATAAAATCTATTCTATTGCCACAAAGTGAAATAAAAGTTCTTTTTGTTACTTTTTCTTACAAGAAAAAGTAAGAAGAGTTCTTTTCGCTTCCTTTTCTTACAAGAAAAGGAAGAAGAAGCTTTCTTTTGCATACTTTTCTTTCCCGAAAGAAAAGTATGGAGTTTTCTTTGCTGCTTTCTTTTTCAAAAGAAAGCAGGGAAAAGCGTAAAATAACTTAGCGATTATTCCACGTAGAGGGCGAGAAAATTATCAGCAGAGGATAAATTTCAAGTCGACCGAGAAGCATAGCAAACGACATGGCAATTTTCGATAATGCCGAGTACGCCTCATAGCTTGATGAAGCAACGCCGTATGCAGGGCCCACGTTATTGAACGTAGCCGCAGCGGCGCTGAGGTTATCTTCAATTCCGAAATGTTCAAAGCTCAAAATAAAGAAAAGTATCAAGAAGCACAAAATATATACCGCCAAATATGCGGTCACGCCGTTAAGAGTGTCGTCATCAACGGTTTTGCCTTCAAATTTAACGATATTCACGCCACGGGGATGAAGTGTGTGCTTAATTCTGCTTTTGATTTGCTTAATAATCAAAATCAAGCGGGAAATTTTAAGACCGCCTGCGGTAGAACCGGCACAACCTCCGATAAACATAAGCATAAACAGTACGGATTTGGAAAGATTAGGCCAAACGGTTATTGAAGCGGTGGTGTAACCGGTGGTACTGAGAATTGATGCCACCTGGAAGAACGCCTTGGAAACAGAATCGCCTACGTTGCCGTAATAGCCGTAAATATTTACGCCGATAATAACTGACGAAACAAGAACAATTCCGCACATTACCCACAGTTCACGGCTTTTAAGAGCGGTGGAAACCTTTCTTGCAAGAATAAGATAGTAAAGGTTAAAGTTTACGGTGAACACAAGCATAAATATGGTAAGAACCCACTGTGTGTACAGATTATACGATGCAATGGAGTCGTTGCGCACACCGAATCCACCCGTTCCGGCAGTACCGAACGCATGAACAACACTTTCGAAAAGGTCCATATCGCCGCCCGCAAGCAGAAGTAAAATCAAAAGCACGGTAAGTGCAAGATAAATTATGTAAAGAATTTTCGCCGTGTCCTTCATTTTAGGTACGAGTTTACCGATAACGGGGCCGGGCATTTCGGCACGAGCCATGTGAATAGTTCTGCCGGAAGCGCCGGGCGCAATGGCAAGAACAAGCACAAGTACACCCATTCCGCCTATCCAGTGGGTAAAACTGCGCCAGAACAAAATACCCTTGTCCAGTGCCTCAACGTTTACAAGAATAGACGCACCGGTTGTGGTCAAGCCGCTTGCGGTTTCAAAGAAGCAGTCAACGTAGGAACTGAACTGACCACGGCAGAAATAAAAGGGCAGAGCGCCTACAAGTGACATAACGAGCCACGAAAGTGCAACGGTAACGAAGCCTTCTTTGGCGAAAAACGTCTGGTCCTTAGGCTTAAAAAGCAGGGAAACAAGATAAATTACTCCCGCAATGGCAGCGGAAGCAAGAAGGTACAGCCCGCTTTTTTCTCTGTAAATAAGTGACACCGCCGCCGAAAGCAGAATGCAAAGTCCTTCGACACCCACAATCTGACCGGTGGTGTAAATAACCATTTTTTTATTCATAGAAAACTATCCTTTAAGAATATCGGAAAGGTCGTGCAATTTTATATCGGTTGCGATAACGATTACACGGTCATTAGGCAAAATAACGTCGTTACCTGACGGAATAATCGGCTGTCTGTTACGAATAATGCCGGCAATAAGAATATTCTTTTTAAGTTTAAGTTCACGAAGCGGAACATTAAGCTTTGCAAAGTCGGGCGAAACACGGAATTCAATGGATTCGGCTCTGTCGTCCATAAGCTTATACAGAGTTTCAACGTTGTTACCGAAAGAATTTTCAAGCGCACGAACGTATCTTATCAAAACATCGGAAATTACCTTTTTAGGTGAAATAACCGTGTCCACGCCTAACTTTTCGGCGAGCAGAAGAAGTTCTTCACTGTTAATTTTGGAAATTACCTTGGGCACGTCAAGGGACTGTGCAAGCACGGAAATAAGAATATTTTCTTCATCAATGCCCGTAAGAGATACGAACGCATCGGTTTCCTTAATGCCTTCTTCAAGTAAAACGTCCTGATGCGCACCGTCGCCGCAGGCAACACTGACTTTAGGATTGATTTCGGCAAATTTTTGGCATACCGCAGGGTCAATATCAATTACTTTGACTTTACTGCCCGTGTCTGTGAGCATTTTTGAAAGATAAAACGCAGTTCTGCTTCCGCCTAAAATCGTAACGTCCTTTGCCTGCTTCTGGTAAACGTTAAGTTCCTTGAAAAGTTTTTGTACTTCCGCAGGCTTAGCGGTAATACCGATTTTATCTCCGCCCTTAAGCACGAAGTTACCGTCGGGAATGTACACGTCGTCGCCACGCTGAACCGCACAAACGAGCACGGTGGCATTGTACTTCTCACGCATTTGAATAAGCGAAACGCCGTCAAGAAGTGAATCGGGTTTAAGACGGATTTCTATCATTTCGAAATCACGGCGTGAAAATGTTTCGATTTTAACTACCGACGGGAATTTAAGAATGTTGTAAAGTTCCTGCGCCGCAAGCATTTCGGGGTTTATCGCCATTGAAAGCGCAAGTTCCTGCCGCAGGAATGACAAACTGTGATAATTGTATTCGGGCTGACGAATACGGGCAATAGTGTGCTTTGCGCCTTTCTTTTTGGCAATAAAGCAAGCAAGCATATTGCGTTCGTCGGAGCCGGTGGTCGAAATAAACAGTTCGGCTTCGGCAATGCCCGCCTCCTCAAGAATTTCACAGTCAACTCCGTTACCGCACAAAGCCATAACGTCGTAGGTGTTTGTGATTTCTTCAATTACTTTGGGGTCCTTGTCTATCGCAACAACGTCGTGGCCCTCGTTTACAAGAGTGTCAATGACGGTCGTTCCGATTTTTCCGCATCCGGATACGAGAATTTTCATATTATTTCCTTTACCGTGTCCGGGTTTTGCGCCCGAACAGCAGATTTTTCAGTGTATTTTTATAAAGTATAGCACCGTTCCCGTTTTTATGCAAGTAAAAAAGCACGTCTGCGTATGCAGACGTGCCGTAACACTCAGTTTCCGCCCAAAACACGGAACGTATAATAGCAAATGGCAAATCCTACGGCAAAGCCGAAAATTGCAAGAACTATGAGCCATTTGTTGAAATTTATTTTTTTATTTTTCTTCGCCATAATCACACTTCCAAAACGGGAATTGCAGAAACAACGTTAAGTTTGGACTTCTTTTCGTCATGAACGGCGTTTACATCCTTTTCGGTCAAGAATGCAACCTGGCCGTTTTCGGAATAAACGATGTCGGCTTCGGGATAAAACTCGATAATTTCCTCTTTGCTGTTGTTCGCACGGATATACCATGCGTCCGAGCATTTTTCAACGGGAAGAACCGCACCCTGAATTTCGTTTTCCCAGCCCCAGCCTTTAAGGTATTCAAAGTGTTTTGCCGCATCAAGAACATCGGCAACTACCGCACTTGCAGTAGGAAGTTTTCCTGCACCACGGCCCGAGAAGAACAGTTCGCCTACCGCATTGCCCTTAACAAGTACCGCATTGAACACGTCTGACACCTGCGAAAGGAGCGAACTTTTGGGAACAAGTGCCGGTGAAACGTTTACACGAAGTTTTGTGCCGAACTTTTTCGTCTGTCCGATAAGTTTGATAACAAATCCGATTTCGTCGGCAATGGCAACGTCTTCAAGTGAAATGTTGCTTATGCCCACCGCATTAACGTCCTTGGGGTAAACGTGATGTCCGAAGGCAAGGGACGCAAGAATACAAATTTTTCTCGAAGCATCTATTCCGTCAACGTCAGCGGCAGGGTTTGCCTCCGCATAACCCAGTTTTTGAGCCATTTTAAGAGCATCGGCAAAATTCATATTTTCTTCTATCATCTTCGTTAAAATGAAGTTGGTTGTTCCGTTAAGAATACCGTAAACTTCTTCGATTTCGTTTGCCGCCATGCAACGGTGCATAGGTCTGATTATGGGAATTCCGCCGCCTACCGATGCTTCAAAGAAGTAGTTTACATTGTTTTCCTTGGCAAGTTGAAGCAATTCATATCCCTTTTGTGCCACAAGTTCTTTGTTGCTCGTAACAACGCTTTTGCCCGCTTTAAGGGCACGGACGGTGTAATCGTATGCAAACGTGCAACCGCCGATAACCTCTGCAACAACTTTGATTGTGGGGTCTTTTTCGATAATTTCAAAATCCTTTACGAACTTGTCCGCATAGGGACTTTCGGGGAATGAACGTATATCAAGAATATACTTTACGTTAAGTTTTTGTTCAAGTTTTTGAGAAATATGGTCTTCGTTCATGGAAATAAGTTCAACAACGCCGCTTCCAACTGTTCCGAATCCCAATACCGCAACATTTATCATAATAACACTCCTTTTTGTTTCTTTTGTTATAGCATAAGAGAATTGAACCCCTGATGGTTTTAACGGGCGGATTTCCGCCGGATGCGGCGTCAGCGCGCTTGACAATACGTCCAGTATTGCCTGCGCACGCTTCCTTGCCCCGACAAAAATCCGCTCCGTTAAAACTGCTCGCACCGAAAACGAGCCGCTTTTCTGTGAGATCCGGTGAGGAAGACGAAGCTGTAGTGGACCTACTGCGAGAATGACGAACCGAGAGATCGCAAAAAGCAGCCGTTTTCGGCATCAGGGTTCGGCTCTCTTATGCTATACATACAAACAATTTTTGCCCGTAAATATAGCAAAGGAAACACTTTTCAGGAAATATTTTGTAAAGCCGTTTTCCTCGGCACAATATTATAAAATAGGCGTTATGCGAAGAATAATCGTATAACGCCTATTAAGTCCGTCAAAATAGTTAAGGCACTAGCGCCTTACACGGTTTGCGGATTAGTCAACAAGTTCAAGAATAACTGCTTCAGCAGCATCGCCACGACGGGGACCCATTTTGATAATACGGGTATATCCGCCGCCCTGACCTTTTTCCTCTGCACGCTTAGCGTACTTAGGAGCAAGTTCATCAAACACCTTGCTGATTACAGGATGCTTAATGTCAGCAACGCGAACTTTGTATTCTGCTTTCTTTTCGTCAGCTTTTCTTGCAATTTCTCTCTCGTAAAGATAAGCCATCATACGGCGACGTGCATTAAGACGTGCGGGACCGTCATTCTTGAATTCTTTTTCAACTTTCTGTCCCTTATCATTTACGGTTGTCTTAGTTACGGTCAAAACGTCTTCATAGGTTTTGATACCCATGGTAATAATCTTTTCTGCCTGCTTACGAACTTCCTTAGCACGAGCTTCGGTTGTTTCAACACGACCGTACCAGAGAAGATCGGTAGTAAGACCGCGAACAACAGCAACGCGCTGATCGGTAGGTCTGTTAAGCTTTCTATTACCGGCCATTTTATTATCCTCCTATTTAATCTTCGTTGTTCTTGAGTTTAAGTCCAAGACTCGACAACTTCTGTCGAACTTCATCCATCGACTTTTTACCAAGATTACGAACTCTCATCAAATCAGCTTCGTCAAGCTGAGCAAGTTCCTGCACCGAATTGATGCCGGCACGCTTCAAACAGTTGTATGAACGTACTGAAAGATCAAGTTCGTCAATAGTCATATCAAGAGCTTTTGCCTGCGGTGCAGCACCTTCCTTATCTTCGGCAAGCTGAATTCCGCCGATGTCGTCGGTAAGGTTGATGAAGAGTGCAAGGTAATCGTTCATGATTTTTGCAGCTATGCTGATAGCTTCATTAGGTCTGATGGAACCGTCTGTCCACACGTCAAGGATAAGCTTATCGAAGTTTGAATTTCTGCCAACACGAGCAGACTGAACCTGATAGCTTGCCTTAAGAATGGGCGTATAGATAGAGTCAACGGCGATAACGTCGATAGGCATATCGTCGGTGCGGTTTCCGTCACTAGGAACATATCCCATACCCTTGTCAATAGTGATTTCCATATTAAGGACACCACCCTCGTCGATGGTAGCGATATGAAGATCTTTGTTGATGATTTCAAGTGTGCTGTCGCCCTTTATATCTCCTGCGGTAACTTCGCAGGGGCCAACTGCATTGATTGTAGCAACAACGGGTGTATCTGAATCAAGTTTCATTGCCAGATTCTTGATGTTAAGGATGATGTTTGTAACGTCTTCCGAAACACCGGGAACGGTTGAAAACTCATGAAGAACACCGTCAATACGAATCTTTGTAGCTGCTGCGCCCGGCAGAGATGACAACAAAATTCTACGGAGAGAGTTGCCCAAGGTATTACCAAATCCACGCTGAAGGGGTTCAACAACGAACTGTGCGTACTTGCCGTCTTCGCTGATTTGTTTACACTCGATAACCGGCTTTTCTATTTCTATCATATTTATTAACCCTCCTACAAATTTTAGGCGATATTACTTAGAATACAATTCGACAATAAGATGTTCCTCGATATCCATATCAAGGTCTTCTCTCTTGGGAAGTTCTACTACCTTACCGCAAAGATCGGCTGAGTTGAGCTCAAGCCATGCAGGAATGGTCTTGTTGGTGCCTTCGCGCATTGCTTTGAACTTTTCAATGCTTGTGCTGCCTTCTGCGATAGCGATAACGTCGCCTGCCTTTACGATAAAGGAAGGAATATTAACTTTTTTACCGTTAACGGTAATGTGACCGTGATTTACAAGCTGTCTTGCCTGAGCGCGTGAATCACCGAAACCAAGACGGTAAACGATGTTATCAAGACGGCGTTCAAGAAGCTGAAGCATATTTTCACCGACAACGCCCTTCATATTGTTAGCCTTGTCGAAATATCCACGGAACTGCTTTTCAAGCATACCGTATGTTCTCTTTGCCTTCTGCTTTTCACGGAGCTGAAGTCCGTATTCACTGGTCTTTTTGCGGCCCTTAGCGTGTACGCCGGGAGCTGTTGCTCTCTTAACAACAGGACACTTTGCACTATAGCAACGGTCACCCTTTAAGAAAAGCTTCTGATTTTCGCGGCGGCACAAACGGCACACTGCATCAGTATATCTTGCCATAATTATTTGTCCTCCTATTAAACTCTTCTGCGCTTAGGCGGTCTGCATCCATTGTGAGGAATGGGGGTTACATCTTTAATCATTGTAACCTCAAGACCTGCTGCCTGAAGTGCTCTGATTGCTGCTTCACGTCCGCTTCCGGGTCCCTTTACGTAAACCTCAACGGTGCGAAGGCCATGTTCCATAGCAGCTTTTGCTGCTGTTTCAGCTGCTGACTGTGCTGCGAAGGGAGTGCTCTTTTTGCTTCCGCGGAAGCCAAGTCCACCTGCGCTTGCCCAGCTGATAGCGTTACCGTTTACATCAGTAATGGTAACGATTGTATTATTGAATGATGAGCAGATATGTGCTGCGCCACGTTCGATATTTTTCTTTTCGATGCGGCGATGTCCACCCTTTTTAACCGGTTTTGCCATACTTTCGTCCTCCTATCTTACTTGGCTTTCTTCTTAGCGCCAACAGTTTTCTTGGGTCCCTTGCATGTACGGGCATTCTGCTTTGTGTGCTGTCCGCGAACAGGAAGGCCTTTGCGGTGACGAACACCACGATAGCAGCCGATTTCAACAAGACGCTTGATATTGAGTGATACTTCTCTGCGAAGATCGCCTTCTACCTGTACGTTTTTGTCGATATAGTCTCTTATTAAGTTAACCTCATCCTCGGTAAGGTCTTTTACACGAGTGTCGGGATTAACGCCGGTTTTTTCAAGAATCTCTTTAGCAATAGCGGGACCAATGCCATAGATTGAACGCAATGATGCCTCTACTCGCTTTTCCTTTGGTATATCTATACCAGCGATACGTGCCATAAGTTTACCTCCAAACTTGCTTCAAAATATTATTTTTATATTAAAGCCAATCAGGTAAACGGAATTTCTTCCGTCAGCCGCACCCGATTTTACGGCTTATTGTCCTTTAGCGCCCTTGTTAAAAGGCGCACAGACACAGGGTTTTATCAGCCCTGTCTCTGCTTGTGGCTCTTATCAGCGGAACAGATAACCATTACTTTACCGTGACGCTTAATGAGCTTACATTTATCACACATAGGTTTAACACTGGGTCTAACTTTCATAATAAAAACCTCCTCAGTTTTTGCTTCGCCATATGATTCTACCCTTGGTAAGATCATAGGTTGATATTTCTACTGTTACCTTGTCTCCGGGTAACACTTGAATATTGTTCATTCTAAGCTTTCCGGCAATGTGTGCAAGAATCTTGTGTCCGTTTTCAAGTTCAACTTCAAAAACGGCATTTTTCTTCGATTCCGTAACAACGCCCTCAACTTCAATGACGTCTTCCTTAGACATGGATTCACTCCTCGCCTTTATTAGCTTTTATTTCTGCCAACACCGAACGTATGGTCTTGTTCGTTATCGGCTCACGGGAATCAAGTATCTGTCTTTTTTCGTCGGTTATGTACAAAAGATGCTTCATCTTTTTCTTCTTAGGCTTTTCAACCTTCCGAAGCTTTCCGTCCGAAATCAGACAGTACTGTTCATCCACCAGTTTAACAACTACAAAATATTTTCCGGCATCTCTGCCTGCAGTGGAACGGGCAATATCGTATTGATTCATCCATTCCTCCTAAATATTTACATTCGGGTCAGTAATAATTACCGGTTCGCCGTCAATGATCGCAATGGTATTTTCGTAGTGTGCCGACGCTTTACCGTCTCTTGTAACGGTAGTCCAGCCGTCGGAAAGCACCTGAACCTTTTCAGTTCCCAAGTTTATCATAGGTTCAACAGCGAGCGTCATACCGTTTACGATTCTCGGACCGTGGCCCGGTGCACCGTAATTGGGTATTTCGGGAGATTCGTGAAGATCTCTGCCAACGCCGTGGCCGGTAAAATCTCGAACGATACCGTAACCGAACTGATTGATATACTCTTCTACACCGTGGGAAATATCCGAAACTCGCATACCCACGCGTGCATATTTCATTCCCTCATAAAAGGACTGCTTTGTTCTTTCCACAAGCAACTTTTTATCCTCGGACGTTTCGCCCACGATAAAAGTTCTTGCCATATCGGTATGGAAACCTTTAAGAAGAACACCGCCGTCAAGACTGACGAGGTCGCCCTCGTGAATTATTTTATGCTTATTGGGAATACCGTGAATGACCTGTTCATTCACCGAAATGCACAAAGTATTGGGGAAACCGTACATTCCTAAAAATGACGGCTTAGCATTATGTTTTATTATATACGAATATGCTAATTTGTCAAGTTCAAGTGTACTCATTCCGGGCTTAATGCTGTTTCCAAGCATCTCCATACAGGAGCCCAGAATTTTGCCGCCCTCCGCCATTATCTTAAGCGCACTTTCATTTTTAATGCAAAGCATCAGATTGCCTCCAGTACCTTGACGGTCTCAGCAAACACTTCGTCAGCGGAAACGTTTCCGTTAACGGTCTTGACGCAGTCACCGTAGTACGAGATAAGCGGTTTAGTCTGTGCATTGTAAACGTCTATTCTTGATTTAACGGTTTCTTCGTTATCGTCTGCACGCTGAACAAGTGTTTCGCCGCAAACGGGGCATTTGTCGCTTTCAAGATTGGAAACGTGGTACGTGCCCGCACATTTGGGGCAAATACGTCTTCCGGTGATGCGATCAAGAAGAAGTGCCGTATCTACATCAATATTAAGAACGCAATCAAGCTGAGTAAGCTCTTTCAGGCCGTCTGCCTGAGCGATCGTTCTCGGAAAGCCGTCCAAAAGGAAGCCATTCTCGCAGTCGGAACGTTCAAGGCGGTCCTTAACCATAGCAAGAGTAACCTCGTCGGGAACAAGCTTGCCATTGTCAATATAAGACTTTGCTAATTTTCCCAAATCCGTACCGTTTTTAATGTTCTCACGGAACATATCGCCGGTGGAGATATGAGGAATATTAAACTGCTTGCAAATACGAACTGCCTGGGTGCCTTTGCCGGCACCCGGAGCTCCTAATAAAATCATTTTCATACTTTCGTACCTCAGTCAAGGAAGCCCTTGTAGTGGCGCATAACCATCTGAGATTCAAGCTGCTTAGTGATTTCGATAGCAACGCTAACGATAATCAAAAGACCTGTTGATGAGAAAGTAAGTGCAAGTGTAAGAATTGCATTACCGTAGTTAAACGAGCTGAGGATCGAGCTTGCGATCATGGGAATACTTGAAATAGCACCCAAGTAAAGACCGCCGAACAGAACCAAACGCTTGTTGATCTTGTTAAGATAATCTGTGGTGGGCTTGCCGGGTCTGATACCCTGAATGAAGCCGCCGTAAGCTTTAAGGTTTTTGCTCGTTTCCTGAGCGTTAAAGGTAATTGCTGAATAGAAGAACGCAAATCCGATTGTCAGGAAGAAGTTAACGATGGTGTAGCCCCATGTACCTGAGCCGAGCCACTTGGTGTAGAACGTTTCAAATCCGCTGCCTGAGAAGAACATTCCTGCGATAATGCTGGGGAACATCAACAAAGACATTGAGAAAATGAGGGGAAGTACACCGCAGGAGTTGGGCTTAATGGGCATATAGGTGCTCTGTCCGCCGTAAACTTTTCTGCCTGAAACACGTTTAGCGTACTGAATGTTGATTCTGCGTTCGCCGAGTTCAACGAAGATAACAACAGCGATAAGTGCAACGATGAAAACGAGAACAAGGGGAAGAATCCACCAAAGTGCGTTGTTGCCGCTCTTTGAACCGTTGATTGCGCTTTCAACGTAGGAAGTAGCTGTAAGGGGAAGACGGGCAATGATACCGATGAAGATAAGCATTGAGATACCGTTTCCGAGACCTTTTTCGCTGATTGTATCGCCGATCCACATAGCAACTGCGGAACCTGCAGTAAGTGAAAGACCAACAAGGATGTAACCGAGAACCGGATTGATACTTTCGATAAGGATCTGCTCGCCGTTATGGCTGAAAGCATAGCAAATGCCGACTGCCTGAAGGAAAGCAAGACCAAATGAAGTGTAACGAACGATCTTGTTGATTTTTTCTCTTCCGTCTTCGTCCTGGCTTAATCTTTCAAGAGAAGGAATAACAACCTGGAGAAGCTGGATGATAATTGATGCGTTGATGTAGGGTGAAATACCCATTGCCATGAAGGTGTAACCTTCAAGTGAACCACCGGTAATGATGTTCATCAAACCGAAGATGTTTGAGTTTGCCGCACCAATGGTAAGTGATGGATTTACGCCAGGGGTAGGAATGTAACAGCAGAGTCTGTAAACCAAAAGCATAAGCAAAGTAAACAGAATCTTCTTTCTTAATTCAGGAAGCTTCCATGCATTCTTGAATACTGAAAACATTTATACCACCTCAGCCTTTCCGCCAAGCGCTTCAATTTTCTGCTGCGCCGTACGGGTAAAGGCTGCAACTTGAACATTAAGACGCTTTGTAAGTTCACCGCCGCCAAGAATTTTAACACCATCTTTTTCGATTTTGGAGATGATGCCCTGTTCTTTAAGAAGTTCTGCGGTAATTACTGTGTCCTCATCGAACTTGTCGAGCTTCGATACGTTAACTTCTGTATAAATTTTGCTGAAAGGATTGAAGAATCCACGTTTGGGAAGTCTTCTGGTAAGAGGCATCTGACCGCCTTCAAAGCCGGGACGAACGCCACCGCCGGAACGTGCGTTCTGACCCTTATGGCCCTTACCGGATGTTTTTCCAAGGCCGCTTCCGGGACCGCGTCCACGGCGACGACCAACCTGAGTGGCACCTTCAGCGGGTCTTAAATCTACTAATTTCATATTCGGTACCTCCGTTAGTCAACTTCTTCAACAGTTACAAGGTGCTTTACCTTGAAGATCATACCGCGGATAGCAGCATTGTCTTCTTTAACAACTGTTGAGTGCATTTTTTTAAGGCCAAGAGCCTGTACGGTTGCGATCTGGTCCTTTTGGCAGGCGATCGTACTCTTTGTTAATGTAATCTTTAACATATTAAGTCCTCCTTAGCCCATGATCTCTTCAACAGTTTTGCCACGCATTTCTGCGATCTGTTCTGCTGTTTTAAGAGAAGCAAGACCTTCAATTGTTGCCTTTACGCAGTTAGCGGGGTTGTTTGAACCCTGGCTCTTTGTAAGAATGTCACGAACGCCAACCATCTCAAGTACGTCACGTACAGGACCGCCGGCGATAACACCGGTACCTTCGGGAGCAGGCATAAGAAGAACCTGACCACGTCCGAATTTACCAACAACGCTGTGAGGAATTGTGGTACCCTTTAATGATACTGTAATAATGTTCTTTTTAGCATCTTCAGTTGCCTTGCGAATTGCTTCGGGAACTTCAACTGCTTTACCCTGACCAACACCTACGTGGCCGTTTCCGTCGCCTACTACTACAAGAGCTGCAAGACGCATATTACGTCCGCCCTTAACGGTTTTAGCAACACGGTTTACTGCAACGAGCTTATCTTTAAGGTCAAGTGTTTTAGGATCGATTTTTTTCATTGTCAATTACCTCCCTTAGAATTCCAAGCCGGCTTCACGAGCAGCTTCTGCAAGTGCAAGCACACGGCCTGTATAGAGGTAACCACCTCTGTCGAATACAACAGTTTTAATGCCTTTTGCAGCAGCACGTTCTGCAACGAGCTTACCTACTGTTTTGGCAGCGTCTGTCTTTGTCATATCTGCAACAAGCTTTGCAACGTCTGCTTCAAGTGTTGATGCAGCTGCAAGTGTATTGCCGGTCGTATCGTCAATTACCTGAGCATAGATATGGCTGTTGCTGCGGTAAACGTCCAATCTGGGGCGTTCAGTTGTTCCGCTGATCTTCTTACGAACACGTGCGTGTCTGGCAAGACGATTTTGATTTTTATCAATTTTATTTATCATGATTTATGCTCCTTTCCGATTACTTCTTACCGGACTTGCCCTCTTTGAGTGCAACATACTCGCCCTCATAGCGGACACCCTTGCCGTGATACGGTTCCGGCGCTCTCTTACCGCGGATTTCTGCGGCAAACTGACCAACGACCTGCTTATCAGCACCCTTTACGATGATGCTTGTCTGTGAAGGAACTTCGATCGTAATTCCTTCGGGAGCATCCATCTCTACCGGATGTGAATATCCAAGTGTAAGTACGAGCTTTTTACCCTGCAATGCAGCACGGTAACCTGTTCCCTGAATTGCAAGACTCTTTGAGAAGCCTTCGGAAACACCGATTACCATATTGTTAAGTAATGTTCTTGTGAGGCCATGAAGAGCACGGTGCTCCTTTTCATCTGTGGGACGGCTTACATTTACTTCTGCGCCTTCAACCTTGATAATCATGTCCTTGGAAAGTTGCTGAGTTAAAGTTCCCTTGGGGCCCTTTACAGTAACTACGTTGCCGTCAGCCACAGTAACTGTTACGCCGGCGGGAATAGCTACGGGTTTTTTACCTATTCTTGACATAATTTACCTCCAATTACCAGATATAAGCCAAAACTTCGCCGCCGATGTTAAGTGCGCGAGCCTGCTTATCTGTCATGATGCCCTTTGAAGTGGATATGATTGCAATACCCATGCCGCCCAATACTCTGGGAAGCTCTTCACAACGAGCATATACTCTCAAGCCGGGTTTAGAAATTCTGCGAAGACCTGAGATTATTCTTTCTTTGTTTGCACCGTATTTAAGTGTAATACGGATTGTTCCCTGGGGAACTGCGTCGATTATTTCAACGCCTTTAATGTAACCTTCGTCAAGAAGAAGCTGTGCGATTGACTGCTTTACGTTTGACTTAGGAATATCTACTGTGCTGTGTCTTGCTACCATTGCATTACGAATTCTGGTAAGCATATCAGCAATAGGATCTGTTAAAACCATTATGGTATCCTCCTTCCATTATATCCGTTACTTTACCAACTTGCTTTTTTAACGCCGGGAATCTCGCCCTTATATGCCAACTCTCTGAAGCAGATACGGCAGATACCGTACTTGCTGAGAACTGCATGGGGACGACCGCAAATACTGCATCTTGTGTATGCACGAGTGGAGAATTTTGCGGGTTTCTGCTGTTTATTGATCATTGCCTTTTTAGCCATTTTTCAATTTCCCCCTCTATCAATTTTCATAAGGCATTCCCATGAATCCTAAGAATTCACGAGCTTCCTCATCTGTATTTGCAGTAGTAACAAATATAATGTCCATTCCGCGAATCTTGTCGATCTTATCGTACTCGATTTCAGGGAATATCAACTGTTCTTTGATACCGAGAGCGTAGTTTCCGCGTCCGTCAAAGCTGTTAGCCGATACACCGTGGAAATCACGAACACGGGGAAGTGCTATATTCAAGAGCTTGTCAACGAATTCATACATGATTTCGCCGCGAAGTGTTACCTTTGCGCCGATGTTCATGCCTTCACGAACCTTGAAGTTAGCAACGGACTTTTTAGCCTTTGTTACAACAGGTGCCTGACCTGTGATAAGAGCAATTTCCTGTACTGCAGCATCGAATTTCTTTGCATCGTCCTTAACGTCGCCGAGGCCTACGTTAATTACGACCTTTTCAAGCTTCGGAACCTGCATAATGTTCTTGTAAGCGAATTTCTTCTGCAATGCAGGAACAACTTCGTTTACGTATTTATCCTTTAATCTGGCCATAGTATCTCTCCTCCGATCCTCAATTAGTCAATGTTCTTGCCGCATTTTTTGCATACGCGAACTTTTTTGCCGTCAACAACGGAATAGCCAACGCGAACGCCCTTTTTGCAGCTTGAGCAGTAAATCATTACGTTTGAAGCATCAATAGGAGCTTCTTTTTCAATACGGCCGCCGGCTTCGCCCATCTTCTTGGGTTTGGTGTGGCGGGTGATCATATTAGCACCTTCCACGATTACCCTGTTTGACTGGGGGAACGCACGGAGAACCTTATGTGTGTCAGTAGAAGCGCTTGTTCCGCTTACTACTACAACGGTATCACCTTTTTTGATTTTCATTACAGTGTCCTCCTTACAGAACTTCCGGTGCAAGGGAGATGATCTTCATGAAATCTTTTTCACGAAGTTCTCTTGCGATGGGCCCGAAAACACGGGTACCACGGGGAAGTTTTTGGTCGTTGATAATAACTGCTGCGTTATCATCAAAACGAATGTATGTTCCGTCAGCACGACGGGTAGGTTTGGTTGTACGTACGATTACAGCTTTAACTACGTCACCCTTTTTAACAACGCCGCCGGGAGCAGCCGTCTTAACTGATGCAACGATAGTATCTCCAACGCTGCCGTATCTTCTGAATGAGCCGCCAAGGACTCTGATGCACATAATTTCTTTTGCGCCGGTATTGTCGGCAACCTTCAATCTAGTCTGAGGTTGTATCATAATTTTACCCCTTTCCGGTAAAATAGTATCATTTTAAGCTTACTTCGCTTTTTCTACTATTTCTACCAATCTCCATCTTTTATCTTTGCTCAAAGGTTTGGTTTCCATAATGCGAACGGTATCACCGATTCCGCATTCGTTGTTTTCATCATGAGCCTTAAACTTTGTTGTACGGTTAACAGTCTTTCCGTAAAGAGGATGAAGCACCTTTGTCTTTACTGCAACAACGATGGTCTTATCCATTTTATCACTGATAACGATACCTACTCTTTGTTTACGAAAATTTCTTTCCATGAGCGTTTCAACCTCCATTAGCCCTGAGCTTTAAGCTCTAAATCTCTCAGTATGGTCATAACCCTTGCGATATCCTTTTTGCAGGCATCGATCTGTTTGGGGTTATTAAGCTGACCGGTGGCATTTTGAAATCTGAGGTTAAGAAGCTCTCTCTTGAGTTCAGCGAGCTTCTTATTAAGCTCTTCTGCGTTCATTTCACGAAGCTTACTCGGTTTCATCAAACTTCACCGTCCTGTTCTTTATTGTAATCTTCTCTCTTAACGAATTTAACCTTAAGGGGAAGCTTATGGCTTGCAAGACGAAGTGCCTCACGAGCTGTTGCCTCGTCGATACCGTTCATTTCGAAAAGTACACGACCGGGCTTAACTACTGCTACCCAGTATTCCGGTGAACCTTTACCTGAACCCATTCGAGTTTCAGCAGGTTTAGCTGTTACCGGCTTATCAGGGAAAATCTTGATCCAAACCTGACCGCTACGTTTGATATATCTTGTCATAGCGATACGGGCTGCTTCGATCTGTGCGCTTGTGATCCATGCGGGTTCAAGTGCTACCAAACCGTAATCACCGTAAGCGATGAAGTTACCGCGCTGAGCAGTACCTTTCATTCTACCACGGAAAACTCTTCTTCTCTTTACTCTTTTAGGCATTAACATAATTACTTGCCTCCTTCTGCTTTAGCTTTCTTGGCAAGAATTTCACCCTTGTAAACCCATACCTTAACGCCGATACGTCCGTAGGTTGTTGCAGCTTCTGCAAAACCGTAATCGATATCTGCTCTGAGGGTCTGCAGCGGAATGCTACCCTCATGGTAACCTTCGCTACGAGCGATTTCTGCACCGCCAAGACGGCCGCTAACCAATAATTTAACACCTTTTGCACCTGCACGGGTAACTCTCTGCATAGCCTGTTTCATGGCACGGCGGAAAGATACACGCTTTTCAAGCTGCTGTGCAATGGATTCAGCAACAAGCTGAGCATCCATATCGGGCTTGCGGATTTCCTGAATGTTTACGAAAACCTTCTTGCCCAAGAATTTTTCCAAATCAGCTTTAAGTACTTCGATACCTGCGCCGCCCTTACCGATAAGAGCACCGGGCTTAGCGGTATAAATGAATACTGTTACTGCATTTGATTTACGCTCAATTTCAATCTTGGAAACGCTGAATGAACCGAGCTTTTCTTTAAGATATCCACGGAGTTTGTTATCCTCGCTGATGTTTGCAGCCATATCCTTGCCTGTGTACCAGCGTGAATCCCAATTCTTGATAACGCCTACTCTAAGGCCGTGGGCATTAACTTTCTGTCCCATAATTACTTATCCTCCTTCTTTTCATCAAGGATAACCGAGATGTGGCTTGAACGCTTTAAGATAGGTGTTGCACTGCCTTTTGCACGGGGCATAAAGCGCTTAAGTGTAGGACCTTGGTTAGCGTATGTTTCAGCAACATAAAGATTATCTCTGTTAAGGTACGGAGGATTGTTCTCCGCATTTGCGATTGCAGAGGTAAGTACCTTTGCTACTACCGGTGAAGCTGCCTTCGGTGTGAACTGAAGGATTGCAAGTGCTTCATCAACCTGTTTGCCGCGAATAAGATTCAAAACGATGCGAACCTTACGGGAAGAAATTCTAATGTATTTTGCGGTAGCTCTTGGTCTGAGATCTTTGTTTTCTCTGCGAGCTGCTGTCTTTTCTCTCATTCTCTTTGCCATTTTGCTACCTCCTTACTTCGCACCTGAGGATTTTTCCGATCCGGAATGTCCTCTGAATGTTCTTGTGGGTGCAAATTCACCCAATTTGTGTCCTACCATATCTTCTGTGATATAAACAGGAACGTGTTTTCTGCCGTCATGAACGGCTATTGTATGTCCTACCATCTGGGGGAAGATCGTGGATGATCTTGACCAGGTCTTGATCACTTTCTTATCCCCGGAAGCATTCATTTCTTCAACCCTTTTAAGCAATTTCTCGCTGACAAAAGGTCCTTTTTTAACTGACCTGCTCATAATGAGTCTCCTTCCGATTTATTAGCCGTTGCGGCGTTTTACGATATATTTGTTTGACTTGTTCTTCTTTGCACGAGTCTTGTAACCGAGTGCGGGCTTGCCCCAAGGAGTTACAGGGCCCGGACGGCCAACAGGTGACTTACCTTCACCACCACCGTGAGGGTGATCGCAGGGGTTCATTACAACGCCTCGAACAGACGGTCTAACGCCCATATGACGTTTTCTTCCGGCTTTACCGAGTGATACGTTTTCATGATCAAGGTTACCAACCTGACCGATAGTTGCTTTACATTCAAGAAGAACGTAACGAACTTCGCCTGAGGGGAGACGTACCTGAGCGTACTTTTCTTCCTTGGACATAAGCTGTGCTGCGTTACCTGCTGCACGGACCATCTGTCCGCCCTTACCGGGTTGAAGTTCAATATTGTGAATAAGTGTACCAACGGGAATGTTCTTAATCTTAAGAGCGTTGCCCGGCTTGATATCTGCGCCTTCACCTGCAACAACCGTATCGCCTACGTTAAGACCTACGGGAGCAAGGATGTAACGCTTTTCGCCGTCAGCATAGTTAAGAAGAGCGATGTTTGCTGTTCTGTTAGGATCGTATTCGATCGAAGCTACACGAGCAGCGATATCTTCTTTATTACGCTTGAAGTCGATAATTCTGTATTTTCTTGTGTTTCCGCCACCGTGATGACGAACTGTTAAACGGCCAACGTTGTTTCTGCCACCGTTCTTTGAAACCTTAGCAAGAAGTGAACGCTCAGGCGTTGTCTTGGTAATTTCTTCAAAGGTGGAAACAGACATATGTCTTCTGGCAGGAGAAGTTGGCTTATACTTTCTGATACCCATTGAAATATTCTCCATTTCTCAGCGACCTGTTTTATCACTTACCGTCGCCTGTCGCTGTAAGTAGATGCGGCGGAAGTATAATTAAATTAGAACGTTAAGCCGTTTTTAAGCCATGTTCTCAAAGAACTCGATTGCCTTTGAATCCTTTTTAAGGATAACGTAAGCTTTTTTGGTGGTTGCAGTTCTGCCTTCGAACTTGCCCATGCGCTTAAGCTTGCCCTGTGTGGTAACAGTGTTAACCTTTTCAACCTTCACGCCGAAAATATTTTCAACGGCGGTTTTGATCTGGCTCTTGTTTGCCTTGGGAGCAACCTGGAACACATAGCGCTTGTCGCCCATCATGTCATAGCTCTTTTCTGTGAGAACGGGTTTGATGATGATGTCTTCGTTAAACATTATGCATATACCTCCTCAAGCTTCTTAAGTGCAGCCTTTGTAAGAATGAGCTTGTCGTGATTAAGAATATCAACAACGTTAAGCGTGTTAACAAGTCCGGTCTTAACTCCGGGAATGTTAGCAGCTGCTCTTTCAACGTTAACTGCTGTTTCGTCATTGATGATATAAGCTTTGCCTTCAACCTTAAGGTTAGCAAGAACTTTTACCATTGCCTTTGTCTTTGCTTCGATTTCAAGTGATTCAAGAACGATAATGTCCTTGTCATTTGCTTTGCTTGTAAGTGCGCCCTTAAGTGCAAGTCTCTTAACCTTCTTAGGAAGAACGATTGAGAAATCTCTTGCTTTGGGAGCAAATACGATACCACCCTTGTAGTACTGAGGTGATCTTGTTGAACCCTGACGGTGACGGCCTGTACCTTTCTGACGGAAGGGCTTTCTACCACCGCCGGCAACCTCTGTACGGGTGAGTGTGCCTTTTGTGCCCTGACGCTTGTTTGCAAGCTGTGCACGAACTACCTGATGAAGAACGTGGTTGTTTACTTCAACTTCGAAAATTTCTGCTTTCAAAGTAACGGTTCCAACCTTTTCGCCTTCAATGTTAAATACATTTACTCTTGGCATTACTACTTACCTCCTTACTTACTCTTAACCGACTGCTTAATGGTAAGCAGTGCGCCTGCTGCTCCGGGAGTTGCGCCCTTAACAAGAAGTACGCCTCTTTCGGTGTCAACACGAACGATTTCAAGGTTCTGAACAGTTACCTGCTCATTTCCCCAATGTCCGGGCATATGTTTGTTCTTAAATACGTGGCTCGGTGAAGAGCTTGCACCCATTGAACCAACTACTCTGTGGCAGCCGGAACCGTGTGCCATAGGACCGGTGTGCTGATTCCACTTCTGGATAACGCCGCTGAATCCGTGTCCCTTTGTCTTTGCTGTTACGTCAACCTTGTCGCCTTCTGCAAAGATGTCGCATCCGATAACGTCGCCAACTTTATAATCAGCTGTGTTATCAAATTTGAATTCCTTCATGTAACGTGCTACTGCAACGTTTGCCTTAACAAACTGACCTTTGTTCGGTTTGTTAACGTTCTGTTCCTTGATTGCGCCAAAGCCAACTTTGACAGCTTCATAGCCATCTTTTTCCTGTGTCTTGATCTGTACTACTGCACAGGGGCCGGCCTGAACGACTGTTACAGGAACTACTGTGCCATCTTGTGCGAAAATCTGGGTCATACCGATTTTCTTACCCAAAATACCTTTTGTCATCATCGTTCATCCTCCTTAAAGTTTAATGTTGATGTCAACACCTGCTGCAAGATCTAACTTCATAAGTAAGTCAGTAGTCTTTGAGTTTGCATTGTAGATGTCGATAAGACGTTTGTGAGTACGAAGTTCAAACTGTTCACGGCTATCCTTATACTTATGAGGAGCACGAAGAATAGTGATAACTTCCTTCTCGGTGGGCAGCGGAATGGGGCCGCTGACGGTTGCGCCGGTCTTGACTGCTGTTTCAACAATCTTCTCGGCTGCCTGATCAATAAGATTGTGATCATAGGCTTTTAACTTGATTCTGATTTTCTGCGATGCCATTTATATACCTCCTTAATTCTGGCTCAGAATACACATACAATGTTCCGTGTGTGCCTCTTAATTTTTATTTAAGAAGCGGTGTGTATTCGGCCGTTCGTCCGATTGTCGGACATTGTCCACGGAAATTACCTGCATTTTATGCAGCAACTTCCCGCTTCATACCATTACACGCCCGAGGGCGCTGTGCTCCACCGCATAGAGCAACGCTATAAGTATATAATAAGTCAACTTTTTTAGCAAGCACTTTCTGTAAGTAAATTGTGAACTTTTTGTAAATTCTCAATTTTGAAGAAATGCCCGTTTTTCGGGCTTTTTTGAATTTTTTCCACGCCGCTCCGCCATAAGTAATATATGTTGTGCTTCGTTGCTTTCGGTCATACACTATATGCCTTTTTTCGCATACACCTTATATTATATATAGAAAGTTACTTTTGTTTAGGTTCCCCTACTTTCTTTTGTAAAAGAAAGCTGATTTCGCTTTGCGGAAATAAAATAATCTTTTTTGTATAAATAAGGCTCCCTTGTGTAAATAAAGGTGACGCAGTATTTTCTTTCGGATACAGCAAGCAGACAAAAGCTGATCTCGCTTTGCGGCAATACAATAAACTTTTGTATATAATAAGGCTCCCTTGTGTAAATAAAGGTGACGCAGTATTTTCTTTCGGGACAGAAAAGTAGGCAAAAGAAAGCTAATTTCGCTTTGCGGCAATACAATAATCTTTTCGTATATAAAAAGGCTCCCTTGTGTAAAGGGAGCTGGCACGTAGTGACTGAGGGATTGTCTTGCGAGCAATACGAAAACAACTGTCTTTTTTTATGCTTTATATACAATCCCTCCGTTTCGCTGCGCTCAACACCTCCCTTTACACAAGGGAGGCAATTTTTTGAGTAAATAAGCTATTTACAATAAAACAACAAGAAAAGGACGGTGTAAAGCCGTCCTTTTTGAATACAGTTTATTCTATTGCCACGAAGTGAGATAAAAGTTCTTTTCGCTTCCTTTTCTTACAAGAAAAGGAAGAAGAAGCTTTCTTTTGCATACTTTTCTTTCAAGAAAAGTAAGTATCACTTCTTATCAAGTTTTTCTTTAAGAATGGATATCTCCTGAATGAGCATATTGATTTTCTTGGACTGTTCGGACATAATGATAGTAAGGCAAATGGTAATCAAAATCACAAGTCCCAAGAAAAGTGTAAGAATAAAGTTCGATGAAAGTTCAAAGCCGAAGAATTCGCTTATGTTTTGAATTCCGTTGGGGAAGCAAGCCGCAACAATCATTACAAGTGCCGAAAAAATCCACACAAGAGCATACTTAACGGGAATTTTTCCCTTTTTTACAAGAGCAAAAACGATTATGAGCAGTACAGAAAAGGCAATCAGTATTTTTGTGAACAAAGTCATTGCTTCTTCCTCCTTTTTCCCGAAAGCAAAATAGACATAATTACATTTATCATATAATAAACCGTTTTCCACGCACGAATGGACGATACGCCGCCTTCACGGGCATTCATTTTTACCGGTACTTCGCAAACCTTGTATCCGCCTTTGAGAAGTTCAACGTTGGTAATCGGTTCGGGGTACTCAATAGGATAGTTTTCCGCAAAACTTTTCATAATTTCACGGTTGCACGCACGAAATCCCGACGTGGTGTCATAAATTTTCTTGCCCGATGCAAGTCTGATGTTAAATGAAATCACATTTATTCCCACACGGCGCATAAATGTGGATTCAAAATTATCCTTGCTCTTTTCAACAAAGCGTGAACCAACGGTAAAATCCGCTTTTCCGTCCGCAATGGGCTGAATAAGTTTTTCAACCCACGCAACATCGTGCTGTCCGTCGCCGTCATACTGCACCGCAACGTCGTATCCGTTTTCAAAACCGTACTTGTACCCGGTCTGAACCGCTCCGCCAATACCTAAATTCCGAACAAGGTCGATTACCGGAAATCCGTTTTCGTGACAAATGCTGCTCGTTGAATCCTTCGAGCCGTCATTTATTACGATAAAATCGTATTCCGTCCCGTTCTGACGGTTATATTCAATTATTTTTTCGCAGGTAGAACGAATGTTTTCTTCTTCGTTGTACGCCGGAATAATCATCAATACTTTCATATTTTCTTTTCCTTGTTAAAACTGAACACATATATAATAATTAGTGTACTGAACAAAATTGCCATTTCAATCATATATGAAGTCGCCGCTCCCATAAGTCCGCTTGATGCGGTGAGAAGTTTGGGAATAAACAGCGAACATATAAACGTAACCGCATAGCCGATAAGCGCATACTTTTGAGTGCGCATAACCGTAAGCATGGTAAGAGTCAAAGTGCAAGCCGCCGAAAATCCGCCTGCAAGCAAGAGCAAAGTAAGTACAAGTTTGTGTGCCGAAAGGTCGCAGGAATACATTATTCCCAAAACCTGAGTTCCAAGCAGCCATCCCGCCGCAACTGCAAAAACGGAAAATGCAACTACCCACAGGTAGAGTTTTAATACTCTCCGTGCAAATACTTTCTTTTCGCCGTTGTTCCAGTTTTCGGAAAGGGACACAAGTTGAGGTCTGAACACAAACAAACTTAAAAGATTGATAAACGCCGCCGGCATAACAAGATATCCGTATAATGCTTGAGTCACCTCGGTTATTAAAGGATTGCCCGCAGAAAATAAGTCGTCTATTGCATACTTGGGTGCATTGAATATGTACTGATGTAAAAACGATGCAAGAAATAACGGTATTGCGCAGGACAAAATGATTTTTTGTCTGTCAAAACGGAATTTCGGAACGATTTTCGCAAAATTCTTTGCATAGGGAATATCGAAAAACAGTATCCATACCGCCATGGTCAGTACCTGAACAACCGTTCCTGCCACAATGTTGCGGGTTATCAGTAACGTAAAGAAGAAAAATATCATTCCCAGGCATGTGGGGCAGCCTACGGAAAGTCCCGAAAGGGACAAATATCCGTTAAGGTGCAGAACGCCTTGGAACACATCGGACAGTGCCTGCATAGCCATAAACAGACAAAGAAGCAAAACAACTGCAAGTTTTTCGCCGGTGTATCCCTTAAACAGTGCAAAGAATACACTTGCAAAAAGCATAATTCCCACGGTGCAAAGACGGGTAAAAAATACGTCTGCAAAGTCAAAACTGCGCTTTGTGTCGGTAATTTGCACGTTTCGTACTTCAAGATGACCGATGGTGTACATAAGTTGTGACGTGGAAAAGCCGAGAGAGTATATTCCCGAAAGTTCGTCACCCAGAATATGGCTCACAATCATCAAAAGAAGCACGCTCGTCGCCGCATTCACGCCGCTTCCGAACATATTAAATATGAAGTTTTTCTTTTCCGATTTTTGCGGTAAGGTGTAAGTCATAATTAAATAACAAGTTGGAAAATATTTTGAAGCACTACAAGTGCGCAGGGAACAATTAAGCCTAGTGCGTAAATATTTTTATTTATTTTGAGTTTGGATACACCGCAGGGAAGCAATGCTACAAGCGGGTACAAAAGCGGAACGATATACCGTGGCTGACATCCGAGAACAGTGTTATATCCAACGGGAGTAAAGTCAAGATACAGTGCCGTTGCTATCAGTGCGCCGATACCGAGATAAAGCACAACGGAAACGGTTCTGATAAGCCACGAAGATGCTTTTACATCGCATACGTCCTTGTCGGTAATAATTGCCACAATGAACACCGCAATTATAACGCCTGCGTAACTGCCCTGGCCAAGATAACTTAAAAGAGTTATGTAATAGCACATAGATTCCACCGAAAGGTATTCAAGCAGGAATTTAACGAGCGTTTTAGTGTATGCAATGGGATTGTGAAGAATATAAAGTGCCTGTCCCTTAATACTGATAGTGGAACCGCCGCGCATATCTCCGCCGCCCTTGGCAATAAACAGAGACCTTGCGAGAAGCGCAGCAAAAAGCACAACTATCACCGAAGCACAAAGCGCATAGTATTTTTTGCGGTTTTTGAAATTGTTCTTTTTAACGAAGAACGGCAACACGAGGAACGGCATATATATAAGTTTCGGCAAGCACCCGAGTGCAATAGCGCCGCACATAATAACCGTGTCCTTAAACGTGATAGGCTTGTCAGGCTGCTGACATTCGTTAACGAAGCAGGCAACACCCAGCATAATGAATGATGTTACCCACCAATCGTAAGCATAGTTTGAAGCAAGCAAAAGATTTGTGGGGAACAGTGCGATTATGGACATAATCACTCTGCCCGACTGAACTTTTTTAATTGCGAAATAGCAAATGAGTGCATAGCAAAGCAGGTTCGCAAGTTTACCCATACAGTATCTTTCATAGAAACTTCTGTTGAAAAGCCGTCCCAAAGCAATGAAAATTCCCGAGGGAAGCGAACTTAATTTCGTAGATTTTTCAAACACGGTTTTGGTGGCAACATTGCTGTCGGTATTGTATTTCTGTATTACTTTACCATTGTTTTCATCCTTGCCGTAGTACATAAAGTCGCCCGACATATTTATAATATCTTCGTCGGCTTTACAGTAATAGGCGTCACCGATGTACGAACCGTTTATCGCCCATTCGTAGTGACTTTCCGTGTCCCAACTGATATGTGCAAAAGGCGATGTGAAAATGAACAAAATTCCGAAGAAAATAATGCAAACCGCAGTAAAAACGGGCATATTTTTATAAACGGTTTTTCTGAAATAAACTGCGTGCGCAACAAGCATCAGTGTTATTGCGGTAAAAATCGCTTTGTTTCTCGTAAGTTTGAACACTACCGTTGCCGCCGCCGTAATAAACAGAGCAGCCGCCATATATCCGCAATACGTAAAGAAATTTTTGTAGTGTTCACGGATATATTTTATTATTTTTTCCGCAAGGGAAAGTTTTGTAAACAAAAATGTCAAACCCACAGCAGCCGCAAGGGAAACCGCCGCAACAAGCACAACCGCCAATGCCGCAGGGCCATTGGGAGTATACGCTTTTTGGAAGTCGCTTTCGGAAGCATAAATTGCACCGAAGGTGTAGTCGGTATCAATATCAAGGCGGAAATAACTGCTATCGTTTTCAAGCACGTCAAACACGGCAATTTTTCCGTCAATAAGAGTTGAATGGACAGAATCAACTTCAGTAAAACTGCCGCCGTCGTCAGCATAAAACAGTTGAGCATCCGCACCGTTATTGTGCATATTGGAAAACTGAAGCGCAAAACTTTCGCTGGGAATTTCTTCTGTGGCTAAAATGATAAATGCATCGCCGCCGGTTATCGAAACGTTGTTATTCTCATCAACCGTACAGTTGTTCGTAAACACAATGCTGTCCGCCGTAATGGCTTTGCAGGAATCAAGATTGTCGATTACGTATTCCGATGAATATTTAAGTGGCGAAACAAGTGCCAAACCGCAAACAAATACGACGGCGGCAACTATAATCGCCAAAACAATATTTTTTTTCATATCAGGCGCCTCACGAATTCTTATAAGCGTTGCAAACGTCCTGCGCTTCGCCTATCATTTTGACTTTGCCCTTTTCAAGCCATACGCAATGCTTGCAAAGGCGTTCTATCTGCTCGATAGAATGTGAAACGATAATTACTGTGGTATCGTCGTCGATCATCGCTTTAATTCTCTTTTCGCACTTTTCCTGGAAACGGAAATCGCCTACCGCAAGAATTTCGTCAACGATAAGAATATCCGGCTTGGTTACAGTCGCAATGGCAAAGCCAACACGGGCCACCATACCGGAGGAATAGTTTTTCATAGGAGTGTCAAGGAACTGTTCCATTTCGGAAAATTCAACGATATCTTCGAACTTTTCGTCCATAAATTTCTTGGAATATCCCAAGACCGAGCCGTTAAGATAAATATTTTCCCTTGCGGTAAGGTCAAAGTCGAAGCCGGCACCAAGTTCAATAAGCGGTGCGATAACTCCGTTTGTTTCAACGGTTCCCTTTGTGGGCGAAAGTATGCCCGAAATAAGCTTGAGCGTGGTGGATTTTCCCGAACCGTTAAGTCCGACTATACCGAACACGTCGCCTTTTTTTATATCAAAAGAAACATCGTTGACCGCAACGAAATCTTCAAACATCAGTTTTCTTGTGGCAAGTTTGAGGAAATATTCCTTAAAGCTTTCAAGCTTTTCCTTGCTCATATTAAAGTGCATTTCAACGTTTCTCAGTTCAACTGCATTTTCGCTGTTCATGAGTTTTCTCCTTAAATGTGAAGGATAAATTTCTTTTCCGCCTTATTGAAAACAAGCATACCTACAAAAAGCGAAGCAAGTGCGAATGCAAGGCATACGAGATTTTCCTTTAAGCCGGGCAGATTGCCGTACATCATAACGTCACGGAAATATTCAACGTAGTGGCAAAGCGGATTGTATTCCACAACGGTTTTTACGATGTTGCCCGCACTTGCCATTCCGCCGGAAAGATTGTTGAAAATTTCCATGGGATAAATAATCGGAGTAAGATACATCCAAATGGTAAGAAGAACGCCGTAAAGGTGCATTACGTCACGGAAATATACGGTGAGCGCGCTTAAAACAAGACTCACGCCAACGGCGAATATGAAGCAGTATAAAACCGGAAGCACCGCAAAGAACGTGTAAAGTGTGGGGAACACCCCCTGAATAAGCATAACCGCTATTACCGCAATAAGGCTGAACGCAAAGTTCATAAGTGAGAAAATACATTTTTCAACGGGGAAAATGTATTTGGGCAGGTACACCTTTTTAATAAGCGGTGCTCCCGCAAGCACAGAGCCCATTGCAAGGGAGGTGGATTCCGAAAAGAAGTTCCACATGGAAGCACCCACAATATAATAAGTTGCGAAGTTTTCAACCTGTACTTTAAGCAAAATGCCGAAAACCTGAGTTAAAACTATCATGGTTAAAAGCGGATTAAGAATACTCCACATTACACCTAAGAAACTGCGGCGGTATTTAAGCTTAAAATCCTTTGATGCAAGGTTAAAAAGCAACGGTCTGAACTTTTTGAAGTCATAGACAAACTTTTTTATGCCTTTTGAATTGCTGTTCACAAAAATATCCTCTTTTTTGAATTATTTATCGTGTTTGATTGAAAAATCCTCGTAACTTAACGTAAGGTTGGGGTTGTAGTAAGGATCACCCGCTTCAAGTTCCGCTTTCCAGCGGTCCATAAAGCGAAGCACCTCGCCCTCGAAACGCTTTTTCTTTTCGGGAGTATCCTCCAAGCCTCTTGATTTGGATTCGTAATGATAAAGTTCTGCATAAGGCGTGAAGCAGATAAGATAACCTGCTTTGCGAATTCGCATACACATATCAACGTCGTTGAATGCAACCTCAAAGCTTTCGTCAATGCCGTTAAGTTCGTCAAACACGCTCTTTTTCATCAGCGTGCAAGCGAACGTTACCGCAGAAAGGTTATGAATAATAGCCGCTCTGCCCATATAACCAAGATCGCCTCTCGGATAGCACTTGTGTGCATGACCTGCTACACCGCCGATGCCGAGGATAACGCCTGCGTGCTGAATAGTGTTGTCGGGGTAATAAAGCATTGCGCCGACTGCACCCACTTCTTTTCTTTGGCAAAGCATAAGCATTTCTTCAAGCCAGGTGGGAGTAATAACTTCCACGTCGTTGTTAAGAAGAAGAATGTAGTCGCCCGTTGCGAACTTTTCACCGAAGTTGTTGATTGCCGAATAATTGAATTTGCCTTTCCAAGTAACAACTTTTATATTATCGTATTCAAGGTTGTCGTAGTAGTCGAAGGTCACCGATTCGGTACTGTTGTTTTCAATAATGATGACCTCGAAATTTCTGTACGTTGACTTTTCGTAAATTGATGAAAGGCACTTTTCAAGGGAGTCGATGTTGTCCTTGTTGGGGATTAAAATGGAAATCTTCGGTTCGCCGATAATATCGTAGGCGATTCTGTATCCCGAAGTGAATTTTGCATCCATAACGGTCCCCTTAAGACCTGTTCTTTCAAGGTGGTCCGCAAGCGCCTTGTGTGCCGCATTGATTATGTAGGGTTTTGAGGAAATATCCTCTGCCGTTGAATTCTTATGACCTCTCCAATAATAGAGAATTTCGGGAATATGTTCAATATGTTCCGCCTGCTCGGTAAGGCGAAGTATCATATCGTAGTCCTGACTTCCGTCACATTCTTTTCTGAACATTCCCACCTTGTCCATAATTTTCTTGGCGAAAACGGTCAAGTGGCAAATGTAGTTGTAGGAACGGAGCATATCGGGTGCAAAGTCCGACTTAAAGTGAGCCGTTACGATATTAGAAGGATTGTTCCCCACAAAGGTTGCTTCGTCGGAATAAATAAAATCGGCATTCTTTTCGTTGATGACCTTTGCGTTTTTGAAAAGTGCCGACGGGTGAAGCAAATCGTCGTGGTCGAAAAGTGCGATATAGTCGCCCTCCGCCATTTCAAGTGCCGCATTGGTGTTGCCCGAAATACCTAAGTTTTCAGTCAAGCGCTTATATTTGATGCGCTTGTCCGATCTTTGCATTCTTTTAACAGTTGCTTCTACCTCCGGGTGCTTTTCGTCGCTTCCGTCAGCCAAGCAAAGCTCCCAATTCTTGTAGGTCTGCGTCTGAACGGACTTTATCATTTCCACAAGGAATTTTTTTGGTGTGTTGTACAACGGCACGATAACCGAAAACTTAACGTTGTTTTCAAACGTTGTTTTTTCTTCTTCCGTGCGGCGAGCTTTCTTTATGTGATAAGTGTCCGCAATTTTTTGAGTGTGTATCTTTTTGTCAACACGTCTGAACATTTCCTTGGGGCCCTGGGTAAGCAATATTTTTATTGCCTTAAGGGGATAGAAGATAAATCTTCTTTTTCTAATCCAATCGTTCATTTTTCTCAGCGGTTTGGTTATGCGCCAAAACCTTGAATTGTATATTGCGCTGTACAGTGCGGTGATTTTTTCCACCTCTGCGCATTTCTTTATATAGTCCTTCTTAAGCTCTCCGTTCTTTTTCTTAAGAAGTTCGTTCTCTTCAGTTAAAAGTCTGATTTTTTCTTCGTTATCCATAGTGTAATCGCTTTCTGTATTTCTTTTTTGATAAAATTTGTATACGTATTTATTCTATCATATTGCGTAGTATTAGTCAACATAATAGTATTTTCCCACCTGCGCAGCAAAAGGAAAAATCCGAAACACACATTCGGGAGTGCATTTCGGATTTTATTTTAATATTTAATTATCAGTCGATAACTTCTTCCTCTAAAATAACGTCGTCTTTGCTATTGGGGTCGAATTTAACTCCGCCGAAGTATTTTTCGTAGCCGTACCAGCCTGCAATGTAACGGGAAAGAATTATTCTGTCTATCTGAGTAATTTTGCCGTCAAGGTCCACGTCTGCCGCAAGAATTACTTCGATATCCGCATCTTTCCAATCAGCAAGCGCACGGGAAAGAATTATTCTGTCCTTTGCGGTAACTTTTCCGTCGCCGTCGGTGTCGCCCATATCCACGTTTTCCACTATAAGAACGCCGTGGGGCTTTACGAGTTCAACGTTTTTAACATCCTTATCGCAAACATCGAAGTGTCCGGAATCAAAGGAAATTCCGTAATTGTATTCCCCTGCCGGAGCGTTTTCCTTTACACGGAAAACGAGTGTGGCAAGTACGCCGTCGTCGGTGAAGTTTTCGGTAACCGTATCGTTTTCCCAGCAAAGAGTGTAGGGTGCGGTCATTTTATCAGAATGAATCTGCGTGCCTAAAATTCCGCCGTCCTTTACTTCAACAAGGTCCATAACCGTGGAATCGTAATTGAAAGAAAGTCTTGCAGACGCAATTCCCGGATTATTGAGAATACCCAATTCAATTTCAATAAGTTTGCCCTTTGTTGCGTGGGAAACGGGTGTAAGTGTGAACTGTGCAGTCTTTTCGGGAGCAAGCGAGTCGCCGTATTCGAAGGTTTTGTCGCCTTTAAGATTGCAGAATGAGCAATGCTGATAATAAACCGTTCCGTGGTCGGAATTTGCTTCCTCTTTAAGGTAGCGGCATTCGGGAACGGAAACAAAATCGTGGTCTGCCAAGGGAAGTTCTGCATCGCTGCCCTCAATTACTTTATTGCAGTCGTCGCAAACATCGTACCAATCGTGTCCTTTTGTAACGCAAGTTGAATTTTCGGGTTCGTGATGCGTTCTGTTGACGTGCAGACATTCAACCGTGTCGTTGATGAATTCCGTTTTCAAAACATAACCGTTTTCGTCGCAGGTAGTGTGAATTGCTTCGTATTCATCGGTATCTAACGTCATATCGGCAAACCAGGTTTCCGATTCTTCGTCAAAGATTACGAATTTGTCCTCCTGTCCAAAGTACGGCCAAAGGCCAACCACCGTAATCATATCGGGTGATTCGGCATCGTAAAGCGAATAGTCGGAAATATCGTATTCAATTTTGCCGTAGTAATACTGCATTATGTTTTCAAGAGTTTTTGCAGGAACAAGCACACATTCGGTTCCGTCTTTGTAAACCGTTTCAAGTTCCCACTTATTTGCGCAGTTTACGGCAATTGTAATCATGCTGTCAAGGTCGATTTTTTCCGAAATGTCAAATCCGCGATATATTCTTTTTTCGGAATCACTAAGCCATCTGCGGTAGCCTGCCGTGTATAAATTATACATGGCTGAAATATCTTCAACCTTATATATCGGAATATCTACGCCGGCTTCGGTTTTGAACGAACCGATTTCAATAGTTACGTTCTGACCTTTATAGTTGACAGCCTTTTCGAAATCGTAATAGAGAACAATGTTCTTGTATGTTCTGACATCGGTGGTAAGTGTTCCTCTTTCGAAGCCGTCATCGGAATACTCACTGTCAAAGCCGGTAATCTTTTCATAGACAACCGTGCCGTCCTGCTTGGTGTATTTAAGTTGAGGCTCTCTTCCGCCCACAAGTTCAAGCGAGGTGTAGGGGCAGGGAAGAACTTCCACCGTAAAGTCCGCTTCCGCCTTTGAAACGGCGCCGTGGCAAGTATTTTCGCCTACTTTCCAATGATTTTCGTACTGATTGTCTGTGCATTCTGCGACGATTATGCCGTCATTATAGGAAATAAAGCCATCGTCGTTTGAATGAAGTTCAGTTCCGTCCGAAAGTGTTACCGTAAAGGTGGGGTCGAACAGATAAACGAAAAACTCTTCATCTTCCTGATAGTAGCCGTCGATGTTTTCGGTAAGAACCATCTTGTCAAATTCCACCTTTGTAACGGGGCTGTCCGCAACAGTGAACTTAACTTCGGTTTCTACGCCCATAAACTTGACTTTTTCCGTATAAGTTCCGTTTTCTTTGTCGAAAAGGTCGTTCAAGTCTTCCTTTTCGTATTCAAGGAAATATCTTTTTTCGTTGTAATCAACACCCTTAGGTTCCCAGTCACGTCCGTCAACTTTTTCGCCTTTTGCGGTTGTGCCGTCTTTGAATTCAACTGTGAAATCGGGGTCATAAAAGCAACCGAATCCATTTTTATTTATATCTCTGTAAAGTGTGTAGTCGGGAACGGTAACGCTCTTTACGGGTGATTCTTCCACGGTAACAACGAAATCGCCCTTAACGCCCATGGCGTACACGGGAATAATGTTTTCGCCTGTCTTCAACTGACTGTCGTAGGACTGTGAAAGTTCAAAATCGAAATCGTAGTGTATTCCGTTATAATAATAACCGTTGAACACGTCGTCGCAAACGCAAACGGTGCGGTCCTTGAACACAACGTCAACTCTTACCATATCAAACCAATAGTTGAAGAAAGTTCTTCCGGTAGGTTTGCCCTGCTCGTCACATTCGTCTTCCCAGTAGCCGTCAACGCCCTCCATAACCGTCTGCGGGAATACCTCCAAGCGGTCAATAGGATTGTCGATAACCGTTACGGTCAGTTCGCATTCGTAGTCGAGGAACTGTGCCTTTGCCTTATGTTCGCCTTTTCCCCACTCGTTAGTTCTTGACTGGTCGTCAAAGAAGAACACAGACTCACCGAAAAACGTGTAGGCGTCATCGCTTTGGAAAACAAACGGGCCTTTTGCAGGGTCTTTGTAATAAACGGTCATCTGAGTACCATAATCGTATATCTTATACTCAAAAGTACCCTCGCTGTCAATTTCAGTAGCAAAACCGTTTTTATTGCCTTCAAATACGGTTGTATTTTCCGCCTCGATGCGGTCGATTCCGCTTGTGCGGTCGGGTTCGGCACTTGCAAAGAACTGCGGAACTGTGGCAATAATCATTGCAAGCGAAAGCAAAACTGCCATAAACTTATTGCATTTTCTCATAGTCACTTTTCCTTTCTGATATAAATTTATTCCCGAAAAATCGGGAGATTAAATTTCTATGCTGATGATTTCAGAATGACTTTCTATCATTTCCGCAAGGGACTCAGGTGGAATATCTATCATCGTCTTAAAGGAAATACGGTATTCTAACGTTTCCGTGTCGAATACTCTTACTTTTGCCTTAAGAAGCGTCACTCTGTATGCTTCAAGCATAGAGCAAACTGTTTCGTTTACGTTGAAGCCCTTTCCTGCGTGAACAATAACTTCGCCCACGAAGCTGTTGTCGTATCCGGTGAGAATTTTATGCAAAACGAACTGCAAAACCATCAAAAAGACGGTTGCGAATAAGCCGATAATGTAAAGTCCCGAACCCCAAGCCATACCGATACCTGCCGTAGCGAAAATGCCTGCGGCGGTGGTAAGTCCCTGAACGGATGCCTGATTTTGACGCACAAGAATTATTCCCGCACCCAAAAACGGAATTCCCGTTACGATATTTGAGGCAACACGTGATGCATCTGCATTAAATCCGAGTTTTACCATATCAATAAAGCCGTATTTGGAAACGATTGTCATTAAGGCGGCACTGAGTGCAACAACCATGTGAGTTCTTACGCCTGCGCCCTTGCTTCTTCTTGAGCGCTCGTATCCGATAACACCTCCGCAGATTGCGGCGCATATTATTCTGATAATAAAATTGAGTTGTGTCATCAAATCAACGTTATCAAAAATGCCTGTTGCAATGTTTAAAGCATTATTATCCATCAAAAACACTCTCCATAAAATCTGCCGTTAAGCAGAACACTAATTTTTTTTATACACAAGTACGCCAAACTGAGCAAGTGTCTTAAGCGAAGATATTTTTTCGATTTTTTGCTGGTCACGTGCGCCCGTCTTGTAGTAATAGGGCGTCATCTTGAACAAATTCACAATATCTTCGTTAGAATTTAATTCTACTGTATATTCGGTTTTTGTTTCGTTTATAAGTTCAAATCCGCAAATTTCTCTATCCTCGGCAGGATTTTTATAGGGCTTTTCATAAATGCACGATTTAAGTTCAAACAAATGGTCCTCAAGGGGAATAACACGAAGCAGTATTCCGCCCTTTTTAAGCACACGTAAAAATTCCTTTTCAAAAAGCGGTGAAAATATGTTTATTATTCCGTCCGCTGAGCCGTCGGAAAAGGGCAGATTGCCTGCGCTTGCCACGGTAAGCTCGATATTTTTTCTGCGCTTTGACGCTTCCGCCAGCGCAAACTTGGAAATATCGCATCCGTACATTTTAAGTGTGGGATATTCGTCGGCAATTTTGGCGGTATAATAACATTCGCCGCAGCCGCAATCAATAACGGTACCCTGATTTTCAAACGCACTTGCGCATTTCACAACCGATTCCGCCAAGGGCAAATAAAAGTCTTTTTCAAGAAATCCCCGTCTTGCACGCACCATAAGTTTGTCGTCACCGTGCTTTCCCGAAGAATTGTTCAGCAGTAAATTTACGTAATTCTTACTTGAAACGTCAAAGCTGTGATTGTTTTTGCAAAAATATCTTCGGTCCTTGCATATCAGTTTTTCTTTACAAACGGGACAAATAAGCATATTATTTTATCTTTCTGCCCATATAAACGCCCATTGCCGAAGCCATCATAAGTCCACGGGTCCAGCCGCTTGAATCGCCCAAGCAGTACAGTCCTTTAATAGACGTATTAAGGTCCTTATCCATACGGACACGGTTTGAATAGAATTTAAGTTCGGGCGAATAGAGCAGCGTTTCGGTGGAAGCAAAGCCCGGTACAACGTGGTCAAGTGCCTTGATGAAATTGATAATGTTCACCATTGCACGGTAGGGAATAGCCGCCGTAATGTCGCCCGCAACCGCATCGGGAAGCGTGGGTTTAAGGTTGGACTGATTAAGTTCCTTTTGCCACGTGCGTTTTCCGTCAAGAATATCGCCGAATCTCTGTACGAGAATGTGTCCTGCACCCAGCATATTTGAAAGCTCGCCCACCTTTTGTGCGTATTCAATCGGCTGATTGAACGGTACGGAGAAATTGTGGGAAACAAGTATTGCAAGGTTGGTATTATTGGATTTAAGCTCCTTATACGAATGTCCGTTTACAACCGCAAGGTCGTTGTCGTAGTTTTCCTGTGAAACAAATCCGCCGGGGTTCTGGCAGAACGTTCTTACCTTGTTCTTGAACGGAGCAGGATAGCCGATAAGCTTTGATTCATAAAGAACCTCGTTTACCTTTTCCATAATTTCGTTGCGCACCTCAACACGAACGCCGATATCAACGGTGCCGGGTTCGTGAGCAATGCCGTGCTCTGCGCAAAGGTGTTCAAGCCATTCTGCGCCTCTGCGGCCGGTGGCAACAACAACCGTTTCCGCATCTATCTGAATATCTTCCTTGCCGTTGGATATGTATGCGCCCTTAACCGCTTCGTTTTCAAGAATAAGGTTTTTACATTCGTATCCAAACATCATTTCAACGCCGTTTTGAAGCAAATACTGTTCGATAGAATAATATATGCTCTGTGCCTTTTCGGTGCCAAGATGGCGTATGGGACAGTCAACAAGCTTAAGTCCTGCCTGAATAGCACGCATACGGATTTTCTTAACTTCTTCGTCGTTGCCGACTCCCTCAACGTGAGTGTCTGCACCGAATTCAAGATAAATGTCGTCCGCATAATGAATGAGTTCTTCAACCACGTCTTCGCCCACAAGTGACGGGAAATCTCCGCCGACGTCGGGAGAAAGTGAAAGTTTTCCGTCCGAGAACGCACCTGCGCCCGAAAATCCCGTAGTAATATGGCAATAGGGCTTGCAGTTCATACATTTATTTGTTTTTGCCTTGGGGCAAAATCTCTTTTCAACGGGTTGTCCTTTTTCAACAATAAGAATATTTTTATCAGTTCCCTTGCGAATCATTTCCATTGCGGTAAAAATTCCCGCAGGACCTGCGCCGATTATTAAAACGTCTTTTTTCATTTTTGTGCACTTCCTTCAAAATGTTTTACGTTTTATTATAATCTTTTTTTTTGCAAATGTCAATACTGCACAATAAAAGAATTCGTTGAATAAATATGTTTCTTCGGTAATTATTCGGTCTTAAATTTATTTTTTATATACTCAGTGGGTGAAACACCCACGCTTTTCTTAAAAACCTTGGAAAAGTACAACGAGTCGGCAAAACCCGATTCGGCGGCAATATAAGAAATGCGTTTTTCGCCCTTTTCTATAAGCTTATGTGCGTACTGAAGCCGCAAATTTGTCAAGTAACTGTTAAAGCCCATATTCATTTTTTCCTTAAAATAATGGGAAAGATACTTTTCCGTATAGGCGAAAATGTCTGCCATACGGCGAAGTGTCAGGTCGCTTTCACGGAAATGTGTGTCCGTGTAGTCCACAAGAACGCTGAAAAGATTTTCGCTGTTTTTGTTTGGCACGTTTTTCATTTCCTGTTCGGGAATAAACGAAAGAGTGTATAAAAGCACGCTTTCCGCCAAAATGTTGGCATTTATCTGATTTATCCTTAAAATTGACGAAAACCAAAATTCGGTTATATGGGAAAACCCGTAAAAAACGGAATTATTAAGTGTTATGCCAAGTTCTTCAAGAAGCTCGGGGGCAGATGCGCCCATAAAGGAAACGTACATATATCTAAATTCCCCGTCGCCCTCGATTTCGTAGGGAACACCCGGAAAGAAAAAGAACAAAGTACCTTCGGAAATTTCCGTTTGCGCACCTGCAAATTTGAGCGTTGCTTTGCCCGACGTTACAAGGTGAACGTAATATATCGGCTTTATAAACGGTTGCACCATTGAAGCAAAATCCGTTTCGTACACAAAATGCACCGTCTTGATTTTTCCCGTTGAAGTCTTTGACGGAAGAAATCTGCAAATACTGTTCATCGTCCGTTCCCCTTATATATAAATTCATTTGCTTTCCTTATAGCACAGTCGGTATGAAAAGTCAATATAAAACACTTTTTTTCATAAAAAAAGGGGATTTTTCCATTTCCATAAATTAAAACAAATGATAAAATCTATCATACGGAAAACAGCAAAAAGGAGCTTTTATTTATGCTTGCGGCGATTTTCATTCTCACCTCAACGGTCACGTCGCTGATCGAGGGAATTTTAATAAAAAAATACAACCAAAAATATTCGTCGGGCGGATTTATCTTTACTGCGATAGTATCTCTGTTTTCGATGCTCTTTTTCCTTATCACCGACCGGGGCGGACTGAATTTTGATTTCGCAATGCTCCCTTACGGCATAATTTCGGGCATTCTTTACTGCCTTGCCTCTTTTCTTACGTTCGTTGCCTTGGGTTGCGGTCCTTTTGCGCTTTCAATGCTGATACTTTCATATTCGGGGATTTTTTCCATAATCTACGGCATTTTCTTCCTTAAGGAAGATATAAAAGTGTTCACGGCAGCGGGAATTTTACTTATGTTCGTTTCGCTTTTTCTGACAAGAAATCAAAAATCGCAGAACGAGAAAAAAGCAAACCTTAAATGGCTTGTGTGCATAGCCGTTTCGGCGGTGGGCTGCGGAATGTTTACCGTCATTCAGCGAATGCAGCAAATACGGTTCGATAATGCCGTTACCAACGAATATATGATCGTAACTCTCGGCATTTCGGCAATTATTTTATTCGCAATCGGCTTGGTCAAGGACAGAAAAAACCTTAAATACATTCTCCGTCACGGAACGGTTTATTCGGCATTTGCCGGTTTTTCCAACGGTGCAACTAACTTTTTGGTGCTCGTCGCCAACGGACTTATGAATATTTCCGTGCTTTCGCCCGTTAGGGCAGGTGCGAAAATCGTGCTTTCGTTTTTAATATCACGTTTTATCTTTAAGGAAAAATTTCTTGTGCGGCAGGTGATAGGCGTACTTATCGGTGCGGCAGCAATCGTATTACTTAATTTGTAAAGGAGATTTTCTGAAATGAAATTTATTAAACTGGGTGTAGTAGGATTAGGCAGAGGAAAAGACGTTACAATAGAACTTATCAACGAAAAGAACGTTAAAATTACCGCAATATGTGACAAAAACCCCGAAACGCTGAGCAAGGCGGCTGAAGATTACGAAAAGGCGGGATTTAAGGATTTTGCCTGCTTTAATTCATTTGATGAACTGATAGAAAATGCGGATATCGACGCAGTTTTCATCGCAACGGAAGCAATTTATCACGTTCCGTACGTTATAAAGGCACTTGATTCGGGCAAGCACGTTATAAGTGAAATTCCGGCGGTCAACTCGATAGAAGAAGCAAAACAGCTTAAAGCCGCCGTGCTTCGCCACCCGGAATTAAAATATATGACCGGCGAAAACTGTTGCTATTGGGCATTTATTCAGGCGTGGAAGAAAATGTACGACGAGGGTAAGCTCGGACAGGCGATTTATGCCGAAAGCGAATATATTCACGGCTGTGACATAAGAGAACGTTCCCAAAAAGATTATCCTAAGGAGCATTGGCGTGCGTTCAATCCCGCAATCAAATATTTGACCCACAATTTAGGTCCGCTTCTTTATATTATGGACGACGAATGTGTTTCCGTTTCCTGTATGCAGCCCGATGAATTCTACAATCCTTACCGTCCCGACAAAAACGCAGCAGCCATTTTCAAGACGAAAAAGGGTGCGGTAATAAGAATTTTAATCGTGTTCGACGCATTCGTCGGCTTTGACCATAATTTTGAAATAATCGGCACAAAGGGAAGCATTGAAACCGACAAGGTCAAGCCCTTGGGCGACGCTCATTCCTTTGCAAGATTTATGGATATTCCCGGCTCAAGAGATGAAAAAATAGATATTCCCGTTACGTTGAAATTCCCCGGCGAAACCGACGGTCATCACGGCGGTGCAGACCTTAAAATGATGCAGGCATTCATCAAATCCGTGATTGAAGATACGCCCGTGCCCGTAAACGTGGACTTGGGTATTCGTATGACCGTGCCCGGCATTATCGCCGCAGAATCTGCCGCCAAAGGCGGTGCTTTAATGGAAATTCCCGAAATTTAAGGAGGACTTTTCTATGTGGATAAAAACGGAAAATCCCGATATTTCGTGGATAACTTCAAAAAGAACCGACGGCGGCGAATGGGCGGAGTATTCCAAAAGCTTTACGGCGGAGGGCAATATTGCTTCCGCCGTGGTGCGCTTTGAAAATGACTGCACCTGTGCCGTGTTCGTGAACGGCGAATTTATTGCTTCCGGCACGGGACGGCTTCCCGAACGCATCAGCGCCCACGAAATTACCTCAAAGCTTCATTCAGGCGAAAACAAAATCACAATGGTGCTTGGCACAAACTATTTTCAAGGTCTTGGCTTCAAATATGCAAAAGAGCGTGGCTATTGGCTTGATTCGGCGGCGCTTGAGCTTTGCATAGAATACGAAAACGGCAATAAGCAGGTTATTGCCACCGATTCATCCTGGAGTGGCTCTGCCGACGGAAAGACGGTGGACGTTCTTGAAACCGCCCGTGTGACCGATGCGGAATATTCCGAATTTTGGGCAAACTGTGCGGTGTGGAAAGAAAATCACAAAGCAAACATTCCGCAGGAAGTAATTGACGTTGCGGGCAAAGAATACCTTGACTATTGCGAAAACGGCGAGCCGGAATTCGTCGGTCCTGCAAGAATACTTGAAACTGATTTTACGGAAAAAGACGGTGTGCTTTATTCGGACGGTGTGAAAAATCCGTACATCATATACGATTTCGGTCGGCTTGTTGTGGGTTTTACCGAACTTTCGTACATTGCCGAAAATAACATCGAATGTGAATATTTTTACGATTTTTCCGAAAATCCCGATGACTTTTCCCCAAATTCGCCATTTGAATTTTTGATTACAAAGCTTAAAACAACCGAGTCCCTTTCAAAAGACAAAAACGTTTGCTTTTCGCTTCGCAGACGTGCGTTCAGATTTCTTAAAATCACTTTTTCCGAAAACGTGTGCATCACGGGTATTCGGCTTAAAATGTGTGCATTCCCCGAAACAACAACGGGTTATTTCCGTTCAAACGACGAAATGCTGAACAAGGCGTGGGAGGTAGGCAAGTACACTCTGCACGTGAACAAACAGCAGGAATACGAAAGCTGTCCCCGAAATGAAATGCAATTTTTCTCGGGCGACGGTGCAATCGACGCACTCATCGACCTTTACGCTTACGGAAGCGACGATTTGCTTAAAACGTCACTTGCTCTGAAGCACGACGAACGCAGTACGGGTGTTGCATATACGCCGTATTTCAACCGAATAACTATTCAATGGGACTACTTTGCATGGCGAATAATCTGCATTTATCTGCACTACAAGTTAAGCGGTGACAAAGAATTCGTGAAGCACTTCTTCAAGGAAGCGGAAACGGGACTTCTGTGGCAGCTTGAACGGCTTGACAAAAACGGACTGATGTTTCAGCGCCAGTGCGTTGTCAGCACGTTCAACTACACCGTGGGGCAGACCGAATGGAGTTGTTCGGGACACCGTTTAGGCGAAAAAGTTGCTCTTAACTGCTTGCTTTACAAGAGTCTGACTTCCATGGCGGAAATGGCAAGGGCAATAGGCAAAAAAGAAAAAGCCCGCACTTGGCTGAGCAAGGCGGAAGAAATAAAAAATGCAATAAACGAACGTTTATGGAACAGCGAAAAAGAGTGCTATACGGACTCCTTGGACAGTTTTATTGCGCAGGACGGAAACACGCTTGCGGTAATGTTCGGTGTTGCGGACAAGGAAAAATCGGAAAAAGTTCTTTCCGTGATGAAGCGTGAGCTTTGGACGCCCTACGGCTCAACGATACTTAACGAACACGTTGAGCACGTCCGCGGCGGAAACACCACCGTTTCGCCTCTGTTCAACACATACGAAGCACAGATACGTTTCGCCTGCGGTCACGAGGACGAAGCAATGGACCTTATGCGCCGCACTTGGGGCACTATGCTGAAAAAGGGTGCCGAAACCTTTTGGGAATTTTCACCCGCTTCCGAATCGGAACGTTGGGACGTGCCATCTCACGCATGGTCGTCGGGAATCGTCTATCTGTTAAGCGGATACGTGCTTGGCATCCGTCCCCTTAAAGCCGAATATAAGGAAGTGATTTTTAATCCGAAAATGTGCGATTTAACCTTTGTAAAAGGTGTTGTTCCCACACCGAAAGGATTTATCGGCGTTTCCTGCGAAAAAATAAATAAGAACGGCAAAACGGTAAATTCTTTCAGGCTTGCTTTGCCCAAATCGGTTAAGCTTTCGACCTCGCTTCCCGAAAACAGCGAAATTGAAGTTATAAAATATTAAAAGAAGCATAAAAAATGAACTCGAAATTCGGGTTCTTTTTTCATTCCCGTCTTGACATTTTTTCCGCTTCACACTACAATAGCGGTAGCGTAACAATGTAAAGGAGCTTCATTATGTTTTCACGAAATTTTACGGTAGAAATGAATAAAAAGAATCCCGTGGACTACGTTTGCGGTGAGGTGATCCGGCTGACGGTACATTACAGCGAATTTTTGAAGGACAGTGTGCGGGAAATTCCCTGCCCACGCTATTCCTGGGTGCTTGCCGGCGACGACGGCAAAAAACAGAGCGGCGTCGCTTCCGACGTGCTGACACTCGAAACCACACTTGACCGTCCCGGCTTTATCCGTCTGACGCTGACTGTACTTCGGGAGGACGGCTCCCCCGATCCTGATGTTCCGGTGGACGTTATCGGTGCAGGTGCGGAAATCGAAAAACTTGCGTTCCACGGAGAGATCCCTGCGGATTTTGATGCGTACTGGCAGGGCATCCGTGAAAAAGTTTCGGTCCACGAAGTGCAAGTGCTTTCAGACGAACCGGTGACGGCGAATGTTCCCGATTGGTGCGAATGCCGTGATATCCGCCTTTCCACGCCGGAAGGACGGCCGGTATCCGGATTTCTGACTATGCCCAAGGGCACGGACAAGCTGCGGTGCATACTGAACTTTACAAGTTACGGTGTCGTTCCCGCAATACCGCTTTTCAAAAAAGATGCGATCGTTTTTTCCGTCAATGCTCACGGTTTTGAAAATTTGCCTCGGGAAGAACTTGCAAAACGCTATCCCGAATTGGCAGGGTACGGCTTTAACGCAAAAGAAAATCAGCGCCCGGAAACCACATACTGGCAGAATATGATTTTAAGGGATCTCGTGGGCGCCAAATGGCTGAAAACGCATCCCCGTTGGGATAAGAAACATCTTGTTTCTTTCGGCGGCAGCCAAGGTGCATTCCAAGCGGTCACCGTAGCGGCGCAGGATCCCGACATCACTTTTTTGGAGATTTTTGTGCCGGCTTTTGCGGATCTTTCTGCCGAACAGTTCGGCTTTTTACCCGGCTGGCGCCCCAAGCCGACGGTCGGTATGCGCTATTTTGATACCGCCGCACAAGCTTCACGGGTCACTTGTCCCGTCACCGTAACGGCAAATCTCGGTGACACCATCTGTCCGCCGAACACCACGGTGGCGCTATACAACACGTTCCGTGTCGAAAAAAAGCTGAGTCTTCTGCAAGTGGGTATGCACACTCGATTTTCGCCCACACCGGAAACGGCAGTATCGTTTGCTCACGACCGTGAAGGTCGGCCTTTGACCGTGGAAAACGGCACATATCGGCATTATAAGGGCGATCTTGTGCAGGTAATTGCCGTGGCAGCGCACAGCGAATCGGAAAAACCGATGGTCGTTTACGAACATAAAGGACGTATTTGGGCTCGCCCACTATCCATGTGGAACGATCGGTTATTTTATCAGGGTGAATTGGTACGGCGGTTTACGAGAGTGGAGAAGGAATGATGAAAACCTGTTTTGCCGTAGCAGACGGCGCTTTGCGGCGCACGTTTCTGCCGGAAGAAAATCTGAAATCAGCACAGGACTTGGGTTACTGCTTCTTCGTGGAATTGACCGAATAAAAAAGTATAAACAAAAAAATCGGCTTTGAAGCCGATTTTTTCTTTTTGCATAATTATGGACTTAACCATATAAATTCTCTAAAATCTTAAATCATCCATTGTTACGATTTTGTCAACCGTTTTTCTTAAGGTGCGTGCGCCTATTCGCTCCACCTTTGATTTATCTGCAATTCGGTCAAGAACCTCCTCGCAGTAATCGGTGCGGTAATAGGTGTATTCCACCGTAACGGGGAAGTCTATAACAAAAGGCGAATGTGCCGACTCAAGCGCTCGCTGCACTCCGCTGCGCACGTTTTCTTCCGCATTGCCGTAAGCTTTGCACGAATTGCGCTCTGTTCCGTTTTTTACGGGTGCGGTTACGATTGAAGGTACGTATTCTTTTGCCTGACTGCACGCCGTTTCATCGCCCGTTACGAACGCAATCGGAATATTGTACGCACCTGCAAGCACGGCGTGAACACCCAACTCGCTGAATTCTCTGCCGTTAAGTTTTACCGAAAAAATCTGCCGTGAGTTAAACGTGTGGTCTAAAAAGCCGTTGAGCGTGCCTGCACGTGCGTGTGAGCCGATTTCCATTTGAATATCAAACGCACCTTTTTGGGTAAGCTCCTGCCAATCCTTATATTTTATCAGTTCAACGCAAGGCAAAAGCTTTGTTGAGTCAATATTGTTCAAAAAGTCGCCGCCGTGACCGTCAAGACAATAGATTTTATCAACGCCTTGCTCCTTTAGAATTTCGGCAACAAAATTCACCTCACGCACAAGTTCGGCGCAGGCAGAAGTGTACTCCTCTTTAGTTGTGTCTACCGCATCTATGCCTGTAACGTTCCATACGCCCTCAATGTCAGTTAAAAGAAATACGTTCATAGATTTTTCAGCCTCCGTGACGGCTGATTTCTCGACCGCAGCGTGTCAATGCCGGGGTTTGCCGTCTGCTTCCTTAATATAGAATTACCTTTTCGGCTCGTCTGTTTTTTACATTCAAGCCCGTTCAACTTTGTAAAAAATGAACCCGAAATTCGGGTTCAAACTGTATAGCGTAACAATATAAATCCGAACCCGTTCGAATATGTAAAAATCGAACCCGTTCGAATAATTTATGCTTCCTTTTCTCTCTGGCGCAGAACTGCTTCGCAGATTGCCACGTCCTCAGGTGTATTTACACCGCACATATCGTTATTGTCAAGTGTGGGTACGGTACAGATTTTCATACCCTCTCTTGCCATAATTTCCGGTACTTCGGTCAGATAGTATTCGCTCTGTTTGTTCTCGGTGGATAATTTGGGCAATGTTGCAAAAAGTGCTTTACTGTCAAAAGCAAGCAAGCCTGCAAAAAGTTCGTGATTGTTCTTTTTCTGCTCGGGAGTGCAGTCAACACCCTCAACTATCGAAACAAAATTTCCGTTTTCGTCCTTGATAACATGCGCCCAGTCTTCTCTGTTCGGGTCAACCGCCGTTACCAAAGTACAGGCAGCGTTGTTCTTCTCGTGAATTTCGCACAGTTTTTCGTTAAGCGCCTTTCCGAACAACGGCATATCACCGAATGCCACAAGCACCGTTCCGTCAAAATCCTTAAAATAATCTCTGCATACGTTTACTGCGTGTCCCGTTCCCAACTGTTCCTTTTGTTCTACATAATTATATTCGTCGGAAAAGTATTCCATAATCTTTTCCTTTTTGTAGCCCACTATAAGATACGTGTCCTTTTTATCAATGAACGACGTATTGGAAAGTACGATTTCCAAAAGCGGTCTGTTAAGCACCTTGTACATCGCTTTCGGTACTTCTTCGCAATGAAGTCGTGTTCCCTTGCCTGCCGCAAGGATAATTGCTCTGCGTTGTTTCATAATTTTCCCCGTTTTTCTTCTTTTCTTAATTTAATTTGAATTCCGCATAAATGTCGTTAAGTATCTTCTTGATTTCAGGAAGTTTTTGCTCCATATCGGATGCAAGTTTCTGCTGTGTTCTGCATCTGTCAAGATTCTGCGTTTCGTACGACGTCTGATAATACGTGTCGCCGTCAATGTAATCCATCAAAAATCTTATGCTGTCCTCAAGCGTAATTACTATGCACGCATAGGGAAGCAGTTCAAGTTCACGCTTCGTCAGCATCGTTCCGCAGGATTTAAGATATCCCCGTGCGTACTGACGGTAAAGTTCAAGGTCGCATACGACCTTTGAAAGGTCCGTTTCGTCGTCGCCTGCCTTGTTGGTTCCCACACGCATACTGTCGCCGTAATCGTAAAGCGGTGTTGACGGCATTACGGTATCAAGATCTATGATAGCCACAGGAAGACGTGTTTCCTTATCAAACAAAATGTTGTTAAGATTGCAGTCGTTATGACATATTCTTGTGGGAATTTCGCCCTTTTCAAGCGGATCTGCAATCATATTAAAATACTTTTCAAAGTGCTTTTCCGTTTCGATTTCCTTCGAAACATCCTTAACTCTGCCCACCGGATCTGCTTCTATCGACTTGAGCAGTTGAGCATAGCGCTTCTTGGTATTGTGAAAGTTTGGAATAACTTCCGTAATTTTATTCGGGTCAATGCCCGCCGCCTTTTTGGCAAACAGTCCGAATGCTTCTCCTGCATAACCGAAGGTTTCCGGCTTGTCCGGCACGTCAAGGGAATAGGTGTTTTCAAAATATCTTGTTACACGCCAATTTCCCGTTTCGTGAGGAAGATACGCATGTCTTGTCTTGGTAAGGCACAGGGTAAGTATAGATTTTTCTCCTTTTTTATGTCCCGGAAGTTCAAAGTTATCCGCCATATATTCCGTTACAAGCAGAAAGTTGTTCATCAGTGCATCCGTATCGGGAAATACGTTGGTGTTTATTCTCTGCAAAACATACTTGTATGTTTCCCCCGAGGAAGTAGCGGTTACTACCTTATAGGTATTATTGATGTACCCTTTTTTGATTTGCTCAAAACTAATCGGCTCGCCTGCGGTAATAAAACTGTTAAATATGGATTTAAGCGTTTCAATGCCCACTTCGTTATTGCGCTTTTCAGCGTTTTGAGAACTCATATTTAGTTTTCCGTCCTTTTTTTCTTTTGAAAATACTTGCATATTCCGATTTATGGTATCATTTTTTACATCGTTTGTCAAGAATTATTAACAAACAGTAAACAAATACCATATTTTTGTAACGATACTTTATAAAAATGTCAAGAATAATTGCACTATTAAATTATTTGTGTTATACTTACGGTGACTTTTATTCAGATATTTTTTTACGGTAACGGCTATTTTCGTAAAACGCTTGAACCGTTGCCGCGAAGTGCAATAAAAGTTCTTTTTGTTTCTTTTTCTTACAAGAAAAAGTAAAGAACCTTTCTTTTGCCTACTGTTCTTTCGGGAAAGAAAAGCAGGTTCAAATCACAAAACACATATAATATAAGGAGTAAAAATGGACGGAAAAACAAAATCTTATTCGGCGCTTATAAGTTCTATGCTTATTTTCGGAACAATTGGCATTTTTCGGAAATACATTCCCGTTTCGTCATCAATTCTCGCCTTTGCAAGGGGAATTATCGGCGGACTTTGTATTCTTGTTTTTCTGCTTTTTAAGAAAAGCACCGCCAAGGTCAGCCTGAAAGACTTTATTTTTCTGTTTATTTCCGGCGGCCTTATCGGTATGAACTGGATTTTCCTGTTTGAAAGTTACAACTGCACGTCGGTTTCCATAGCAACACTGTGCTATTATATGCAGCCGACGATAATCATTTTGCTTTCGCCGATTTTGTTCAAGGAAAAACTTACGCCGAAAAAACTCATCTGCGCTCTGCTCGCCATTGTGGGAATGTTCCTCGTTTCGGGAATATTCACTTCTGCGGAAAACGTGAACCTTAAAGGAATTCTTTTCGGACTTCTTGCGGCGGTGTTTTATTCGGCGGTTATTATTCTTAATAAAAAACATTCGTTTTCGTGCCCCTATAAGGGAACGGCTATTCAACTTTTTTCCGCAACGGCGGTAATGATTCCTTACGTGCTTTTAACCGAAAATCTCAGCAGTATTTCCCTTTCGCCGCTTGCCGTGGGAATGACACTGTTCGTGGGAATTTTCCATACCGGCTTTGCGTATCTTCTGTATTTTTCAAGTCTTAAAAGCATTCCGGGGCAGTCCATTGCAATTTTAAGTTATATTGACCCCGTTTTTGCACTTATACTTTCATTTGCTGTGCTGAAAGAACCGATTACCGTCTACGGAATAGTTGGCGCAATTCTTATTATCGGTTCGGCGATATTCGGCGAATTAAAAACAAACAAATAACTCGGAGGAATTTTATGAAAGTTTGCCTGATTCAACCGGAATATTCTACGGAATACGAAAAATCGGACTATTATTTTGAAGAAGAAAAAAAATTGATGCTTCAGTGCGACGAAAGTGCTGATATTATCGTTTGCCCCGAAGCCTGCGATGTTCCGTGCCTTGCCGGAAGCCGTGAAAATGCGGAAGCGAGCGTAAGAAAATACGGTCCCGAACTGATGTCGCTTGCCTCGGAAACAGCCAAAAGATGTCACGCAATGCTTTTTATCAGCATGAGCGACTTTACGGAAACGGGCAGGAGAAACACCACGTTTGCTTTTGACCGGAACGGCGTGCTTCAGGGAAAATATTATAAGCAGCATCTTACTCCCCGTGAAACGGTAAACCTTGACGCCGACTACTCATTTGATTTTTCCGAACCCACGGTTATCGAGCTTGAAGGCTACCGATTTGCTTTTCTGACCTGCTACGACTTCTATTTTTATGAAAACATTTCCAATATTGCACGGCAGAGAGTTGATGCGATTATCGGATGTTCGCATCAGCGCAGCGACACTCACGGTGCTTTGGAAATTATGGGACGTTTCATTTCCTATAACACAAATGCGTATCTTTTGCGTGCTTCCGTTTCGATGAATAAAGAATCCGATATCGGCGGCTGTTCCATGGTGGTAACGCCTAAGGGCGACGTTGTTCTTAATATGAAAAACGACGTGGGTATCGCTTATGCGGAAATAGATTTGAACGAAAAGTATTATAAGCCGGCAGGCTTCGGAAATGCGCCCTCGGCACATTATGAATATATCGAAAAGGGCAGACGTCCGTGGAAATACCGTCCCGGCGGAAGCGCAATCGCACGCACGGACGAATGGATGAAATATCCCCGACTTTGTGCGCACCGTGGATTTAATGCGGTGGCGCCCGAAAGCACTATGGCATCATTCGGAGCGGCTATCGGACTTGGCGCAGATGAAATTGAATTTGACCTTCGTCCCACCGCAGACGGCGAAATTGTTTCCATTCATGACGATTTCCTTGAACGTGTCAGTGACGGAACGGGTTTGGTAAGCGAAAAAACTTACGACGAATTGCTGAAATATGACTTCGGAATTAAATTCGGAGAAAAGTTCCGTGGACTCAGAATTCTTAAGTTTGAGGATATTCTGAAAAAGTTTTCCTGCCACGCAGTTATGAATATTCATATTAAATCCGCAAATAATACTGACCCCATTGATGAAGACTTTTTGAAGAAAATTATTCAACTTATCAATAAGTACGACTGCCGTAAACACGTTTACTTTATGTCCGGAAACGACGCAATTCTCGCTCAGTTGGGAGCGCTCGCTCCCGATATATGCCGCTGCCACGGCAGAGGCGACGATGCGTGGAATATCGTCGATAAGGCTATCGAGCTCGGTTGCCAAAAGGTTCAGTTCTTTAAGCCGTTCTTTAATCAGGAAATGATTGATAAGGCGCATGCTCACGGAATAAGATGTAACGTCTGCTGGGCAGACGACCCCGAAGAAGCACAAAAATTCTTTGATATGGGCATAGATACTATTTTGACTAACGACTACCTTAAAGTTTCGCAAATTTTGAAATAAGACCTACTTTCTTTTGTAAAAGAAAGTAGGCAAAGAAAACTTTTATCTCGCTTTGCGGTACCGTACTTTTCTTTCGGGAAAGAAAAGTAGGCAAAAGAAAGCTGATTCCGCTTTGCGGTAATACAATAATCTTTTGTATATAATAAGGCTCCCTTGTGTAAAGGGAGCTGGCACGAAGTGACTGAGGGATTGTTTTGCAGGTGATATGAAAAAGTTGTCCTTTTGTTTTTACTTTATATACAATCCCTCCGTTTCGCTACGCTCAACACCTCCCTTTACACAAGGGAGGCAATTTTTTGGTTAAATGAGCTATTGGCATAAATAAAAGCAACGAGAAAAGGACGGTTTTTTGCCGTCCTTTTTGTATAAAATTTGTTCTATTGCCACGAAGTGAGATAAAAATTCTTTTGCTTACTTTTCTTATAAGAAAAGTAAGTTGCCACGAAGTGTAATCAAAGTTCTTTTTGTTGCTTTTTCTTATAAGAAAAAGTAATCCATTTTCGTTACCTACTTTCTTTTACAAAAGAAAATAGGGTAAAAGTACGGTGCCGCAAAAAAGGCGACCTGAAAAGGTCGCCGTACTTTTATAATAAATCAAATTTATTGGCTGTTCTATATGCGAACAGTATAAGTAATTAACACATATTCAGTTTTTCTATTTGTAAACTAAATTCTGCATTGGACCGATTTCCTTTCAATAAAGTCTTGCAAAAATACCCCGTGTCATAACATCACGACCTTATTTTTCTTTGAATTTTAATGCCTATTAGTGCATTGGACCGTACCTCTCCGAATTATTTTTTGGCTGTTCTCCTTTTCATAATTCAAACACATCCTTTAATCAGTACGAGATAAAATTCAAATTTCGGGTGGATCTTTCTCCATTTCCTAAAATCACCTTTCTGTTTTTTTTTTCGGTTGATTTTACTATGCCATCGGACTCACGCTTTCTTCAAATTTAAGATGTCTTTTCTTTCATCTTCACTTGCATTGTACCACACCGAAAACCTTTTGTCAATAGTTATTTTATGGAAAATTCATATTTTGTTAAAATTTTCACATTTGTAATAAAACCGCCTGCTTTCGGGCATACTTATATAAAATTGCGGTGAAAAATATGAAACTCGTGTGAAAGTATATATAAATCCATTGACAAAATTTATACGCAATGCTACAATTTTTATGTAAACATCGGAAACAGTTTAGAAAGGCGGAACAAAAACATGGCAAAAAGTTTATATAGCGTTGTGCTGATGGACGAGGTAGTTCGTGAAATTGACCGACTTGCGCTTGCCCAAAACACAAACAGATCAAATTTAATAAATCATATTCTTGCGCAGTACGTTTCGTATACCACTCCCGAAATGAGAATTGAGGGAATTTTCAGAACCATAGAAGATTTTATCACAAGCAATAAAATTGATATGATTCCCTATGTGGCGCCCCACCAAAGCACGATGAGCTTAAAAAGCAGTCTTGAATATCGCTACCGTCCGACAATAAAGTACGATGTGGAACTGTTTTCAAATCCCGATGAAATGGGAATAGGCAAAATAAGCGTAATATTCAGGACACAGTCGCAGGCGCTTATAAATAAAATGAACGAATTTTTCAGAATGTGGTGCAAAATGGAAAGTGTTCTTCGCAAAGACGACTCCATAAGATACGAATTGTATGAGGGCAGATTTATAAGAAGTATTTGTTTAACGCACAACAGAAACTATACAACGCAGCAGGTTGCTGACGGAATTTCAAATTATATTCGGCTTTTCGATGTATGTATGAAAAATTATCTTACGGGAAAATTTACCGAGGCCGATTTATTTCAACGGCTGAAATCATATACTGAAAGGGAGGTTTTAGTATGACGGATAAATTTACGCAAAAGGCAATAGAGGCACTTCAAAATGCCCAAAAAATGGCAATAGAAAGCGACAATATGCAAATTGCCCCCGAACATTTAATGTATTCTTTGGCGGATCAGGACGGCGGACTTATACAAAGTTTGCTTTCTAAAATGGGTGTGGAAACCGATAAATTTATTTCAAAGCTTGACGGAATAATAAATTCGTTTCCGAAGGTAACGGGCAGCGGCAGAGAACCGGAAAAGGTTTATATTTCGCCGGAAACTGACAAAATTCTTGCGAAGGCGGAAGATTTTGCAAAGAAAAACGGCGATTCCTACGTTTCGGTTGAACATATAATGCTCGGTATTATTACCTTGCCTACTCAAAAACTGAAAGAGCTTTTTAAGGAATTTAATATTACTGAAAAAGAGTTCAAGCAGGAGCTTGATAAGGTAAAAGCAGGACAAAAGGTAACAAGTGACAACCCCGAAGGCACGTACGATGCACTTAATAAATACGGATTTGACCTTGTTCAGCGTGCAAAGGACGGAAAACTTGATCCTGTTATCGGCAGGGACACGGAAATAAGAAACGTTATTCGTATTTTGTCCCGAAAAACGAAAAATAACCCCGTTCTTATAGGTGAGCCGGGCGTAGGTAAAACCGCTATTGCCGAGGGACTTGCACAGAGAATTCTTCGTGGCGACGTTCCCGACGGACTTAAAGAAAAGACGGTTTTTTCACTTGATATGGGTTCGCTTATTGCAGGAGCCAAGTACCGTGGCGAATTTGAGGAACGTCTTAAAGCCGTTCTTAACGAAATAAAGTCAAGCGACGGCAGAATAATTCTGTTCATTGATGAGCTTCACACCATTGTGGGTGCAGGAAAAACCGACGGCGCAATGGATGCGGGAAATTTGCTTAAGCCCATGCTTGCCCGAGGTGAATTGCATTGCATAGGCGCAACCACTCTTGACGAATACAGAAAATATATCGAAAAAGATGCGGCGTTAGAGCGAAGATTTCAGCCGGTTCAAGTTGACGAGCCGAATGTGGAAGACACAATTTCGATTTTGCGTGGACTGAAAGAAAAATACGAAATATTCCACGGCGTACAAATTCACGATAATGCGCTTGTGGCGGCGGCAACTCTTTCACACAGATACATTACGGACAGATTTTTGCCCGATAAAGCCATTGATCTTGTAGACGAAGCATGCGCAATGATAAGAACCGAAATTGATTCTATGCCCGCAGAGCTTGACGATTCAAGACGCAAAATAATGCAAATGGAAATAGAAGAAATGGCACTTTCGGAGGAAAGCGACACGCTGAGCCGTGAACGTCTTGAAAAACTTAAAGAGGAACTTTCCAAGGAACGTGAAGATTTCGAACAGATGAAAGCAAAGTGGGAAAAAGACAAGCAGGAGATTGATTCCGTTAAAAATATTAAGGAAGAAATTGACAGGGTAAATCTCGAAATTGAAGCAGCACAAAGAAATTACGAATACGAAAAAGCGGCAAAGCTCAAGTATTCTTCCTTGCCCGAGCTTGAACAAAAACTTCAGGAAGCAATGAAGAAAAGCGAAAACCGTGATACTTCCTCACTCTTGCGTGATACGGTAACAAAGGACGAAATTGCCGGCATCGTGGCAAAATGGACGGGAATACCCGTTTCCAAGCTTGTTGAGGGCGAACGTGAAAAGATAATAAATCTTCAAAACATTCTTCACAAGAGAGTTATCGGGCAGGATGATGCGGTTAGAAAGGTGTCTGAAGCAATTCTTCGTTCGCGTGCAGGAATTGCCGACCCCAACAGACCTATCGGTTCATTTATGTTCTTAGGACCTACGGGTGTAGGTAAAACCGAACTTGCAAAGACACTTGCCGAAGCGCTTTTTGATGATGAGAAGAATATGATTCGTATTGATATGAGCGAATATATGGAAAAATTCTCCGTTTCACGTCTTATCGGGGCCCCTCCCGGATACGTGGGCTATGACGAGGGCGGTCAGCTTACCGAGGCGGTACGCAGAAAACCCTATTCGGTAATTTTGTTCGACGAAATCGAAAAGGCACATCCAGACGTATTCAATATTTTGCTTCAGGTGCTTGATGACGGCAGAATTACCGATTCCCAGGGAAGACTTGTGGATTTTAAGAATACGGTCATTATTTTAACAAGCAATCTGGGTTCACAGATGCTTCTTGACGGCATTGACGAATCGGGCGAAATCAGCGATTCGGCAAAAGCAAACGTTGATGCACTTCTTAAGCAAAGCTTCCGTCCCGAATTCTTGAACCGTCTTGACGAAATCGTGTTCTATAAGCCCTTAACTAAAGAAAATATGCGTGCAATTCTCCATATTCTCCTCAACCGCCTTGACGGTCGGCTTAAGGAACGTTCGCTTAATCTTAAGGTTTCCGAACGTGCCAAGGATTATATTATCGACAACGGCTTTGATTCACTTTTCGGCGCACGTCCGCTTAAACGGTATATTCAAAGCCACGTTGAAACGGCTATTGCACGGACAATTCTTTCCACCGACCTTGAAATCAATGACACGCTTGCGGTAGACGTTAATGAAAACGGAATTGTTATTTCGGTAGAAAAATAATTTCGGGCAAAATTGACGGCGATTTATTAAAATAACAAATCTGACTGTTGCATTTTATTCCGTTTAATATTATACTGTTAAAAAGCACGGAAAGGATTTTCTTATGAAACTGATACTCGTCCGTCACGGACACCCCGATTACGTACACGATTGTTTGACTCCGTTAGGACACTCGCAAGCGGAAGCCGCCGCAAACGTTTTGAAAGATACGCATTTAAATTCCATTTGGTCGTCCTCCTGCGGACGTGCCTACGAAACCGCTTTGCATACCGCAAAAATGCACGGTATGGAAGTTACAAAACTTGATTTTATGCGTGAAATTTCCTACGCTCCCAAACTCGAAGAAGACAAAAAGAGCTTTGAGCAAATGTCCGATGAAGAGCGCCATGTTTATTGGGAACAGGAATACAATGCATGGTTGCAGGCACAAAAGACCGTGGCGGAGGGCATAGAATTAAATGAATTTGCACCCCGATTTGCGCGCAATACGGTTGGCGAACACAATCAGCGAGTTATCAATGGTCTTGACGAATGGCTTTACGATTTCGGATATGAACGGCAGGGCAGCTATTACCGTGTTTTAAGAAATAACAGCGACACAATAGCGTTGTTCGGACACGGCGGCTCGTTTACATCACTTATTTGCCATTTACTGAATATGCCTTTTGAGGTTGGCTTGGCTGCTTTCGGAATAAACTTTACGGCAATTTCCCGTTTTGAATTCCGTGAAGACCTGCCCGAAGGCACACTTATACAACCTACGCTTGATCTGTTCGGCGACGCCCGACACATCGAAAACTGTGAAATTACTTACGGCGTGTAAAATTCAAGACATTATATAATATGCCCCCAAAAGTTTATGGCTTTTGGGGGCATATAGTATAAAAGTTTTTATATGAAAGATTGGCTCGCTGCCACGAAACAATCCCTCAGTCACTCTGTGACAGCTCCCTTTACACAAGGGAGCCTTATTTATACAAAAAAGATTGTTTTATTTCCGCAAAGCGAGGTCAGCTTTCTTTTGCCTACTTTTCTTTCCCGAAAGAAAAGTATGGTACCACAAAGTGTAATTAAAGTTCTTTTCGCTTCCTTTTCTTTCAAGAAAAGGAAGAAAAATCACTTCTGATTTCGGTAGCGAATCAGCCCGATTATCGACGAAACAATAGCGATTGCTTCCATTAAAATTGAGAAGTACGACGAGAAATATGCGTTATAGACGATAACAAGTGACGATGTGACCAAAATACTTTGGCGAAGTATTTTATTATTGCCAAGCGACAGAAACACCGTATTCGCCATAAGCGGAACTACAACGAACAGCGAAATTACACCCTGCCACGAAAGAGCGCCTATTCCGCCCATAATCGCCGCAATAATATACGGCCAAGTTTTTAAGGAAAACAACTTGATTTTCTTTGCCTGCTCGGTAAACGTAAAATTTCTGAACAGACACACCGCATTAAGTGCCATACCCGACCAAGCGCCCAGCACCGCATACGACAAAATCGCCGCAAGGGACACGCAAAACTGCCATTTCAGCAATGTTTTCGGTGTTTTTGCCTGATACGACACAAAACCGAATACCGCCGAAACAAGTCCTATTGCATTTCCGATTACAAGCCGTGGGTTTTCTGCAATAAAATCAGTTATTATATTCATACTCATAAGACATTTCCTTATATATACGAGCCGTTCAAATTTATACTGTTGCCGTTTTATTTTTCATAATATAACACCGTTCCGACGCTGTGTCAACGCAGAACACCGTATTTTTCAGCAAAGAGCAGGGAAAATTACTTATTTCCTCATATTTTTCAAAAATAATGTTTGCATTTTTTTAATTGCTATGTTATTATATGGGTACAATACTTCACGACGAGAGTGAGCAGATAGCTCACTCTTGCTTTTTGAAAGAGGAAAATTATGGCTGACGTAGCGACTCTTGCGGGAAAAGCCGCAAAAGAAATCATTGAAAATCTCGGTTTTGAAATGGCTGACGTGGAATACGTTCGTGAGGACGGACAGATGTGCCTTAACTTTTACATTTGTTCGGAAAACGGCGTGAACATCGACGATTGTGAAACAGTTTCCCGTGCCATTGACGAACCCGTAGAGCAGGCAGACCCCACCGGCGGCAAACCCTACTGTCTGTGCGTAAGCACATGGGGTGACCGTCCGCTTAAATCCGACAGAGATTTTAAGCGCAACCTTGAAGTCGAGGTGGAGGTAAAGCTTAAAAAGGCGGTCAACGGCAAAAAGAAGAAGTTCGTGGGCGCACTTAAAGGCTTTGACGAAAATTCCGTCACCGTAAGCATCGGCAATGAAGTAATTAAATTTGAAAAAAATAATATTGATACGGTTAGACCTTATATAGGCTTCTAATCAGGGAGGAACTTATGAATTCAGAACTTATGGCTGCTGTTAAATTGCTTGAAGCAGAAAAGGGCATTGACAGCGAAACTTTAATTGAATCTATCGAACTTGCAATCACTTCGGCATACAAGAAAGACCGTCTTTACGGCGATGCGGCAACAGTCGTTTCGAGAATCGACAGAGAAACGGGCGAATTCCACTGCTATATCGTAAAAACCGTTGTTGAAGACGTTTACGATAATTTGCTTGAAATTTCTCTTGAAGACGCACGCAAAATCAGATTTGACGCACAGCTTGACGAAACCGTTGAGGTTGAAGACACTCCCAAGAAATTCGGCAGAATCAGTGCGCAGACCGCAAGACAGGTTATTACTCAGCGCATCCGTGAGGCTGAAAAGGGTATGGTTTATTCCGAATATTCCGATAAGGAAGGCGAACTGATGACCGCCGTTGTTCAGAGAGTTGAAAACGGTTACGTTTACGTTGAACTCGGCAAACTTGAAGGTATCATTCCCCCGAAAGAGCAGATTGCAGGCGAAAGTTATCTTCCCGGCACTCGCCTTAAGGTTTACGTTTCGGAAGTTAAAAAAGCACAGTACGGCGCAACTATTACCGTTTCAAGAACTCATCCCCAACTTATCAAGCGCCTTTTCGAGCTTGAAGTTCCCGAAATCGCAAACGGCACCGTTATCATTAAATCTCTTGCCCGTGACGCCGGCTCAAGAAGCAAAATCGCCGTTTATTCCGAGGACGAAAACATTGATCCCCTTGGCTCATGCGTAGGTCCTAAGGGCACCCGTGTTGCCAACGTGGTAAACGAAATCAACGATGAAAAAATCGACATTATTAAATGGAGCGACGATCCCGTTACGTATATCGCAAACGCACTCAGCCCATCAAAGGTTCTTCTTGTAAAAATCGACGAAACAGAACCCAAGAAAAAGGCAACAGTTGTTGTTCCCGACAATCAGCTTTCCCTTGCCATCGGCAAGCGCGGTCAGAACGCTATGCTCTGCGCACGTCTTACCGGTTGGACTATCGACATTAAGTCCGAAAGTCAGGCAAATGAACTTATGAATAAAGAGGAATCAAGTGTTGAAGAATAAAAAAATTCCCATGAGAATGTGTTCCGGCTGCAGAGAAATGAAGCCGAAGCAGGAGCTTATCCGTATCGTACGCACTCCCGACGGCGACGTGCTTGTGGATACCAAAGGAAAAGTTTCCGGCCGCGGCACCTACGTCTGCAAAAATATTGACTGCCTTGAAAAAAGCATCAAAACAAAATCACTTTCACGCTCGCTTGACGTCACCCTTTCGGAAGAAATCATCAGTCAGTTGAGAGAGAATATAAATGGTTGAAGATAAAATCCTTTCCCTTGTGGGAATTGCAACAAGGGCAGGCAAAACCGTTTCCGGAACGGGTGCATGCGAACTTTCGCTTAAAAGCGGGCAGGCAAAGCTTGTGCTTATTTCGCAGGACACCGGAATAAATACGGTCAAACACTTTACCGATATGGCCAAGTACAGAAATATTCCCGTATTCGTCTTGAACGATAACGGATTGCTCGGCAGCAAAATCGGTCACCCGGAAAGAAAAACGTTATGTATTACCGACGACGGTTTCGCCCGGGCGGTAATTAAGCAGATAAACCTTAATTTGGAGGTCAAATAATGAGTAAAGCATCAGACATTCAGAGTTCAAGCAAGGCATTGCTTGAAAAAATCGGCAAGGCAAAGGCATCCTTGGGCGCACAGAAAAAATCTCTGCTTGATAAGAGCAATGCGGTAAGCGCAAAGCTTGAGGAAGCTAAAAAGGAGCAGGAAAGACAGGAAGCCGAACGTGCTCGCCTTGAATACGAAGCTCTGCGTGCAAAAGAAGAGCAGGCCGAAATTGAAAAAGCCGAAAAGGAAGCCAAGGCAAAAGCGGAAGAAGCCAAAAAGCAGGAAGAACTGAAGAAAGCCGCCGAAGCCGAAGCAAAGAAGCAGGCGGAAGCCGAAAAGCAAGCCGAAGCACAAAAGCAGGCGGAGAAAAAGAAGCAGGCAGAAGCCGAAAAAGCCGAAAAATCGGAAAAGAATTCGGATGCAAAGCCGGCTGAAAATAATGCTGATAAAAAAGCAGAGGACAACGGATTCAGAAAGCCCAACAGCGGTTATCAAAATAACCGTGACGGCAAACGTCCCTTTGCAAAAGACGGTAACCGTGAAAACGGATTTAAGAGGGATAACAACCGTGAAAACGGATATAATAACCGCAACCGTGATTTCAATAAAGACGGTGCCCGTGACGGCGGATTCAACAAAAACCGTGACTTTAATAAGGACGGCAACCGTGACGGCGGATTTAACAGAAACGGCGGCTTCAACAAGGATAAGGACGAAAAGTTCGATAACAGAAACCATCAGGGACAGAACAACCGTCCTCAGAGAAGCTCGGCAGCATCTGCCGCAGCGCTTCCTTCACTTGAAAAGGAGCGTGTAAGCAATTACGACCCCAACAAAAAGAATTACCGCAAAGACCACGACAAGTCCGAGCAGCAGAATAATCCCAAAAACAAAAAGGACAGCAGACGCTCACAGTCCTTCGGAGGCGACGACGAAGATTTCTTCCGTGTTCGCAAACCCAAGAAGGATAAGAAAGAGCCCAAAAAGGTTATTGAACCTATCGTTATCGAAAATGCCGTTATGACAACAGAAACGATTATTATTAAAGACCTTTCGGAAAAACTCGGCAAGCCTGCCGCCGACATCGTAAAGAAACTGTTTATGATGGGCGTTATGGCTACCGTAAACCAGGAAATCGACTACGAAACCGCATTTATGGTTGCTTCCGAATACGGCATCGAGCTTGAACAAAAGCTTGCTAAAACGTTTGAAGATACACTTATCGACGTTTCCGATTCCGGCGACACCAACGGCGAGGGCTATATAACACGTCCGCCGGTAGTTACCATTATGGGCCACGTTGACCACGGTAAAACTTCACTGCTTGACGCTATTCGCCACGCACACGTTACTCAGGGCGAAGCAGGCGGCATTACTCAGCACATCGGTGCTTATCAGGTTGAAGCAAACGGCAAAAAGATCACGTTTATCGACACACCCGGTCACGAAGCATTTACTTCAATGCGTGCCCGCGGTGCACAGTCAACCGATATTGCCATTATCGTTGTTGCCGCAGACGACGGCATTATGCCCCAGACGGTTGAAGCTATCAACCACGCAAAAGCGGCTAAAGTTCCGATAATCGTTGCAATTAACAAAATGGATAAGCCTGCCGCAGACCCCGAAAGAGTCAAGACAGAACTTACACAGTACGAACTTATCCCCGAAGATTGGGGCGGAGATACTATCGTTTGTCCCGTTTCCGCATACACCAAAGAGGGTATCGACAAGCTTCTTGAAAACATCTTGCTTGTTGCCGAAATCGAAGATTACAAGGCAAACCCCAACGTTATGGCAAAGGGTACGATTATCGAAGCAAAACTTGATAAGGGCAGAGGTCCCGTTGCAACTCTTCTTGTTCAGAAAGGTACACTTCATTCTGGTGATATTATCGTTGCAGGCTCAACTGTTGGTAGAGTAAGAGTTATGAAAAACGATAAGGGCGAAAATGTTAAAGAAGCTGGTCCCTCAGTTCCTGTTGAGATTATGGGTCTTGCAGAGGTTCCTCAGGCTGGCGACGGCTTTGACGCAGTATCTGACGAAAAGCTTGCCCGTGAGCTTGTTGAGCAGAGAAAGCAGGAAGCTAAGGAAGAGCAGTTTAAGTCAGTTCAGAAGGTTACTCTTGATACACTCTTCTCTTCACTTCGTGAGGGTGAGCTTAAAGAGCTTAACATTATCGTTAAAGCAGACGTTCAGGGCTCAGCAGAGGCTGTTAAGCAGAATCTTGAAAAGCTTTCAAATGACGAGGTTCGTGTAAGAGTTATTCACAGCGGCGTTGGTGCAGTCAGCGAATCTGACGTTATGCTTGCAAACGCATCAAACGCAATTATCGTTGGCTTCAATATCAGACCCGATAATGTTGCAAAAACTCTTGCAGAGAGAGATGGCGTTGAAATGCGTATGTATAGAGTTATCTATGACTGCATTGAAGACGTTCAGGCGGCAATAAAAGGTATGCTCGCTCCTAAATATCGTGATGTTGAGCAGGGCAGAATAGAGGTTAGAAACGTTATCACAATCTCTTCTGTTGGTAAGATTGCAGGTTGTTATGTTATGGACGGTAAGGTAACAAGAAACAGCAAAATCCGTGTTGTTCGTGATGGCATTGTTGTTGCAGAGGATGAAATTTCTTCACTTCGCCGTTTCAAGGACGATGTTAAAGAGGTTGCATCTAACTATGAATGCGGTATCGGACTTAACAAGTTCTCTGACATCAAAGAGGGCGACATCTTTGAAGCATTTATCACAGAGGAATATCGTGAAGATTAAAGGTGGATATTTATGGCAGGCTACAGAATTGACAGAATATCTGAAGATATAAAAAGAGAAATTATTGCAGTTGTCAGGGAGTTGAAAGACCCCCGTGTTATGGATAAGCTTATTACAATCGTAAGGGTTGAGGTAAGCTCTGACGCTTCATTTGCAAAGGTTTATGTCAGCGCAATGGAGGGGCTTGATGTTGCTAAAAAAGCAGTTAAGGGTCTTGAAAGTGCAACAGGCTATATCAGAAGAGAAGTCGGCAAAAGACTTCACCTGAGAAAGACACCTGAAATGAAATTCTATGCAGATGATTCTATTGAGCACGGAATGAACATTGTAAAAATTATGGACGGTTTAAAGACTGATGAAAATGATGATTGATACTCCATCATCTGCCGCAGAGATTTTAAAGGCACAGGATAATATTCTCATACTGGTGCACGGACATCCGGACGGAGACACACTGGGATGCGGATATTCCCTTTGCCGTGCTCTTATTTCAATGGGCAAAAAAGCGGCGGTAAGATGCTCTGACGAAATTCCAAAAAAATACAGCTATCTTTCACAGGAAATAGAGGATTTATCCTTTGAGCCTCAGTTTATTGTTTCCGTTGACGTTGCAGATGCTGCATTGCTGGGCAAAAAAAATCAGGAACTTTATGGCGATAAGGTGGATTTATCTATTGACCACCACGGCTCAAACAGAATCTTTGCCAAAAAGACGCTTCTTGATGATAAAGCGGCTGCTGCCTGCGAAATTATGCTGGAGGTTATAAAAGCACTTGGTGTTGAAATTACAAAAGATATTGCCAATTGCATTTATACAGGACTTTCGACAGACACAGGCTGTTTCCGCTATTCAAATGTAACACCCAGAACAATGCGTATGGGTGCAGAAATGATAGAGGCGGGCGCAGATAATGCGGCAATCAACACAGTTATGTTTGAAACAAAAACAAAAACTTATGTTGCCCTTGAAAAGCTGTGCCTTGCAGGTATGGAAACTTATTTTGACGAGCGTTTTGCACTTATCACCGTTACACAGGAAATGTTCAGATTGAGTGGCTCTGATGAAAGCGAATGTGATGCAATTGCATCTCTTCCCCGTCAGATAGAGGGCGTTGTTATTGGCGCAACTCTTCGTGAAAAGGCAGACGGAACATTCAAGGTTTCTATGCGCACCCATGCCCCTGCGGATGCTTCGGCAATCTGCGCAGAGATGGGCGGCGGCGGACATATGAGAGCCGCAGGCTGTCAGCTTGATGGACCGCTGGAAAATGCAAAGAAAATTCTCATTGAAAATATAAAGAAATATTTTGAAAAATAATATTAAAGCGCTTTCAATTTATGTTTGAGGGCGCTTTACTTTAAGGTGATTAAATGAAAAAATATGATTTACATTATATAAGTGAATCAAGAGATGTTTTATTTGGAATTTCAACATTACTGATTGCTTTTTTTCACTCACTTCTTTTGTCAACTTTCTTTTTGAAAATAAATGGACCTGTCGGGATTGCGTTGTCAACATGTTTTGATATTGTTAAAAACTTTGGCAACATAGGCGTTGATGTTTTTTTATTTCTTTCAGGAATAGGACTTTACTTTTCATTTTCAAAAAATAACGACATAAAGCAGTTTTACAAAAAGCGTATGCTCAGGATAATTCCAGAATCGATTATTGTTACAATAATCTTTAATGTGGTGTGGTTCAGGTCTGTACTTGATTTTATTCTTTCAATTTCATTTACGGAAATTTACATAACTGGATACAAACGGTTCTGGTTTATTTCGCTGATGATAGTCTTATATCTTGCTTATCCGTTTATTTACAAATTTTATGAAAATAAGGGCGTAAAGGCACTGGTAATTTTAATAATTACTGTGGTAGCTTTTAACCTTGTCATGGAGCTTCTTGCAGAAAGCTATTATAATAAAATTGAAATAGTTACAACAAGAATACCTATATTTTTAATAGGGGCATTCCTTGCAAAATATGTCAAGAATCACAAAACAATCCCACTGTGGAGTGTAGCTGTATCAGCGGTGATATTCCTCTTATCTACTGCCTACATATTTTTCTATAGAATGAGTTGGGTGAAATTAAGCTTGACAGGATGTAGGTATTTATACATCGTGGTTTCCTTGACATTGATTATACTGATTTCTTATTTTGACAACAGACTGTCAATAAAATGGATAAAAAGATTTTTGATATGGATAGGTGGATATTCCATAGAAATATATTTGATTTTTGAAATTATTTCTTCAGAGTTTGCCGCTTATTCAAAGGCTTTGGATGAATATTGTTTCTTTTACACAATAATTACTTTCTCAATTTCATTAGTGCTAAGTATCTTACTGAAAAAAGGGGCAGGCATTATCATTAAACGATTCAACTGAGTCTTATGGGCAGTTAATTAAAAATAGAAGTATTTTATTTTAAAGGTGATTCTATGAAAAAATATCTTATTTCTGAAAAAGGCAGATTTTATAAAGCCAATCTTCACAGCCATTCAACTGTTTCAGACGGTGAGCTGACCCCTGCCGAGATGAAAGAAATGTATATGAAAGAGGGCTATTCCATAATCGCTTTTACAGACCACAGCCATTTTGTTACTCACAATGAATTAAGCGATGAAAGCTTCCTTGCACTTAACGGCGTTGAAAATGCGGCAGATGAACACTGCGAAAGCTGGATGCACGAGCGTTGCTGTGATATTTGCTTTATCGCTCTTTCAAAAGAAAGAAAAGCACACCCTTTTCAGGATGAAAACAATATTGTGGGCGATAGGGAGTATTCGCCTTTTTCTGTTGAATACTGCACAGAAGATGTAAACAAAATGATAAAAACTGGCGTTGAAAACGGATTTTTTGCCACATATAATCACCCCACATGGTCCCTTGAAAATTTTGAAAGATATATGTCTTATAACGGTATGCACGCAATGGAGATTTTTAACAAAAGCAGTGAGGTTCACGGCTACAACGAATATAACCCCGATATTTATGACGATATGCTCCGTGGCGGCAAAAGAATTTTTTGCATTGCAACAGACGATAATCATAACCGTGCGCAAAACACCTGCCACTGGGATTCCTTTGGCGGCTTCACAATGATAAAGTCAGAATCCCTTAAATATGAAGATGTTGCGGCTGCTCTTCTCAAGGGTGATTTCTACGCTTCAAGAGGACCAATTATCAACGCTTTATGGCTTGATACAGATGATTATTCTGTTCACATTCAGTGTGAAAAGGCTGTGAGAATAGTCTGCACAAGGGGCGGCAGACGGCTTCGCTCTGTTTATGCAAAGGAGCTTGGTGTTGACTACATAACCGAAGCAAAGTTCAGCATCAATAAAGATGATGTTTATTTCAGAATAACCGTTTTTGATGAAAACGGAATGACAGCCGATACCAATGCCTATTTTGTTGACACTCTCTCAGTTGATTTTTCAAAAGATATTTATGTTGAATAAGCTTTAATTTAAAGGTTCTCTGCTTTGCAAAAGGCAGGGAGCCATTCTTTTTAAAATAAATTAAGAAAAAATTGAAAAATTTTGCATTTACATCTTGATAGATTTGCACTTTTCTGCGATAATATACTATGTATTTTTATAAACTCAATAAGTATGTTCTCTGCTTGTCAGAGAAGTGAAAGGAAATCAAATATTATGGATTATGAGAAATTAGCGGAATTACTTTTTCCCCATATAACCAAAACAGTTGAGGATTATGAAGCACTCTACCCTGCAAGAAACCTTAAAGAGGGTGCAAGGGTAACAAGATTCGCTCCCAGCCCCACAGGCTATCTTCATATCGGCGGACTTTTCGGTGCTCTTGTTGATGTTCTTACAGCCAAGGCAACAGGCGGCATTTCATACCTCAGAATTGAGGATACAGACAAAAAGCGTGAAATTGAAGACGGTGTTTCAGCAGTTATCAACGGCTTCAAGGCTTTTGGTATTGAGTTTGACGAAGGTGTTACAGGCTTCGGCACAGAGAAAGGTGCATACGGTCCTTATACTCAGAGCCAGCGTGTTGAGATTTATCAGACAGTTGCAAAAGAGCTTGTTAAAAAAGGTCTGGCATATCCCTGCTTCTGCACAGCAGACGAGCTTTCTGCTCTTCGTGAACAGCAGGAAAAAGAGGGCGCACTTATCTGGGGCTACTTTGGCAAATGGGCAAAGTGCCGTGATCTTTCATTTGAGCAGATTGAAGAAAATATAAAGGCAGGCAAGCCTTATGTTCTCCGTTTCCGTTCAGACGGAAGCGAAGACAGACGAGTTTATTTTGACGATATTATCCGTGGCAAAATTGAAATGCCCGAAAATATTATTGACGAGGTTCTTCTTAAATCAGACGGAATCCCCACATACCATTTCGCTCATGTGTGCGATGACCATTTTATGAGAACAACTCATGTTATCCGTGGCGAAGAATGGATTTCTTCTGTTCCAAAGCATATCGCTCTTTTCAAAGCCTGCGGATTCAAGCTTCCCAAATACGCTCACACACCTCAGCTTATGAAAATTGACGAGGTTGAGGGCACAAAGCGTAAATTCTCAAAGAGAAAAGACCCCGAAGCAGCAGTTAGCTACTTTGTAGATCAGGGTATCCCGAAAGAGAGCCTTATTGAGTATATTCTCACACTTCTTAACTCTAACTTTGAGGATTGGCGCAGAGCTAACCCCACAGCAGACGCATTCTCATTCCCCTTTAACCTTAAAAAGATGAGCCCCAGCGGATGCCTCTTTGACCTTGTTAAGCTCACCGACATCAGCAAAAATGTTATTTCAAAAATGAGCGCAAAGAGAATTTTTGACGACCTTAAAGCATGGGCAAAGGTTTATGACGAAGAGTTCTATAATCTTCTCACAAAGGACGAGGAATTTTCTGTTAATATGCTCAATATTGACCGTGAAGTTCCGAAGCCCCGTAAGGATATTGCAAAGTGGAACGAGGTTAAGGATTATTTCTCATATTTCTTCAATGAGATTTATACTCCCGACCTCACTCTTCCCGAAAATATCAGCAAAGAGGATGCAGCCGCAATTCTTAAAGAATACATAAAGGTTGTTGACGCTGCTGACGATAAAGACACTTGGTTTGGTAAAATCAAAGCTCTTTGCGAGCCTTTAGGCTTCACACCAAATGTTAAAGAATATAAAAAGAACCCTGATGCTTTCAAGGGTCATGTTGGCGATGTTTCAACAGTTATCAGAATTGCCCTCACTTCAAGAAAGAATACACCCGACCTCCACTCAATTATTGCCCTTTTAGGTGATGAAGAGGTTAAGGCAAGACTTGAAAAGGCAGTTAAAGAATACGAATAATAACGCATAGCGGAGGATATAAATATGGAAGAAGCAGTTAAATCATCAAATTTTATTCACGATTTTATTGATGAAGATCTTGAAAACGGAGTTAATACGAGAATTCAGACGAGATTTCCTCCCGAACCTAACGGATACCTTCATATCGGTCATGCAAAAGCTATCTGCATAGATTTTGGCACAGCTGAAAAGTATAACGGCATCTGCAATCTTCGTTTTGACGATACCAACCCCTCAAGAGAGGATGTTGAGTATGTTGACTCTATCAAAGAAGACATTGAGTGGCTTGGCTTCAAATGGGCAAACACCTATTACGCATCAAGCTATTTCGATTTCCTTTATGAATGTGCGCTGAAGCTTATTAAATCGGGTAAGGCATATGTTGACGACCTTTCACCCGAAGAGATTAAGGCATACAGAGGAACACTCACAGAGCCTGGCAAAAACAGCCCCTACCGTGAACGCTCTGTTGAAGAGAACCTTGAACTTTTCAAGAGAATGACAGATGGCGAGTTCCCCAACGGTGCAAAGGTATTGAGAGCAAAAATTGACATGGCATCTCCCAACTTCAATATGAGAGACCCCATCATTTACAGAATTTCTCATACTTCACATCATCAGACAGGCGATAAGTGGTGCGTATATCCCATGTACGATTTCGCACATCCCCTTTCAGATGCAAGAGAAAAAGTTACTTATTCTCTCTGCTCACTTGAGTTTGAGAATCACAGACCTCTTTATAACTGGTTTGTTAATGAAATCGGCTTTGAAGAGCCACCAAGACAGATTGAGTTTGCCCGCCTTAATGTTAACTATTGCGTAACAAGCAAAAGAAAGTGCCTTGACCTTGTTGAAAAAGGTCATGT
>JAZRYL010000082.1:0-25198 GCA_045600705.1 Clostridia bacterium | reverse complement strand
ATATTATATTTTGGAACAAATGTCAAATAAATCACTGCTAAAAATCGTATATCTTCCATTTTTCTGTATATGATAAGAAAGAAGAAGTATTAGGAGGTTTTTTATGAAAAGCAATATTAAATGCGATGCGGAAAAATGTATGCACAATCAAGACGGAATGTGTGATGCTTCGGTAGTTCACGTACGTGACGGAAAAGAAAGCGCAATGAGTGCAAGATGTACCACTTACGCATACAGAATTTCCAATACAGGAAGCCGACTTTTAATGGAAATGGGTGAAGATATGTCTTTGGACCGAGCCAACAAAAACGAAGATATTCCCATTTCCTGCGGAAAATTCGACTGTTGCCACAACGATAACTGCGCTTGCACCGCAGGAAGCATTCACGTACTTTCCCCTTGCAACTGTGCTTCAAACGAATGTAACTGCAACACCTACAAACCGAATTAAAAAACAGTTGCCAAAAACAAGCGGGTGTGATATCATATACGGTGTAAAGGCAATGACGAAGAAAAGTAGTTATTATCCTTTTGTTCAGAGAAGGCACGGCTGGTGAAAGTGCTTACAAAAGATAATAGCGAAGTTCCCTTCCGAGCTTCCGGCTGAAACAAAAGTAGGTTAGGACGGCAAAACACCGTTATGTTTAAGGCATAAGGGAGGTAGGCTCCTGACGGTTTTAAGTTGCTGATTTCTGCCGATACTTTGTCAGTCACCAGAGAAAAATACTAATAAGTATTACCTTCGGTGGCTTTCGTGTCTCGACAAAAATCCGCTATCGTCTCTCGTATGCCTAAGGCACTTGTTTGAGTGTGAATTAGGGTGGTAACACGGTCTTCGTCCCTTGGGATGAAGACCTTTTATTTTTATTTAGGAGGAAACATTATGCTTGAAAAATTAAGCGGTGTAAAGCAACGTTTTGAAGAACGCTTGAATGCACTTGAAGGTATAGCAGACTTAGAAGAGCTTCGTGTTGCTTTCACAGGAAAAAAGGGCGAATTGACTGAACTTCTCCGTTCAATGGGTTCGCTTAGTCCCGAAGAAAGACCTAAGATGGGACAAAAAGTAAATGAACTCAGAAACACCATTGAAGAAGCGATTGCTCAAAAACGTACCGAACTGAACAAGGCACTTCGTGAGCAGCAGCTTAAAAACGAAACGGTTGACGTAACCATTCCCGCAAAGCCGGAAACAAAAGGAACGCTTCATCCCCTTTCGCTTACGCAGGAAAGAATGTGTGAAATATTCCGCAGTATGGGCTTTGACGTAGTTGACGGTCCCGAGGTTGAAACAGATTATTACAACTTTAAGGCACTTAACCTGCCCGACGATCACCCCGCCCGTGATATGCAGGATACGTTCTACATTGCAAAAAATCTTTTGCTGAGAACACAAACTTCTGCGGCACAGATTCGTACCATGAAGACGAGAAACGTGCCTATCCGTGTTATCTGCCCCGGCCGTGTTTACAGAGCCGACGAGGTTGATGCAACCCACTCCCCCGTTTTCCATCAGCTTGAAGGTCTTGTTGTTGATAAAGGAATTAACCTTTGCCACTTAAAGTACGTTCTTGAAGAATTTGCTCACGAAATGTACGGAAACGATGTAAAAGTAAAGTTCCGTCCTTCATATTTCCCCTTTACCGAACCCAGCGTTGAAGTTGACCTTACCTGCAGTGAATGCGGCGGAAAAGGTTGCCGTGTTTGCAAGGGTACCGGTTGGATTGAAATTCTCGGTGCAGGACTTGTTCATCCCAACGTTCTCCGTGAATGCGGAATTGACCCGGAAGTATATTCCGGATTTGCGTTCGGTATCGGTATTGACCGTATTACCACCACAAGTTTCAAAATTCCCGATTTGCGTCTTGTATTTGAAAATGACGTTCGTTTTCTTAAACAGTTCAAGTAATGGAGGAATAAAAAATGAAAGTTTCATATAATTGGCTTAAAAGATACGTTGACGTTGACGTAACTCCCGAAGAACTTTGCGACAAAATGACCTCGCAGGGTTTCGAAGTTGAAGGCATTGAAAAAAATGCCGTTATGACTAACGTTGTAGTAGCAAAAATACTTAAAATAGAAAAGCATCCCGATTCCGACCATCTTCTTATCTGCCAGCTTGACTGCGGAAAAGAAGAAAACGTTCAGATTGTCACCGGCGCTGATAACGTGTTTGAAGGAGCATACGTTCCTGCGGCACTTAACGATTCCCACCTTCCCAACGGAACGCACATTAAGAACGGAAAACTCCGTGGTGTTCCCAGCTACGGAATGATGTGTTCCGGCGAAGAACTGGGCTTAAAGGGAACAGATTTCCCCGGTGCTGACGTTTACGGTATTTTGATTTTGTCCGACAAATGGGCACCCGGAACGGATATGAACGAAGTTATCGGAACAGACGATTGCGTAATTGATTTTTCCGTAACGTCAAACCGTCCCGACTGTAACTGTGTATTGGGTATTGCCCGTGAAGTTGCCGTTTGCCTTAACAAGCAGATTCGCCTTCCAAAGACAGAATACACCGTTAAAAAGGAAGCAGCAAAGAAAATCAATGTTACCGTTGAGGACTTTGACCTTTGCCCCCGTTACATCGGAACAAGCGTTGAAAATATCCGCATTGCACCTTCCCCGAAATGGATGTGCGACTGTTTGATTTCGGCAGGTATGCGTCCCATAAACAATATAGTAGATATTACCAACTTTGTAATGCTTGAAACAGGTCAGCCGATGCACGCATTTGATATTGATGAAATCGGCGAAGACAAAATAATCGTCCGCAGAGCAAAAGACGGAGAAAAACTTACCACCCTTGACAGCAAGGAATACGAACTTACAAATGATATGCTTGTTATCGCCGACGGCAACCGTGCAGTAGGTCTTGCAGGTATTATGGGCGGCGAAAACAGTGAAATCAAAGAAACCACAAAGGGAATTTTCTTTGAATCTGCAAAATTCCGCAGAGACAGCATAAGAAGAACCGCAAGAACGCTCGGTATTGCTACCGAAGCAAGCTCACGCTTTGAAAAAGGCATCGACGCAGCCGGTTCACGCTTTGCTCTTGACAGAGCGCTTTCACTTATCGACGAGCTTGACGCAGGTGACGTAACGTCGTGGAATCCCGACATTTATGAAACGGTTCCCACAGACAGAATTCTTAATGCTCCCATTAAGCGCATTGAGGAATTGCTGGGCATTACCGTTCCCACAGACGTTATGCTTTCAATTCTCAACAACTTGGGCATTGAAACAGAACTTAAGGACGACGTTATCGTTTGCACTATTCCCACACGCCGTGACGACATTGAGGGTGTTGCAGATATCGCCGAAGAAATTATTCGTGTTTACGGATACGACCATATAATTTCCCGTCCCCTTTCAGGCGTTCTTACAAGAGGAACTAAAACAAAAGCTCATCTTATGAGCGATGTTGTAAAGGATATTATGGTTTCGCTTAACGCAAACGAAATTGCAACATATTCTTTCATTTCGCAGAAAGCGTATGATGTTTTGGGACTTTCTTCCGATAACACCGTAAAGCTTCTTAACCCCTTGGGCGAAGATTATTCGATTATGCGCACTCAGCTTTATTCAAGTATGCTTAACGTTATGGGAACGAACTTCGTTAAAGGCACTAAGGATATGCGTTTGTTTGAAATAAGCAAACTTTTTATCCCCAAAGCACAGCCCGTTACTGAGCAGCCTGAAGAAAGAAAAGCACTCGCTATCGGAATTATGGGTGAAAAAGAAGATTTCTTCACACTTAAATCAATGGTTGAAGCAATCTTTGACCGTTTCAACGTTAAAGCAAGCTATTCAAGAAGCGACCTCGGATTTATGCATCCCGGCAGACAGGCAGTTATCACCGTAAACAAAAAGGAAATCGGTCACATTGGTGAAATTCATCCCGATGTTGCCGAAAAATTCGATATTGACGGCAGACCGCTTATTGCACAAATCGACCTTCAGGAACTTTTCGCTATGGCGAATACAAAGGTTCTTTACAAGGCACTTCCCAAGTATCCGGCTATTCAAAGAGATTTGGCGGTTCTCGTTGACGAAACTTGTGAAATCGGTCCTATGATTGACTCCATCCGTTCCGCAGGCGGTGCAATCGTAACAAACGTTGAACTCTTCGATATTTATAAAAATGCAGTTTTGGGTGCAGGCAAAATGAGTGTTGCTTTCTCCATAACAATGCAAAATCCCGAGCGCACCCTTAAAGCCGAAGAAGCACAAAAAGCATTTGATAAAATCGTCCGTTCACTTGAATATAAGTTCGGTGCAATGCTCAGAGGATAACGCCCTTAACGGCATCTGACCGAACACCGTAAATTCAGTCAAAAACCTTAATAAAGTACCTCAAACCGAGATCGGCAAGAATGCTTATCTCGGTTTTTTTGATTTATTCCCCGTTATCTTAAATGCAGCGTTCTAAAAATTCATTGCAACAAAATTACACAAAAACGCATCATTTGTATAAAGAAGTTAATGCTTGATTATGTTATAATCAAAATAGTATAATATTACAAATCCGAACGAGTTAAGATTTGTATTGTTACGTTAAACATTCGCCAAGGAGTTTTTTATGTATAGATTTTATGAAAATCCTCAAAAAACAAGTGAAAACAGAATGGCTCAGCGAAGCTATTATATTCCCCGCGGAAAAGCAAAATATACGCTTCTCAACGGAGAATGGGACTTTTCATTTTACGAAAACGGAGATATTTTCGATTTAGCGGAGTATGCTCCAAAAGACAAAATTCCTGTTCCCTCGTGCTGGCAGATTTACGGATATGAAAGTCCTAATTACACTGATATGAACTATCCTTTTCCGTGTGATCCGCCTTACGTTCCCGACAAAAATCCAATGGGTGTTTACCGCAAAACCTTTTATATTGATGACACAAGTCAAAAACAGTATATTATTTTTGAAGGTATCTCATCATGCGGAGAAATTTTTATAAACGGTAAATACGTGGGTTTCACCTCCGGCTCGCACCTTCAAGCAGAATTTGATATTACCGATTTTATTTCGTTAGGTGAAAATACGGTTATCGTCAAAGTACGCAAATGGTGTGCAGGAAGTTACCTTGAGGATCAGGATTTTCTTCGTTTTAACGGAATTTTCAGAGATGTATATTTACTTTCACGCCCTAAAAATCATATCAAGGACATTTCACTTGTCACCGAAAACAGTAATATTATTGTTACAGTTGACAAAAAAGCAACAGTTGAACTATATGATAATAATAAAGTACTGCTTGAAACAAAGACTATTAACAAAACAGGTTTTTTCACCGTCAAAGATAAAAAAGAGTGGAATGCAGAAAAGCCCGTACTTTACACGCTGAAATTTTACTGTTCCGGAGAAATAATAGAGCAGCAAATCGGTTTCAGAGACATCAGCTTTTCAAAAAACAGGGAGCTTTTGATTAACGGAAAGAGTATAAAGCTTCGCGGAATAAATCATCACGATACATCTCCCACAGCAGGATGGTGTATGAGCGATGAAGAACTGAAAAACGATTTGCTTTTGATGAAATCTCTTAACATAAACACCGTTCGAACCTCTCATTACCCTCCCGCACCGCGTTTTTTGGAATACTGTGATCAGCTTGGCTTTTACGTTATTCTCGAAACGGATATCGAAACACACGGAATGTGTCATGCATTTCCTTCCGTAAATCCGGAAGATGCGTGGAATGCAAAAGATTTTTGGCCCTGTGTAAATAAAGCATGGACAAAAGAATTTCTTTCAAGAATGGAACGGGCATACGAAAGGGATAAAAATCACACTTCAATAATAATGTGGTCAACGGGAAATGAAAGCGGATACGGAGTAAATCAAAAGAATATGGTCGAGTATCTGCGCAAAAAGGATAAAAAGCGGCTTGTTCATAACGAAGACGCCTGCAGATTAAAAGCATACGAAAGTTCGGATGTATACTCAAGAATGTACCTTGATTTTAATGCTCTTGACGGGGTGCTGAATGACGATGAAATCAAAAATCCGATAATGCTTTGTGAATATTCCCACGCAATGGGCAACGGTCCGGGAGACGTGTATTTTTATTGGGAGAAAATCTTAAAAACTCCCGCACTTATCGGCGGATGTATTTGGGAATGGGCAGACCATGCCGTATTACAAAACGGTGCATACAGATACGGTGGAGATTTTGCCGACGAATTGACTAACGACGGTCACTTTTGCTGTGACGGACTTGTATTTCCCGACAGAGCCTTTAAGGCAGGTACCTATGAAGCAAAATCTGCTTATACACCTTTTAGGTTTACCGTTAAAGACAATAGAGTTACCGTCACGAACTGGTTTGACTTTACTGATTTTTCGGAATACGACTTGCATTATTACGTAAAATGTGACGAAACAGTTTCCGAAGAAAAGACAATCACCTTAAGCATTGCACCGCACAAATCAAAAAGTTTTCTGCTTGAAAAAGCACTTCCTGCAAGCTGTAAAATGGGTGCTTCGATAACAGTAAGTATTTTGAAAAACGGCACAGAATTATTTACGCTTTCACAAAAACTGCCGATAAAACGCAACATAACTCCGCCAACATCCGAGCTTATACAGCTTACGGAAGACAATATAAGCATATACGCAAAGGGTAGCGGATTCAAATATGTTTTTTCAAAGCAATTCGGTAATTTCTCAAGCATTGAAATAGAAGGCGAAGAACAAATTCTCGAATGTCCCATACTTTCCGCATTCAGAGCGCCTATTGATAATGAAAGATTATTGACTCATTTACTATACCGTTCGGATATTTTCAACACCTGGCAGGGAGAAAATCTTGATTCTGCATTTGTAAAGACCTATTCAACAAAAATAAATAACGGTAAAATAGTCGTTAAGGGCGCCCTTTCCGGAGTTTCCGTTCGTCCCTTGATTAAATTTACCGCAACATTCTCAATTCATACTGACGGAACCGTAAATGTATCTCTTAATGCGAATGTTGCTCCGTGCAAAGCGTATCTTCCGAGAGTCGGATATGAATTCAAACTTGCCCACGGAAAAGAATTCAAATACTTTGGCTACGGACCGTTAGAGTCATACTGTGATATGATGCATCACGCAAGGCTCGATGAATTTGAAAGCTCACCGGAAAAAGAATTCGTTAATTACACATATCCGCAGGAGCACGGAAACCATACAGGCGTAACGGAGCTTTCCATCGGAAAATTAAAATTTGTTGCCCATAAGGAAATGGATATAAACGTTTCGATGTATTCTTCAAAACAGCTGTATGCCGCACAGCACACCGATGAATTAGAAAAAACCGGCAACACGTATCTGCGTATAGATTATAAAGATTCCGGTATCGGTTCCGGTTCGTGCGGTCCATGGCCTATGCCACGTTACCGTTTAAATGAGGAAAAATTTGTCTTCAAATTTGCGATAAAGCCAATCTTTACAAAATAAAAATTCCTTTTGAAGCCGTTTTTCTCGACTTTGTATTATAAAATACACAAAAAAAGTGCCGAAAATCTATCCTTCGGCACTCTTTTTTATTCGGTTTTTGCTTTTATTTTGCTTTTATTTTCATACATTTTCGCATCAATGGTGTTGATAAATCCGTCGATAGACTGTTTGTTGAAGTTTACAGTGTAACAACCCATTGCCGCAGAAAGTTTGTATTTCGCCATATTAAGACCGTTAAAGTCTTCAAATCCGCCGTTAATTTTATTGATAACCTCATTTACCTTTTCCTGGTCGTTAAGGAAAAGAATAACAACAAATTCATCGCCTGCGTATCTGATAACCTTTCCTTTTGTGCCGACGGCTTTAACAAGAATGTTAGCAGTATGGACTAACGCTTCGTCGCCCACCTTATGACCGAATTTATCGTTAATGTCCTTAAACTTATTAAGGTCTATCATAATTCCCGTAAGTTCCAAATCGCTCTTGCGGGAAGTACTCTGCTTAATCTTTTCAAGATAATAGCGGTTGTAAATGCCGGTAAGTTGGTCAATAAGGATAAGTTCGTTCTTCATCGAAGAAACCATACCCGAAATTGCTATTGAAACGCCAACCCAAATTACGGAAACACCGTAGAAAATTGACTGTGCAGTAACACCGACTATAAGCGGAACGAAGAATGCCCCAAGTGAGAAAGAAACAAGTACACCGCCTTTTCTTTCCGTGCGGTAATATAAACTCATACCGTGAATCATATTGAATCCGCCTATCGCAACATATAACCAGTACAAGTCTTTTCTTTGGTAAACACCGTTTTCAATAGAAAAGATAATCGGGAAAAAGCAGTTAAGCAAAAGAATTGCCGCACCGATAATATCAACTACGGTAATTGCCACCATTGCCCCTCGTGAAATGGTTACGCCGATACATTCACAAAGCAAAAACATCCATAAATACGAAACGACAATAACTGCAAGATATAGCCATGTGTTCAAAATATAATTTGCTGTTACAAAAAACGGATGAGTCGAACCTATTTCGTCTACAACAAAGGCAAGAATGTCAGATGCCGAAGCAGTTATAGTGACAATTATCATCCAGAAAAGTTTTCTGTTTTTATTGCCCTTGAAATATAAATCTCTATTTGTTATCAAAGTAATAAGCATTGTAGCAATGCCCACAAAATCCCCGACAAAAACAGTTTGCATCTGCGTAAATATCCCATCCTTTCTTATTCATATTATGCTAAAAATTCATTCATATACAAACCCATAATAAGTATATCACAGCAAATAAATTATAACAAGTATTTTTTATAAAAAAATAAGAAAAATTGTATTATTTTAGTTTTTTTATATTGAAACAGTTCTACAAATGAATAAAAATCTCATTTGAACTAAAAAATGTCACTCATTTTTCTATGTTTTCAATAATTCATTAAGCACACAAAAGCCGCGTAAACACACATTTACACGGCTTATCATCAAAAAAAGCACCAAAAAACGAATTACGTTTTCCGATGCATTTTTTCTTTCAGTCACATATTTTTCGACGCATAATTCCAAGCATCTTGGCACATTTTATCAAGGTCGAATTCTGCTTTCCAGCCCAAATATTTAAGTGCTTTTTCGGAATTTGCATAGCAAGAAGCAATATCTCCCGCTCTTCTCGGAACAATTTGTACGGGAATTTCTTTTCCGCAAGCCTTTGAATAAGCCTCAACCACTTGAAGAACACTGTAACCTATTCCCGTGCCTAAGTTTACTGTTAAACAGCCCTTGTTCTGCTCAATATACTTAACTGCGGCAAGATGTCCCTTTGCCAAGTCAACAACATGAATATAGTCACGGACTCCGGTTCCGTCAACTGTGTCGTAATCGTTTCCGAAAACATTAAGGTGCGGAAGTTTGCCTACCGCCACACGGCAAATATAAGGCACAAGGTTATTCGGAATACCGTTGGGATTTTCTCCGATAAGTCCCGATTCGTGCGCTCCGATGGGATTGAAATAACGAAGCAAAACAACGCTCATATCCTTATCCGCATTTGCGATGTCGGTAAAAATCTGTTCCTGCATCTGTTTTGTCCAACCGTAAGGATTAGTTGCCGAAGTAGGCATCGTTTCCACAAACGGAGGTTCGTTGTTGTTTCCGTAAACAGTTGCAGATGACGAGAATACAATGTTCTTGCATCCGAATTCATTCATTACTTTAAGCAACGTCAATGTGCCGGAAATATTGTTGCTGTAATACAAATGCGGTTTTTCTACCGATTCACCAACCGCTTTAAGTCCTGCAAAGTGAATAACTGCGTCAAAAGTGTGTTTTTTGAACACTTCTCTTAAACCGCTTTCATCGTTAATGTCAACTTTGTAGAAATTGCATTTTTTGCCCGTAATCTTCTCAATAGAGTCAAGCACTTCTATTTTTGAGTTGTATAAATTGTCAATTATCGTTACATCATACCCTGCATTAAGAAGTTCAACGCAAGTATGCGAACCTATAAAACCTGTTCCGCCCGTTACAAGAATCATTGTTACATCCTCCTAATAAAACTACGTATATTATACTCTATTACTGAAATTAAGGCAACCGATATTGAACTGTCTGTGCATAAATGTTTTTGGGCAAAAGAAAAACCGTGCACCAACGGTACACGGCTTTCGTTTTTGAAGTTAAAATTACTTAAGAGTAACAGTTGCGCCAACTTCTTCAAGCTTAGCCTTAAGAGCTTCAGCTTCGTCCTTAGCAGCGCCTTCCTTAAGAGCCTTAGGAGCAGCTTCAACAAGGTCCTTAGCGTCTTTAAGACCAAGACCAAGAGCTTCCTTAACAGCCTTGATAACGTCAAGTTTCTTTTCGCCGAATGATTCAAGAATTACGTCGAATTCTGTCTTCTCTTCAGCAGCAGCAGCGCCAGCGCCACCTGCTACCATTACGGGAGCTGCAGCGGATACGCCGAACTCTTCCTCAAGCATTGTAACTAATTCAGCAATTTCAAGGATAGTTTTTTCTTTGATTGCTGCAACGATTTCTGCATTTGTCATTTTGAAAATCCTCCAAATAAATTATTTTTTTAATTAAGCATCCATTTTTTCTTTGATTGCATTAAGCGCATAAGCAAGATTGCGCACATTGCCCTGAAGGGTCCAGATAAGTTTGACGATAAGCGCATCTTTTCCGGGAAGTTTTGCAAGAGCAATTTCTTCATCGGCAGTCATGAGCTTGCCATCCATATAGCCGGCCTTAATAGTGCATTTTTCAAGATCCTTACCAAATTCATAAACTGCTTTGGCAGGAGCAACAACGTCATCATAACCGAATGCAAAAGCATTTGTACCTTCAAGGTAAGCATCAAGACCTTCGATACCAAGCTCTTTGGCAGCTTTAGCAACGAGAGTGTTCTTGTAAACCTTATAGTCAACGCCTGCTTCACGGCAAGATGAACGAAGCTTTGTAACTTCTTCAACTGTTACACCTGAATAATCAACGATAACAACGTTCTGAGCCTTTGAAAGCTTCTCTTTGATCTCTTCATACAGAGCAATTTTAGCTTCTTTACTAACTGACATTTTTCCACCTCCGTATTTATTCAAAAAAATAACCCCCGCATAGACCATACGGGGGCAGAAAATACTTTTTCATCCTCGGCAGGAAATTAAGTGATAAATCACACCTGCTGTCTACGGTATACAGCGATTATTTATTTGTCTTGGTTATTATAAATCACAATAACAAATCTGTCAAGCGATTTTTAACCATTAAAACTTAAGACCGTTAACCTTGATGCCGGGGCCCATTGTTGTTGAAATGGTAACCGATCTAAGGTAGGTACCCTTTGAAGATGCGGGCTTAGCCTTAATAACTGCATCCATAAGAGAATTGATGTTGTCGTTAAGTTTTTCTGCGCCGAAGCTTGCTTTACCAACGGGAACGTGAATAATGTTGGTCTTGTCAACACGGTATTCAACCTTACCTGCTTTGATATCCTTAACAGCTTTAGCAACGTCCATAGTAACTGTGCCGCTCTTGGGGTTAGGCATCAATCCCTTAGGACCGAGAACTTTACCTAAACGACCGAGAATACCCATCATATCGGGAGTAGCAACGATTACATCATAATCAAACCAGTTTTCGGTCTGAATCTTCTGAACCATTTCTTCTGCGCCGACGAAATCAGCACCTGCAGCTTCAGCAGCATCAGCCTTTTCGCCCTTAGCGATAACAAGAACTCTTGAAGTTTTACCGGTTCCGTGAGGAAGAACTACAACGCCACGAACCTGCTGATCGGCCTGACGTGAGTCAACACCGAGTTTGATTGAAAGTTCAACTGTTTCATCGAACTTTGCTTTTGCGGTCTGAACGCAGAGTGCAACTGCCTCTTCGGGATCGTACAATTTTGTTGAATCAATAAGCTTTACGCTATCTTGATATTTTTTTCCTCTTTTCATTAAAAAACCTCCTTGTGGTAATAGCGGTGCGAAATATATTCGTCCCTCCCACTTAATTAGTGCGGTATCCGCAATTAGTCAGCCACGGTTACACCCATGCTACGGGCAGTACCTGCTATCATAGCCATAGCAGCTTCTACGCTTGCGGCATTAAGGTCGGGCATTTTAAGCTCAGCGATTTCTTTAAGCTGTGCTTTTGTGATTTGAGCAACCTTTGTTTTGTTCGGAACACCTGAACCGCTCTCGATTTTGCAAGCCTTTTTAATAAGCACTGCAGCCGGGGGAGTTTTGGTGATGAATGAGAACGATCTGTCCTGGTAAACTGTAATTACGCAAGGAATTACCATTCCCATGTCCTTAGCTGTACGTTCGTTAAATTCTTTGCAGAAGCCTGCGATGTTGATACCGTGAGGTCCGAGTACAGAACCTACCGGAGGAGCCGGAGTGGCTTTACCTGCAACGATCTGCAACTTTACGATACCTGTAATCTTTTTAGCCATAATTACACCTCCTCAAAAAGTGCACGTGGTACTACGGATGTATTCAAGAATTTTACATCCTCCCACCCTGCCCGTTAAGCTACACCGGGCAGTATATAATCGGCGCAAAAGCGCAATTATACTTTTTTAATCTGAATGAAGTCGAGTTCTACTGAAGTTTCACGGTTGAAAATAGAAACCTGAACCTTTGCTTTCTGATGAACGCCGTCAACTTCTTCAACAGTACCCTGAAATCCTTCAAGAGGTCCTGAAACGATATCGACGGTATCGCCTTTAGCGATATCAATTTGAACTCTTACATCCTCAATGCCCATTCTGCGAACTTCCTCATTGGAAAGCGGAATGGGTTCCTTTGATCCGGGACCGACAAAACCGGTAACGCCACGGGTATTACGGATGAGATACATAGTGCGCTTAGTCATAATCATTTTGATCATAACATAGCTGGGGAACAACTTATGCTGTACCACCTTTCTGCGCTCGTTCTTAACTTCCATAACTTCTTCAACGGGAATCTTCACGTCAAAAATGTAATCCTGAAGTCCCATATTGATTACCATTTTGTTAATGCTGTCAAGAACCTTGTTCTCATAGCCGGAATAGGTATGGATGACGTACCATTTGCCCTCATTCTCAGCGATATTGCTCATACTATCAGCCTCCGAACCAACCGTTAAGAACGCTTGCTAACTTACTCTGGTCGCTGATATACTTAATCAATGCGGAAATACCGATATCCATAACATAAAGGATAACCGCGCAAAGTACTACGAAAACAACTACGCATACTGCATAAGTACGCATATCTTCTTTAGTAGGCCAGCTTACTTTTTTAAGTTCAGCAATCATTTCGCTGAAGGGACGTTTTCTGTCCTTTTTCTCTTTTTTCTTGGTGTTGTTTTTAGCTTTATCGGCTTTTACTTCATTCGAAACCTTTTCAGCTTTTTCAACAACAACTTTTTCATTGTTTTCTGACATAATCAATCACACCTTTATTGTAATAAGGAAATAACAAGAAATTATTTTGTTTCTTTATGCAAGGTATGTTTCTTGCAGAATCTGCAATACTTTTGAAGCTCAATACGTTCTGCATTGTTTTTCTTATTCTTCATTGTATCGTAATTTCTATTCTTGCATTCTGTGCAAGCAAGAGTAATTTTTGTTCTCTGTCCAACTGCCATTTTAAGCACCTCCCAAAATAAAACAAACTGCGCCAATGTTAAGCTTTATTAATGTACCACATTATTGCTTGTCTGTCAAACAATTTTTGCGTTTTTTTCCAAATTTTTTTATCTTTTGCTCTTCAAATGTGAAATTGTTTTTCTTGTTTTTTTCAAAGTCTGTTCTGCGAAGGTGAACAGCTTGTACCAAACGGGCTTGAAATAATAGTCAAATTCACCTATCATCTCAGTTGCCTGACCTGCAAACCCCTTCTTGAATTTGTAAAGTCCGAATATAGGATTGTTTTCATCATCCACTATTCCCGGCACGCCTCTAAGGTCATAAACCGTGCATCCGTTTTCCATACTCCAGCGAATCATTTCCCACTGAATAAGGTAATTGGGCATATAATTTCTGTATTTATTTCCCGAAGCACCGTACAGATACAGACATTTATTGCCGAACAGTCCTGCCATGGTTCCGGAAACACATTCCATGTGTTCTTCGTCTTCGCCTGCGTACGCAAGGAATATTCTGCAATATTTTCCGAGGCAATCGTACATACGGTAGAAATAGTCGATTCCCCGAATCATAAAACCGTCACGCTCTCCGGTGGTCTTCATAAGATTAAAGAATGTGGGAATATCCTCTCTTGTTCCTACCCGAATTTGAACGCCCTTTTTCTGAGCGACTTTGATATTATATCTTGTTTTGTGATGGAATCCCGCAAGGAGTTCTTCTTCGGTCTTATCTTTAAGGTCTACACGCATAAGAAATCTCGCCTGTACGCCCTCAAGATTATAATAATTGTTGTTAAGCTTAAATCCGAGTTCTTTCATAATGTCCGCATACTCCGTGTCGGAAATGGGAGTATCCGTATCGATTTTCAAGTTCATTGCATTATATTTTTTTGCAATTTCCTTTGCACCGTCAAGAAGTTTTTTTAATACTTCTTTATCGTGAAGGTCGCATATCGGTCCTCTTGGTGCATACATAAACGTGCATGGGAACATGGGAATTTTTCTAATAAGAATACTCATTGTTCCGTTTATCTTGCCGTTTTCGTCACGGGAAATGACAAATTCATTTTCCCACGAGCTTTTTACTCTGCCCCACTGTGCCGACTGAAGAATGTGACTTCTTTCATGATTTTCTGCGAATTCGGTGTATTCCTGTTCTAATTCGGGTGTTAATTTCATATATGTATCAATCCTCTCTGGTTATTTTCATCTGTGAAAGCAATTCTTCTTCACGTTTGCGCATAACTGCCTTTTCATCATCTTCCATGTGGTCGTAGCCCAAAAGATGAAGCACACCGTGAGTGCAAAGATATGCGGCTTCTCTTTTTTCGCTGTGTCCGTATTCCGCCGCCTGCTCCTTAACACGGGGTAACGAAATAATTATGTCCCCAAGCATTACGCATCCGGTTTCCGGATTTACGAACGGTTCTTCGCCCTCGTTTCTGTTCCAAAGCGGGAAAGAAAGCACGTCCGTTTCCTTGTCTATTCCACGATGCTCGGCGTTGATTGCCCTTATGCCCTCTCCGTCCGTTATGGAAACGGTTATCTCAAAATCTTCACGTCCGAATTCTTCTTTTCCTGCATAGGAAGCAACGTATTGAAGAATTTCCGCAAAGCCTTTGCTTTCTTCCGTTTCAAGTTCGTCAACTATTTCAATTACCATCTTTTTTTACCTCGTATTTAATTCTGCCGTGATATATTGCCGAAAGTGTTGTGGCAAACGAATTCTTTATGATGTTAATGTCTTTCAGTGACAAATCACAGTCGTCAAGTTCGCCGTCTTCCATTCTTGCCTTGCACATTTTTTCAATTTGAGCACGAATCGTTTCATTGTTCTTTTCGTCAAGACAGCGGACGGATGCCTCTATACAGTCTGCAAGCAGAATGATTCCCGCTTCTTTAGTCTGCGGATTAGGTCCGGGATATCTGAATTCGTCAATTTTCGCCGCAGGGTTTTGAAGTTTTTCCTTATTATAGAAGAACATTACCGCAGAAGTTCCGTGGTGTTGCTGAATAACATCTATGATTTCGGCAGGAAGCTTATTGTCCTTTGCCATTTGCACGCCCTCGGTAATGTGTGAGAAAATCATTTCAGCGCTTTCCCTCGGAGTAAGGGTATTGTGAAAATTCTTAGATTCTGCCGTTTGATTTTCCGTATAACATTCCGGAATACGCATCTTGCCAATGTCGTGATAAAGTGACGCCGCACGGGCAAGCATCTGGTTTGCTCCTATATCCTTTGCGGCATTTTCCGCAAGTTCCGCCACGATAGTGGAATGTTGATATGTTCCGGGAATTTCAATGCTGATTTTTCTCAAGAGTTCGCTGCTTGAATTTGAAAGTTCCAACAGTTTTGACTGTGTAAGAAGGTTGAATGCGGCTTCCCAAATAGAAATTGAGCCGACACTTAAAAGAGATGCCACAAAACCGCCTAAAAGGCAAGAAGCTGCAACTATTCCGCTTGCCTGAAAACTTTTACCTGCAAGCATACACGCAACAAACCCGGTAAATGCACTTACAACGCCCGAAATTGCGCCGGGCATCAGCAGTTTTAATCTTGAGGCGACCGTAATGTTCTTGCACACGAAAATGGCTGAAAGACCGCCTGCACACGCCGAAATCATCAGTGCCACCGCATCAATACCGAACAGGTCGTTTTCCTTTGAAACAATCATCGCAAGAATTACCGAAAGTCCTGCATTTATTACGACCGCAAGCCGTTCGTTAAAGAATATGGAAACAAGCACCACACACATTGCGGTATTCATAACGAATTCCCATCCGACACTTTTGAATACCAACGAAACGACGATATTCATAATGCACAGCAGCGAAAGCAACAACATTTTTTTCGGTTGAAGTGCAACCTTTCTTTCAAACACACTCAAGTACCAGCACACAAGACCTATAATAATAACAATAAGTGCCGATGTGCATATAGCAAGTCTGTACGAAATACCGCCCTCGGTAAGCATCCCCATTTTTTTGAGAGCATCGTACTGTGACTGAGTAACGATTTCATCCTTTTCGCAAACGATACTGCCCTTTTCGATGTACACGGGTTTTACTGCATTTTCAACTGCAATCCGCGCAAGTTCCGTTGCGTTGGCATCAACATAATGATTTGCTTTAAGCTTGTCCTGAATGACTTCCGCAACCGTTTTTTTAAGTGCAAGATTTTCAATCGCATCGGTTTCCGTTATTTTCTTTGCAAAAGAATCCTTTACGGTTTCAATATTTGCAGGAGTTATTCCGTCCGACAAAATCGATTCAAGAACGGGAACAAACCATGCTTTTATTTTTGCAACGTCCTCCGTACTGCTGTCAAGAACTGCCTTTATCTTGCTTTCCGGCACCTGCGTTTCCTGACCATTTTTCAAGAACGAAAGTTCATTCTGCCCGAATGCTTTCACCTTTACGGTGTCATACGCTACCTGATATCCGTCTTCATCGCCATTCTGATTTCTAATATTCTCACCGTACTGTGCTACCGTTTCAAGTCCGCCGAACACGGTGTTCTCAAAATAGTCCTCTATTTCCGACGTGGCGGTAGGGTCCGGTGCATATATATCAAGAACCGACTCTCTTGCCTCCCGTTTTGCTTCTTCCGTCTTTTGTGTGTCCTCAATTTCCGCAATAGCATAAATTACGTCCGGAGAGGCCTTTCCCACCGTTACATCGTAAGTTGTGGGCATAACCTCCAAAAGGACAAGTACCGTGATTATTGCGGCGGTAAGCACTGCATAAACAAGAGATATTACCGTATTACGGACTTTTTCCCTGTATATTTTATTTGCATCGAAGCCGAGTGTTTTATTTCTTTTTTCGTTTTTATTCGGCATCAACTATTACCTCTTTTGCTCGTTATTTTTATCGTATGCTTTAATAATGTTCATAACGATTTCGTGTCTTACCACGTCCTTGGCGGTAAGCCTGCATATTGCCAGCTTGTCTATTCCGCCCAAAATGCCGATAGCGTGCTTCAAGCCGCTTGTTTTGCCGCTTGGCAGGTCTATCTGTGTAAGGTCACCGGTTATTACCATTTTTGAGCCTTCACCCAAACGTGTAAGGAACATTTTCATCTGTTCAATCGTGGTGTTCTGTGCCTCGTCCAAAATGATGTACGCATCGTTGAGCGTTCTGCCTCGCATATACGCAAGCGGTGCGACTTCTATTGCTCCGCGTTCCCACAGTTTTTGATATGCTTCCACGCCCATCATATCGTATATTGCATCGTAAAGCGGCCGTAAATACGGGTCAACCTTTTGCTGTAAATCGCCCGGCAAAAATCCGAGTTTTTCACCCGCCTCCACCGCAGGACGTGTTAAAATGATTTTTGATACTTCCTTGTTCTTAAATGCCATTACCGCATTTGCCATTGCAAGGTACGTTTTTCCCGTTCCCGCAGGGCCAACGCCGAACACTACCGTATTCTTCTGCATTGCCCTAACGTACTTATGCTGACCGAGAGTTTTGCACTTGATTTGCGTTCCTTTGTAGGTTATCGCCACCACGTCGCTCATTATTTCTTCAATAAGTTCATCTCTGCCCTCTTTTGCAAGGTCAATGGCATATCTTATACGTGTTTTATCTATTTTGTCATTTTTTACAAGCATATTTATCAAGCGCCGAATGACCTTTTCTGCCGTCAGAACTTGTTCTTCGTCATCGCCGTCAATATTCAAGCCGTCTTCTCTTTGAGAAATTCTGACAGATAATTCATCCTCCAATATACGGATATTTTCGTCATAGCTTCCGAAAAGTTCGGAAAGATATTCCTGTCTGTCAATGTTGATAAAACTCATATTTAACCTCTTATCGCAACGTTTTCAATAGTTTCTATATATGTTGTCACGCAGAGAAATCCGTCTTTTTCCTCTGCCGTAGTCTTTGTTTCGTAAATGCTTGCATCTTTCGGAATTTCGCTTTTAAGCTTATTAAGCAAATCAGTTTCCGTCTGTTTTTTCAGTTGTTCCGTGTCGTGAACAATGTTTGATTTTTCTGTTTCAAAGTAAGTAATTTTCTTTATTTTTATTGGCAGGAAATGAGTGTTTACATCTTTTTCATCAAAAACAAAGTTTGTAAACTCCACCGTATTTTTTGATGCAGTATCAATTCCGAAAACTGAAATCTCCGTTTTTACGGTGGTTCTGCCGGTTTTTGTATAAACTTCCTCGGTTATGGGAACTTCACGGCTTTCCATATAGAATACGCTTGCATACGCCTTGCCCTGTGCCGAAGTAGTATATTCATTTTCTCCTATCACGGTTTTGCCGTCTATCAAAATCTGACCTTTTGACACCGTCTGCCCGTTTGATGCCGTGCCGGTTCCTTTTTCAACAATCAGGTTTTTAATAACGCAGTCCTTGGCAGAAACAATTTTTTCGCAAAACTCGTTTTCGGGTTTATCCGTACCCTCTTTTACGAAAATATCCGCAACTGCGCCTTTGACTTCCACCGTGTTCCAAATGATACGGGAATTGCTTTCGTTTATTGCCTGCTCAATGCCGAATATTCGCTCATTGACTTTTCCGTGCCAATCGAGAACACCGTTTGATACGGCAATATTCTTAACATTTTCAGCATCATCCGTTCCGTGAACACGCACAATGCACACTCTTTGTGAAATTACAAAAAGACATATTATCCCCGCAAGAAGTCCGAAAATCAGCGCATATCTTTTTCTAAATGAAAACAAAAGACTGAGCGGACCTTTTCGGGAAATGACTGCTATTCTGTACGAATCCGTTGAAATAGCCTTTTTAATTTTCTTAAAATCTTCGTTTGCCACGGTGAACGATACGGAAGAAACATTTGTTCTTTTTACGTTCTTCAGTATTATTCCCATTTCCGAAAATTTTTCTATCCGTTTTGCAACATTCGTTCCCGTAACCGAAACACGAACTTCAAATAGTTTCCCGCCTAATAATTTTACCATAATTATCCCCTTAGGTCAAATATTCTATTGATAAAACTTTACCTTTTATTTGAATTATGTTCTGACTTAGTTCTTTAATGCTCAAATTTTTGCCTTTTACACCTATAATTCTCTTTTTAGAATAGAATTTTATACATTCGTCCTTCATATCGGCAATGCCGTCGTGATTTTCGACTTCAACAAATTCATCGTTCCAAACGGAAATTTTGAGTATTCCCATACTTTCGGGCGGAAGTCCCGTCTTATTTATACTTGACGCTTTTATCAATCGCATTCACCTCTTGTGAATATATGATTTTCAACTTGCAAAAATAACAAAAAGGAGCAATTACTTGCCCCTTTTCATCTTTAAGTATTCGGTGATTTTATCAGTCTGCAACTATTTGTTTTCTTTTGCCCTTTTTATTTGTGGGATATTCACGCAAACGAACCACGTAATCAAGATTTACAATGTTATCCTTGCCGTCTTTTTCAATAATTACGGAATTGTCTACCACTTCTTTAAGAATACCGTCAACAGTTGCAGACGGCAACAAGTTTATATATACATCTTTACCTATAAATCTTTTTGCAAGTTCTTTCATTTCGTTATCTCCGTTCTTTCTTTTTACTGCTGCATTAACGCATTTTTTCTCATTTTTGTCATTTAAGAATATAATAAGCAGCATAATCAGCACAGGCAAAAAAGTTAAATTTACCGGATTCATATTGTCACCTTTTCGAATTCATATAAGTAACTTTGCATACTCAGTATTCCGAAATCAAGCGCCTCACACAAACAGTGTGCAGCCCTCTTTTTTGAACAGTTCAATTTTTTCAAGAATCATTTCTTTCGGAACACCCAAATATTTTGCAAGACAGTCAAGGCACATAAATTCTTCTGCGCCTCTGTTTATAAATTTCTTTGTTGCACCGATATCAATGCTTTTCAACTCTATGTTGCATTTAATACATTTATCTGTCAATTATCTTACCTCTGAAAAGTCTGCACGAATGTGATTCAAGGTCCATAACTCTGAGTGCTTCGCTTGCGTCGAATTCTTCCTTGCTCCAAACATCTTTTAAGTGAAGTTTTTTACCCGATGTAGCATCAATTCCCAAATCCGAAAGCGGAAGATACGGGCTTTTCTTTTCATCAAGCATATTGACCGCAAGAATTGCAATTTCGCCGTTTTCAAGATATTTTATCCAGAATGTGCCCCACACTTCATTATGGTAACGAACCTCAAAGGGTTGATGGTAGCAGTCCTGGTCTATCTCGATAACTTCCTTGTTCATCAAAATCTGCTTTGCCTCGTCGTCCATTGAGCGAACGTCGCAACCGATTATCAAGGGTGACGAGAACATTGCCCAAATTGAGAAATGTGTTTTGTATTCTTCAAACGTGCATCCGCCGAGTCCTACATGGCCTTTGCCGTGCATACCGACTATAAGCATATCCATATCGTTGAAATGACCGTATCCGTTTTTGCACTGTAACGGCTTATTGGCATCGTAAATTATTTTTACTCTTTCCCACGTATCGAAAATATCGCCGGTGGAACGCCACATGTGTGCTCCGGTCGATTTAATCCAATCGGGAGTTTCATTTATTCCCCACGAGCAGGCAGAATACAGAATATCTCTGCCGGATTCTCTTAAAGCAAGTCCCATTTTTCTGTAAAGAAGTGCCGACGGCTCTCTTTCGGGTTTGAAACAGTGGTCGTATTTCAAATAGTCTACGTCCCACGAAGCAAATGTTTTCGCATCTTCGAATTCGTGTTCGTATGACCCCGGATATCCTGCGCAAGTTAAGGTTCCGCAGCAGGAGTACATTCCGAATTTAAGTCCTTTGGAATGTACATATTCCGCAAGTGCTTTCATTCCGCTTGGGAATTTTTCGTGATCCGGCACAAGGTGTCCGTCCTTATCTCTCTGTTTTTCTGCCCAACAGTCATCAATAATAACGTATTCGTATCCAAGGTCCTTAAGGCCCGACGAAGCGATGTAATCAGCAGTTTCTTTAATAAGCTTTTCGTTTATTTCTGCACCGAATGTGTTCCATGTATTCCAGCCCATAGGCGGTTTTTTTACTATCATAATTATTACCTCCGTTTATTAAGGGTAACCTCTAATAATTCGGTTATCCATTGTATTTTTTCGATTTTTGTGTTTTTTGAACAGCAAATTCCAAAATTGAGAACCGAATAAGCTGTTTTCTCGACATTTCGGGGTGAATCAGTCCCGAAAATCGGGATATTTTCCTCAAATTGGCATTGATCCGAATGACCCACGTCAAATGCCGTACTGTGCTAAAAACTTTCTTAAAACGGCTATGGCAAAACGGCAGAATTCCGGCATGACGTCTTTGCCGTAGCGCGAAAGATGAATCTCCATATTATACACGCCCGAATAGCCGATTTCGTTAAGCGCCTTGACCGTTTCCTGCCAATCAACGGTATTATCCAGATTTGACCTGTCTATAAACGGGAGCAAATGCTGATCGAAAACCGTATTATTATCATTGAGATGCAGAACGGTAATGTCTTTGCCGATCATCCTGATAAGTTCGGGCACTTTGGGATTGTTATGGAACTTTGTGGCTTTGTTGGTATGTCCCGTATCCATGCAGACGGTGAAATATTTTTTGTTATCACCGATCGCACAAATGCTTTCGTATGCACGGATAAATTCATCCGCATTGCCGAAGAAATCACAGCAGGCGCCGCCGTGAACGTCACCAAAAGTTTCCGTTGCGATTTTTATATCATATTGTTTCGCAAATGGAATGATCCGAGTAAACATTTGAAAATTCAGTTCACGCATAAATTCGGGAGAAGCATCCATATGGAACATGGTTGTAACTGCGTGTATTACACAAACAGGCGCACCGAGCAAGGCGGTGACCATACAGTCAATCTCCGCATTTTTGATAAGCGCTTCATCCTCTTCGCGGATATTGAGAAAGCCCTTTCCCCGTCCGTGAGTCTGGCATATTGTTAAACCTATTTCATCGGCATACTGTTTTAAGTCCGAAAAATAGGCAATAATCTCGTCTTTTGATTTCGAATAAATCGAATCCGGATTGCGGTAATCGTACCTTCCCTGAAAATTTTCAAGTCCGAAATCCACCGCATCGGCGCCTGCTTCCTTGATAAGACGCAAGGCCTCCTTGTCACCGTAGTATTCCTGTAGGGGCAGAATCGACATACTTATTTTCGCCATCATATAACACCTTCCTTATGGTAACCTCTGATAATTCGGTTATCCTTTGTATTTTTTCAATTTTTGAACAGCATTACAACATCAAGTGGCGGTCTACCCGCATTGCTTTTCCGCTCTTTGCTTTATTATAGCATTTTTCGCCTGCTTTTTCAATATGTCTTGATGTGAATTTTTAGAGGATATTTTTATTATACAATATTTATCTACTGATGTGAATGGCTTTTTGTGAGTTGTGTTTATCATTTTGTGATATTTTGCAAATATATTCGATCCTGTTAAATACGAAAAAGAGCATCCGAAAGAATGCTCCTTAACTAATCAATTTGCCGTTTTCTGTGCAATATTTTCGTAATACGCTTTCATTTGCGGTTCGCAGGCAATAAAGCAATCATAAAGTGCAGGGTCAAACTGCTTGCCCATTTCATCCGAAATAATATTATGTATTGTGTCGAAATCGAAAGCATCTTTATAGCTTCGTTTAGTAGCAAGTGCGTCATATACGTCCGCAACAGCCATAATTCTTGCTTCTATCGGAATGTCGTCACCTGCCAACTGATTCGGATAGCCTCTGCCGTCCCAGCGTTCGTGGTGCGAATTAGCCACGTTGTAACCGATACTTGTCCATGTGGCATTATCAATTCCCGTCAATATTTTCGTAACGATCATTCCACCGTTGGGAGCATGCTTTTTCATTTGTGCATATTCTTCATCGTTGAATCTGCCGGGTTTTCTGAGAATAACATCGTCAACCGCAATTTTGCCTACATCGTGAAGCGGTGCGACTTTTTCCAAAATAGCATAGAAATATGACGGAACATCGTAAACCTTATTTTCCACCAAATATCGGCTCAGAATTTTAACAACTTCACTTGTTCTCTTTACGTGACCGCCGGTAGTACCGTCACGGCTTTCAATCAGTTCCGCAACACCGAGAATCGTAGCATCCTGAAGCGCATTGATTTGAGTAAGTTTCTTTTTCACATCGCCGATAAGTTCGTTACGATACTGTTCAAGCAGGTTGATATACTTGTTTTTTTCAGTAATATCTCGAGCGATAATTTGATAACCGCAATTTTTGTTCAAAGATGAAAGCGAAGAAAGTTCAACTTCATACCATTTATCGTTTGTAAATACTTCCCTTTTAACGGCAACATTTTTTGTATCGAATTCCTTTTGCATTTCAAACACAAGATCCCTTTGTGAGAAAGCGTCCGGAATCGGACTGTCGATTTCGCATTTTTCAAAATCGTGAACAAGTTCACTCATAGCGTTATTAAAGCCGAGCACCCGTCCCTTCGTATCGAAAGTTGCGATTGCAAGATCGTGGTCACGTTCCACCTTTTCGGTCAGAGAAGAATCAACATCATACAAAGGAATTCTGCGTGACAAAAGGAACAGTCCTATGCTGATAACAAGGTCAAAGATTCCGTCAAAGTCGAATCTTATTCCAAGCATATCTCCTAAAAATACGGAAATAAAAAGTACTACTTCCATGGCAACAATGCCGGAAACAGATCTTTTTGAAATGCCTCGCTTCTTGCGATTTGCGGCAATAATAAATCCGGTCAAGAAATAGCACAAAAATACGTAAGCATAATAAACCGTGTGGAACGGACCGTATTCTTTTGCGATTATGTGTGTTGTGGGATCAATCTCAAACGAGCGATAAAATAAACCCGTTCTTTCGGTTGTACCGATGGCAAGCATCAAAATTATTCCGAGCGGAATTGCTAATCTTTGAATCAAAACTTTCCGTGCATTGCAAATATCGCACAAAATGCACAAAAAGATTATGGGAATAAATAAGCTGCAAGCGTAAACACCGATTTGAGCATACAACGCCGACTCCGAATTAGTAGCCGAAAATAGGAAAATATAATTCAGGTTTGCACCGGCTGATACAATAAAAAACGTTATATAATGTATGCCGTGCTGCTTCGAAAATCTCGGCAAATATAAGCCAATGATAACAACATTGATGAAAAATGTTATAAAATAAACTATAGCGGCAGTATTTTTCATTCGCACATATCCTTTCTGCTGGTTTCAATATTGCAAACGTAAAAACACAATACGAACTTTCAATCATTCAAATTTCATATTCTTTCACGTAATAAAACCTCTTTAAATTATATATATGTATTTTCATAATGTCAAATAAAAAACGATTTTTTCACAAAATAATGACTGATTTCAGAAATTTATAACGAACAAATTCATATACGCCAATTTGTTTCAACAAGTTATTTTTATGCAAAATAATAAAAATATTTTCAGTATTTCAACACGAACAGTTTTTCAAAAAAGAATACGTCTCCGTGCCTTTCGTGTTATATCAATTATATCGCCCAGTGCTTCACATTTATATGATACCGCTACTTTATTTTTTTAAAATCTCAATAACGGAACAAATTCCGCACGATTTTACAGTCGGCAAAATATATTATATTTCACCGCCTTGGTTGAGCTGTCGGACTTATGCCCCCTACATTT
>JAZRYL010000081.1:0-90439 GCA_045600705.1 Clostridia bacterium | reverse complement strand
GGAGAGCATCTGCCTTACAAGCAGAGGGTCATAGGTTCGAGCCCTATTGTTCCCACCATTATTCGGTCCGGTAGCTCAGCTGGTTAGAGCGCTAGCCTGTCACGCTAGAGGTCGTGGGTTCGATCCCCATCCGGATCGCCAAGGAAAGTAAGCACTTGCTTACTTTCCTTTTTTTGCATTTTTTTACTCTGCTTTCATATAATTCATCGAGGTGTTTTATATGAAAAAGAGTAATTTTTTGTTTTCATGGCTGAAAGCGTTGGGCGTGGGAATTGCGATTACGGTCATAATAATTGCCGTTTCCGCCCTGCTCGTCAAAAATGTAGATACAAATGTAAAAACTCTCAATTTGATTATGCTTTTATGTAAAATTGCAAGCATCGTTTCAGGAACGGCATTTCTTTTGCACGACTTGAAAAAAAGAGGAATTATTAGGGGCGCACTGTTCGGAATTATATATTGGGCGGTATTTTTTGCAATTTCCGTAGCTTTTGACACAAAAGGGAACTCATTTTTCTTGTTCGATTTGCTTTTCTCCCTTGCCGTCGGCGCACTGAGCGGCGTTATATGGGCGAACATTTGGTAAATTTCGGAAAAAGTTTTGTAGTTTGAGTATCTTTCATCTTGACGAAACTATTATCTTATTATATAATATAAAAGAATTTTGCAGTATAATTTTTACTGAAAACAAATGGATTCGTGAAGGAGTGTACTCAATGAAGATAAAAGAGCTTATTAAGTTGATTTGCCTTGCGCTCGTAATTGTTATCGTCGGCGTTTTGGCGTTCAGCGGAATAACTGTTTTTACCACAAAATTTAACAAATGGGACAACGTTATTGCAAAAGATTCGCAATTCGGATACAAATACGTTGCGTATTATTCGATCGGCGCAGAATCTGAAGAAGATACTGATTTCGATGTTGTTTCCGCTACTAAAGATGCAGTTAAGATAATTGAAAAAAGATTTGAAAGCCTCGGTTACGGCTCGGCAGTTGTAAGACGTGCCGATGACAATATGATTCGTATCGAATTGCCCGGCTCAAGTTCAGTTTCAGGTCTTGAATCAATTCTTGAAAACAACGGCGCACTTGCTATTACAAGCGGTGGCGAAACGGTTTTCACCAATGCTGACGTAAAAGGCGTTAAGGTTCTCGGTGCAGAATCTTCATCAAGCTATAAGGTCCAAATTCAGCTTAAAAATGAAGCTAAAGCAAAACTTAAAGAGCTTACTTCAAACGGTTCGTATTCATTAGCTGTAAATATGGACGGCAGCGAAGCAACCTCCGCTTTCAACGGTTCAGAAGTTGTTACAAACGGAAAGATGGACATTTCGTTCAGTTCATCATCAACGGCACTTGCTTTTGCATACTGCGTTGATTCGGGTGCTATTTCAGGTAAAATCACCGCTGAAAATGATATGGGCATTCTCGTTTCGGCAAACGATGTAAACTTTGCACTTATTTTCTACATCGCTCTTGCTGCAATTCTTGTTCTTGCTGCTGTTTATTACATCATCGCTTATAAGTTTATGGGTGTTGCGGCAACAGTTTCAACATTAGTTGCTCTTATTGCTCTTTCGTTCTTTGCGGCAACATTCACATGGTTTACCGCTTCGTTCGCAGGTCTTTTGGGACTTGGCTTAAGCGCATTGCTTGTTGTAGGCGCTCACGTTGCAGTTTTGAATGCTATTGCAAAACAGTATGCTTCCGGCAAGAACATTGAGGATTCGCTTAAAAACGGTGTTTCCAATGCTAAAAACCCGATTTTGGAAATCTGCCTTGTTGCTGTTGGCGCAGGAATCCTTCTTTGGATCTTCGGCGGTGCAACAAAGTTCCTCGGAATCGCACTTATCGGCGGCGGCATTATCGCATTATTTACCGCTCTTGTTATGATTAAGCATATCACAAATTTATTTATAGGAATAGGAGTTTCAAGCGCTGACAAGCTTGGACTCAAGAGAGGTGAATAATATGAAAAACGCAAAGCTTACAGTTATCGTTTCGGTTTGTTTGGCAGTTGTATTATTTGCCTGCGCATTTATCTTCAAATTCACCCGTGACGTTCAAGCGGACTGGACAAACGTTTACAGAGTAGAACTTAACGATGATTTCAATGCTTCCGATGTTGAAGCAATAATGAAGGAAGCAGGCGCAAAGGAATGCCTCGTTCAAAAAGAAATTACTCTTAAAGATGCTTACACCACTAAGGATGCCACAAGAGCAGTTGTTTATTTCAAAGCAGACGATGCACAAAAGGTTTTCGAATCTGCTGAAAATCTTCTTTCGGATAAGTACTTCCTTAAATATGAAGGTGCTATTTATACACTTTCCGGCACGCTTACTTACAAGACTATTCTTGAATATTGGCCCTTGCTGATTGTTCTTGCAGCTATTGCAGTTTATTTGTTCATCAGCTTCGGTGTTAAAGGCGCTGTTTCATCCGTTGCGGATGCGGCAATCGTTTCAATGGCTACCGTTGGTTTGATTTCAATCACTCACGTTGGCGTTGGCGAATATACCGTTCCTGCCTGCGTTGCAACTGCTTCACTTGCATTTGCACTTAACATCGCTTTCAATCTTATCGGCAAAGTAAACGGTAAAAAGATTTCCGGCAAAGAAAATGCCATTGCTGCAAGCGTAAAAGAAATGAACGTTTTGACGGTTGTTCTTTGCGCAATCGCCGCAGCAGTTCTTGTTATTGCTCTCATCTTCGGCGGAGTTGTTACCAAGAAATTTGCACTCACCGCTCTTATCGGTACGGTAGTAAATGCAATCGTCGCATTATTCGTTATGCCTGCTTTTGCAAAGTTTTTCTGCAAAGTAAAATAAACTGATTGTATTATGCAACTCCCTTCTGTTTATCGGAAGGGAGTTTTGCGCATTTTAACCACTTGTTTATTCCGGAGGATTTATGCCACTTGTTCTTCAGCCCATGAAAAGGGTTTCTCAAATTGATTTTGATAACGTAAAATTACTTGCGCAACAACTTAATATTGACGAACTTTCAGCACAAATTCTTTCAAACAGAGGGTTTAACACTAAAGAAAAATGTGAAGAATTTTTATATTCGGAACAGATTTACGATCCGTTTGAAATTCTCAATATGGACAAGCTTGTGGAAGCGGTCAAACGAATAAAAGAAAGTTCCGGTAAAATAGCGGTTTTCGGCGATTTTGACGTTGACGGAACAACGGCAATCGCAATTATGACTATCGCACTTAACAGATTCGGCGTAAAGAACAGTTATTATGTTCCAAGCCGACGTGAAGAGGGCTACGGACTTAACGAGGAAGCGCTTAACAAAATTTATGAGGATTGCCAGCTTGTAATTACCGTGGATTGCGGAATTGCTTCTGCGGACCTTGTTGATAAAGTCATAAGTCAGGGCAGGGAAATTATCATAACGGATCATCATACTATCGGCGAACGTATTCCCAAGTGCCTTGTAGTTAAACCCGGTCAGCCGGGCGACACTTACAGAAATCCCGACCTTTCCGGTGCGGGGATTGCATTCAAAATTGCACAGGCGCTTATAGGGGAAGAAGCAAACGACCTTATCGACCTTGCGGCGGTGGCAACCGTTGCAGACGTGGTTCCGCTTGTGGACGAAAACAGAAGAATAGTTAAACTCGGTTTGCAAAAATTCAATTCCGAGCCGAGAAAGTGCTTTAAGCGCTTACTTGAACTTTCGGATAGCAAGGACGAGGTCAATTCAAGAACAATAGGATTTAACATCGGTCCGAGACTTAATGCGGCGGGCAGAATGGCAGATGCCGATACTGCGATTAAGTTTTTACTTGAAGAGGACGATGAAAAGCTGAATGTTCTCGGTGAAGAACTGTGCAGACTTAACACGTTAAGACAAGATACCGAAAAAGAAATGTTGGAAATGGTTGAAAAAACCATAACCGACAACGATTTGGCAAAGAAATATAAGGTTATTGTTGTAGGCTCGGACGGTCTTGATGTAGGAGTTATAGGACTTTGTGCGGCACGGGTATGTGAAAAATATAAGCGTCCTGCTATTGTGTATTCAAGCACCGACGGAATAGCAAAAGGTTCGGGACGCAGTGTTGACGGAATAGATTTATACGAACTGTTAAACAGTGCAAGCGATATTCTTATTCAGTTCGGCGGACATAAAATGGCGGCGGGACTGTCGGTAAATGTTTCCGATATAGAAGCACTTACACAGCGGCTTGACGGTTTTATAAGAGAAAACTACGACCTTAAAACGCTATATCCGAAAATTACTTACGATTCAAAGGCAAAAATTTCGCAGGTGAATTTTGATTTTTGCAAAACGTGCCAAATGTTTCAGCCGTTTGGGTGCGGAAACAACGAAGTAACGCTTAGAATAGACAACGTAAAAAGCGAAAATGCCAAAACAATGGGCGCAAATAACAAACATCTTAAGTGCTCATTGAGGGATGAAACGGGAAGCGCAACCGCCGTTGCATTCAATTATGAAAACAACAACTGCGACTATTTTCATCCGGTAAACTGTTCTGCTATCGTTCGGCCGGAAATAAACGTGTGGAAGAACAATGCTACCGTAAATCTTAAAGTCGTTGATATAAAGGAAATGGAAGTTCTTAAACCGCTTGAATGTATAGAAGAACTTACCGCATCATTTTATTCACGGCTCGTGTACCCTAAAAACAATACTTCCGGCGCAAATATTGTTGAAAATTCTCAAGAACTTGCGTATATGATTTCGGAATGGGATGACGAGGATATTTCCGGAACGGTTATTCTTTGCGACCACCCGACATATTCAAATGAAATCGTTCAGATATGTAAAGAAGAATTTCCGAGATTTGACGTTTCCGTGTATTTGCCGAGGGATAAAGTAAACGGATATAACTCCCTTGTACTTTGCCCGAAGACGGAAAAAATAAATTTCGGGATGTATAAGAGAATAGTTCTTTTTGATTGTCTTAATCCGGGCTATGCGGATTATATTAAAAGCGTTGCTCCCGAAAGTGAAATATACTGCTTGAAGTGCAATCTTGAAATGTTCGATGCAGTTTTCGATGAATACAAACAGTTTTCAAGGGAGAATATGCTTCTTGCATACAAAGCCATTACGGAGTGTGTGGGAAATTTTGACGACAGAATGAGCGCAGTAAAGGAAATTTCGTTGCGGAAGCAAATTCCGATGCCGCTTATTTCAGTGGCGCTTGATACATTTGCGGAACTTGGATTTATTACGGTCAAGGAAGAATTTTCCGTTTCGGTAAATAAAAACGCCGCAAAAAGAAAACTTGAAGAAAGTCAGTTTTACAGTAAAATATTATTGTGTGTGAATAATAGGAATAAAAAATGAGAACTTGTGACGAATTGTTAGAACAGTATGCTCCGAACGAAAGGGAGCTTATTGAAAAAGCTCATAATTTTGCCGCCGAAGCCCATGAGGGACAAATGCGCGAATCGGGTGAAAAGTATATAACGCATCCTGAAAACGTTGCAATGATACTTATGGATATGGGAATGGATTATCAGGCGGTTTGTGCGGCGTTCCTTCATGACGTTGTGGAAGATACACCCGTGACGCACGAGGAGATAAACGAACAGTTCGGAACCGAAATAAGTGAAATCGTCAAGGGCGTTACAAAATTAAGCAAAATTCAGTTTGCTTCAAAAGAGGAAGCGCAGGCAGAAAACTTAAGAAAAATGTTTCTTGCAATGGCGCACGATATCCGTGTTATTCTTGTAAAACTTGCGGACAGACTTCACAATATGCAAACTCTTGAATGTTGTGAGGATTCAAAACGCAGGAGAATTGCAAAGGAAACTCTTGATATTTATGCACCGCTTGCAAACCGACTCGGTATTTATCAAATCAAGTGGAAACTTGAGGATTTAAGCTTAAAATATCTTGACCCTACGGCGTATAAATATATAGCAGACACCATAAATTCGGGTAGGGAAGAACGTCAGCAGAAAATCGAAGAAATAATAAACATTATCAACACGACACTTGAAAAATCGAATATTCCTACGGTAAAGGTGTACGGCAGACCAAAGCATTATTACAGCATTTATAAAAAAATGCGTCATCAGCTGAGCGAAGACCTTGAACATATTTATGATTTAAGTGCAGTAAGAATAATTGTCCCCGACGTCAGGTTTTGCTATGAAGCATTGGGAATAATGCATAGTGAATTTGTTCCTATGCCCGGCAGATTTAAGGACTATATTGCAATGCCTAAGGCGAATATGTATCAGTCGTTGCATACTACCGTAATCGGAAAAGACGGTATGCCGTTTGAAATACAAATTCGTACTGAGGAAATGCACAATACGGCTGAATACGGTATCGCCGCACATTGGAAATATAAAGAAGGCAAGACCGGCGGACTGTCAAGCGGCGAAGAAAAACTTTCGTGGCTTCGCAAAATGATGGATTTTGAACACGAAGCAAAGGACAGTGCCGAATTCATCGACGTTGTAAAAACCGAACTTTTTAATGATGAAGTATTCGTATTCACACCGAAGGGCGACGTTAAAAGTCTGCCTATGGGTGCAACACCTCTTGACTTTGCTTATGCGGTTCATTCGTCTGTGGGACATAGATGTATCGGCGCAAAAATCAACGGCAGAATAGTAAACATTGATACGAAACTGAAAAACGGGGATATTATCGAAATTCTGACTGCTTCGGCTAATGCGGGACACGGTCCGAGCCGTGATTGGCTTAATATCGTTCACACAAACGAGGCAAAAAGTAAGATTAAAGCGTGGTTCAAAAAAGAACTTCGTGAGGAAAACATTACCACCGGACGTGATATGCTGGACAAGGAAGCAAAACGCCTCGGATATGCACTTTCAAGTTTAACAAGAACAGAGTGGCTTGAACCGTTTTTTGTAAAATATAAAATTCAGTCCATGGATGATTTGTATGCTTCAATAGGCTACGGCGGATTGAGCGTGCATCAGTTGCTTCCGAAACTTGTTGAGGAATACAAGAAAACCGTAAAGGTTGAGCAGGTTGTTGAGCAAAAGGCGAAAACTCAACACAAGCACGATAAAAACGACAACGGTGTAATCGTTAAAGGCGAAGAAAATATGCTTGTTCGTTTTGCACGTTGCTGTTCGCCGGTTCCGGGGGATGAAATAGTCGGATATATTACCCGTGGCAGAGGCGTGTCCGTTCACAGAAAAGATTGCAGTAACATAAGCGGCTTCGAGCGTGAACGTGAGGTGGAGGTTCGTTGGGATAACGAAACACAAAGCGATTACGTTGCAAATATTCAGATGCGCTGCTACGACCGTCAGGGAATTATTCTCGAAATTTCAAACTGCGTCTACAATAATAAATCCGATATTGCCGCGCTGAACGTTTCGGCGCATGACGGAATCGGAACGATTAACATCGGTATTCGCATTTCCGACACGGAACAGCTTAATAAAATTATCAAAGATTTCAAAAAAATACAGGGCATCTATGATGTGTACAGGGTGAATAACTGATGAGAGGACTAATTCAAAGAGTATTAAGCGCTTCGGTAACTATCGACGGCGAAAAAATTTCGGAAATCGGAAAGGGCATTTTGCTTCTTGTGGGCGTTACCGATACGGATACGGAAAAGGACGTTGACTATATTGTTGACAAAACCGTAAATGCACGAATTTTTCCGGATTCGGAAGACAAACTCAATTTGTCGTTGGTTGACGTTAAAGGCAGTATTCTTGTTGTATCACAGTTTACACTTTACGGCGATGCGAGAAAGGGAAGAAGACCTTCGTTTATTCGTGCCGCAAAGGGTGAAATATCCGAACCGCTTTACGAACTTGTTTGCAAAAAAATCCGTGATATGGGAATAGAAGTTCAAACGGGGAAATTCGGTGCGGATATGAAGGTGGAACTTATAAACGACGGTCCCACCACTATCCTGCTTGAAAGTGACAGGAGTTTTTGAGATGAAAATATTTTCGGTCAGCGTGGGAATGATGGGGGTAAATTGCTATATCGTTACTTTTGACGGAGTATCTTGTGCCGTGATAGACCCCGGCGACGACTGTGAAAAGATAATGAGCACAGTTTCCGCAAACGGAATTAAAATTGATAAGATTTTACTTACTCACGGTCACTTTGACCACTTCGGCGGTGCAGAACAGTTGAAGCAACGCACAAATGCTAAACTGTTCATATCTAAATATGATGCTCCGATGCTGAATGACGACTCAATTAACGTGGCGGGAATGTTCGGTATGAGCGTTAAGCATACATCTGCGGATGAATTTTACGGCGACACCGTTGCGCTCGGCGGCGGAGCATTAAAAGTAATACCTACTCCGGGGCATAGCACGGGTAGTGTGTGCTTTTATGCGGAAGAAGAAAAAACACTTTTTTCGGGAGATACGCTTTTTGCAGGAGGAGTTGGAAGAACCGACTTTTTCGGCGGAAGCTTTGAAACACTTGAAAGAAGCATAAAGGAAAAACTTTTCGTACTTCCGGACGATACGAAAGTTTATCCGGGACATAACGGAATGACAACAATCGGCGACGAGAAAAAATACAATCCGTATTTATAGGAAAAGATATGAGATTAAAAACTAACGTTGAAAATTTTTATAATGATATTTCCGAAAGCATAAGAAGCTTTACGGATGTGGACAACATTGAACTTGTTGAGAAAAATGCGGATATTACCGTAACAGAAGAATGTTATGAGGGAAAAATCGTTTCCACGGCAGAATATAAGGGCGAAAAAGCAGAATATTCCGAAATGCTTAATGCTAAAGACGATATTGAAGAAAAAAGAATAAAAAAACGTTGCGCAAAGCTTTCGGTATATTACCTGATGAAAAAAGTTTTCGGCAAAAATCTTCCGTGGGGTTCACTTACGGGAATAAGGCCCACAAAACTGCTTAGGGAATACGGTCTTGACAAAAACGTTCTTACGTCAAAATATGACCTTCCTGCGAAAAAAGCAGATTTGCTTGAAAGAATTTGCAACAATCAAGGCGATTTTTTCTTTCCGAAAGATGATGAAATTGATATTTACATAGGCATTCCTTTTTGCAGAACAAGATGCACATACTGTTCGTTTTCGTCTACCGATTCTACAAAAGGCGAAAAACTGATGATTCCGTATGTTGCGGCATTAAAGAAAGAAATTGCCGACACGGCGAAACTTGTAAAAAATCTTAACAAAAAGATAAGATGCGTGTATATCGGCGGAGGTACGCCCACGGCACTTACTGAATCGCTTTTTGAAGAAATGATGCTTTGTGCAAATGAAAATTTCAAGCCGGAAATTGAATTTACCGTAGAAGCGGGCAGACCTGACACCATAACGGAGAACAAACTGAAGGTAATGAAAAGATGCGGTGTGGACAGAATAAGCATCAATCCTCAAAGTATGAACGAGGCAACCCTTGCTAAAATCGGCAGAAGCCACAGTCCGCAGGAAATAATTGATTGCTTTACTCTCGCAAGGGAAATAGGGTTTAAGACAATCAATACCGACCTTATTGCAGGACTTCCGGAGGAAAGCACGGATATGTTTTTTGCAACACTTGAAAAGGTGCTTGCCCTTGACCCCGAAAATATTACCGTTCATACACTTGCCATAAAGAGAGGTTCAAAGATGTTTGAATCGGGGTATAAACCCACAAATGCAGAGGATGTCTGCAAAATGGTAGAGGGTGCGCAGGACGTGCTTATAGGTAAAAATTATGAGCCGTACTATCTGTATCGCCAAAAGTATATGACGGGAAACTTCGAGAATATCGGATATGCAAAAAAAGGTCATATCGGTGTTTACAATATTGACATTATGGAAGAAACCACGGATATCCTTGCGCTTGGATGCGGCGGCGTTTCCAAAAGAATCATAAAGAACGACGACAGAATAGAACGTGCATTTAATTTTAAGAGCATATACGAATATTATCAAAGAATTGACGAAGCAAATATTCGAAAAACTGCGTTGTTTGAATGAATATATTTGACACAATTCGAAAATAAAGTATAATTTATATATAATAACTTCTTAGGAGATTTTTTATGCTTACACAGGCACCGAAAGGAACAAAAGACGTAACACCTTACGAGTCGTATAAATGGCACTACGTTGAAGGAATAATGAAGCAGGCGGCAAAGGTAAACGGCTACCGTGAAGTCCGCACACCCGGTTTTGAACATACGGAACTTTTTCTTCGAGGCGTAGGAGATACGACCGACGTTGTACAAAAGGAAATGTACACATTTAACGATAAAGGCGACAGAAGCATTACGCTTAAGCCGGAAGGAACGGCAGGCGCCGCAAGAGCCTTTATTGAACACGGAATGTTCAATGATGCACTTCCGCTTAAAATGTTTTATTTTACACCCGTTTACCGCTATGAAAAGCCTCAGAGCGGACGACTTCGTGAACATCATCAGTTCGGCGTTGAAGCGTTCGGCGGAAGCGAACCCACACTTGATGCGGAAATAATTATGCTCGGTTTTTCCGTACTGTCCGCATGCGGACTTAAAGGACTGACACTTAATATTAACAGTATCGGTTGTCCTAAGTGCCGTGAAAAGTACAACGAGGCATTAAAAGAATATTTTAAGGGCAAAAAACTTTGCGAAACTTGCCAAAGCCGTCTTGACAGAAACCCCATGCGTATTCTTGACTGCAAGGATGTTGACTGCGGCAGAGATGCAGACAATGCACCGGTTATTCTTGATTATATCTGCGATGAATGTAAAGAGCATTTTTCAATGCTTCAAAAGATTTTGACGCAAATGGAAATTCCCTTTAAGGTAAATCCGAGAATTGTTCGCGGACTTGACTATTACACAAAGACTGTGTTCGAAATCATTGCGCCCGTTGACGGCGGAGAACTTACCGTTTGCGGCGGAGGCAGATATGACGGACTTGTTCAGCAACTTGGCGACAAAGAGGTTTGCGGAATAGGCTTCGGAATGGGAATCGAACGTTTGCTTATGCTTATGGAAAATCAGAATCTTCTTCCCGAAAGTCCCGAACTTTTCAAAGTGTACGTTGTTTCGGGCGGAGAGGAAAATGAAAGAATTAAGGCATTTGAATTCGTTCAGGCACTTCGTAAAAACGGAATAAGTGCAGAGGTTGACCACAATAAGAGGTCGTTTAAGGCACAGTTCAAGTATGCGGGAAAAATCAATGCTCCTTATACCGTTGTTATTGGCTCGCAGGAACTTGAAAAAGGCAAATACGTGCTTAAAAATATGGCAGACGGAACACAGCAGGAACTTACACCTGATGAAATAATTGATAAATTGAGGTTTTAAGAAATGACAGAATTATTGAACGGAACAAAACGCAGCATTATGTGCGGACTTGTTCGCAAAGAACATATCGGACAGAGCATCACTGTTATGGGTTGGGTACAGCGCAGACGTGACTTGGGCGGCCTTACGTTTATGTGGTTGAGAGACCGCAGCGGCATTGTTCAGGTAACGTTTGACGGAACAAAAAACAAGGAACTTTTTGAAAGAATTGCTCAGGTAAGAAGCGAATACGTGCTTGCAATTACGGGCAACGTTATCGGCAGAACAGAAGAAAATATCAATAAGGAACTTGCAACCGGCGAAATCGAAATTGAAGCAACGTCGGTAAAAATTCTTTCTGAGGCAGAAGTAACACCCTTTGAGGTAAATGACAGTGTTTCGGTAAACGAAGCACTTAGATTTAAGTACCGTTATCTTGATCTTCGCAGACCTTCTATGCAGAATTATTTCATTATGCGCAGCAACATTGCCGCAAGCGTAAGAAATTATCTTAACGATAACGGATTTTTGGAAATTGAAACTCCGATGCTTACAAAGAGCACTCCCGAAGGTGCAAGAGATTACCTTGTTCCCAGCCGTGTTCAGCCGGGCAAATTCTTTGCACTTCCTCAGTCACCTCAGTTGTTCAAGCAGCTTCTTATGATTTCCGGATTTGACAGATACTATCAAATCGCACGCTGCTTCCGTGATGAAGACCTTCGTGCCGACCGTCAGCCCGAATTTACCCAGATCGATATGGAAATGTCGTTCGTTGAAGAAGACGACGTTATGGGTATGACCGAGGGACTTATCAAAAAAGTTTTTAAGGACGTAAAGGGAATAGATATTGAGCTTCCCATTCGCAGAATTAAATATTGCGATGCAATGGAAAATTACGGATCGGATAAACCCGATTTAAGATTCGGTATGCTTATCAAAAACATCTCCGAGCTTGTAAAAGATTCCGAGTTCTCCGTATTCCGTGATGCTATTGCCAACGGCGGAAGCGTTCGTGCAATAGTTGCGAAAAACTGTGCGGACAAATTCACAAGAAAAGATATTGATTCTTTGGCAGAATATATTAAGAGTTACCGTGCAAAAGGTCTTGTTTGGATTATCAAGACTGCAGACGGATACCGTTCAAGCGTAAACAAGTTCTTCAATCAAGAACAGTTTGACGAGCTTGCAAAATTCGTTGAAGCAGAAAACGGAGACGTTATTTTTGCGGTTGCAGATAAAAATAAGGTTGTTTTCGACAGTCTTGGCGCACTTCGTCAGGAAATTGCAAGAAGAACGAACATTATTCCCGAAAATACCTACGAGCTTTGCTGGGTAACTGAATTCCCGCTTTTTGAATATTCCGAAGAAGAACAGAGATTTGTTGCAGAACATCATCCCTTCACTTCGCCTATGGACGAGGATCTTCCGTTCCTTGAAACCGACCCCGGCAGAACAAGAGCAAAGGCATACGATATCGTTCTTAACGGATATGAATTGGGTGGCGGTTCAATCAGAATTCATTCTTCCGAAATTCAAAGCAGAATGTTCAGACTTCTCGGCTTTAACGATGAAGATATTCAAGACCGTTTCGGATTCCTTGTTGATGCATTTAAGTACGGCGCACCTCCGCACGGCGGACTTGCCATCGGTTTTGACCGTCTTGCAATGCTTCTTGCAGGCGCCGATAACATTAAAGATGTTATCGCATTCCCCAAAATGCAGAATGCTTCCTGCTTGCTGACGGGCGCTCCGGACGTTGTTGAACAAAAACAAATGGACGAACTTTATATTTCTTCCACCGCAGAAAAAGAATGATTTTGTTGTATTATCAGTTAAATTCTGATAATAAATCATAAATAATCTGTTAAAAATGTACAAATTGTAAATTTGAAAACATTTGTTATAAAGCGTTTGACAGAATTAGGTTTTTATATGATAATCATCTTGCAAATGTGAATAATACAGAGGGAGAAAATCATAATGTCCGACATTAAATATGTAAGTGAACAGTCTTTCCATAGCGAAGTGGAAATGAGTAAGCTTCCCGTACTGGTTGATTTTTATGCCGATTGGTGCGGACCTTGCAAAATGATTCAGCCCGAACTTGAAAAGCTTGCTAATGAGTGCGACAGTATCCTTGTTGCAAAGGTTAACGTTGATGAAAATAATAATCTTGCGGAAAAGTTCAATATCAGCAATATTCCGTGTATGATTCTTTTCAAAGACGGCGAACCCGAAAAAACAATTATAGGGTACAGAACAGCGCAACAGTTAAAGACACTTATTGCAGAATGATAAGAAAAATCCGCTTATATTTAAGCGGATTTTTTATTCGATAAAAATAGGTTGCATTTATCCTAACTTTTGTATATAATAATATTGAGGTGATTATAATGATGCTTAACACGAAACTTATTGTTCCGATGACCGATGCAAATCAAAATTTTTCAAAGGTCGTTCATCTTGTGGATGAAAACGGAATGGCGGTAATAATGAAAAATAACAAGCCTCGTTATGTTGTTGTCGATTTTGAAGAATATGATCAAATTGCTAATTCGATACAAATGCGAAAAGCGAGGATCGATTCCGTTGCCGATTCTATAATTAGTGAAAATATCGAGGCGTTTACGGAGCTTGCCAAATGATACTATTAACAGTAGAAGAAGTTGTTTCATTGCATGAAAAACTGATTGAACGCACCGGCGGAAGCAACGGAATACGAGATATTGGATTACTTGAATCTGCTGTTTATAGCGCCAATGCTTCTTTCGACGAAATGGAAAAGTACCCATCTGCGGAAGAAAAATCTGCACGGCTTATGTATGCACTTACCAATAATCATGCTTTTGTTGACGGAAACAAAAGAATAGGTGTGCTGATAATGCTTACAACATTACGTCTTAACAGCATACAATTATCATTTAGTCAAGACGAATTGATTAAACTCGGTCTGTCTGTTGCTGACGGAACATTTGATTATGCTGATATTCTAAAATGGATAAACTCGCATAAATAAATAAAACCACCGATTTGAAAAAACGGTGGTTTAACTTTTTTACTGAAGTTCATCCGGCAAAAGCGGATCGTAGTAGTCAAGGTTATCCAAGCATTTTCCCGCACCTAATGCAACACAGGAAACGGCGTCTTCCGCAACATAACAGTTGACACCCGTTACCGAAGAAATAAGCTTGTCGAAGCCGAGAAGCATTGCTCCGCCGCCCGTAAGAACTATTCCGCTTTCGATAATGTCGGCGGAAAGCTCCGGAGGAACTTCGTCAAGTACTTTTCTTATTTCGGCAATTATATTATCAAGCGAATCTTGAAGCGCTTCTTGAATTTCCTCGGAAGTAACCTCAATACTTTTCGGAAGACCGCTTAAGAGGTTTCTTCCCATAACCTCGTATGTTAAAGGCTCGGTTCTCGGCCATGCGGAACCGATATTGATTTTAAGCATCTCTGCGGTTCTTTCACCTATAAGCAAATTATGTTTCTTGCGCATATATTTTACTATGGCGTCATCCATTTTATTGCCGGCAACTCTTATTGAAGTGCTGACAACGCATCCGCCCAATGAAAGCAATGCAATATCGGTGGTTCCGCCGCCAATGTCAACAATCATTGAACCGTGAGGCTTGTTGATATCAATATTTGCGCCGATAGCCGCCGCTTTGGGTTCTTCCATAATAAAGGTACTTTTTGCGCCTAAACGTTGCGCCGCACCGAGAACCGAACGCTGTTCAACATCGGTAACTCCGCTGGGTACGCACATAATTATTCTCGGTTTAAGAAGTCCACGTTTCGGAACTGCTTTTTTCATAAACAATTCAAGCATCTGCTGAGTGATTTCACCGTCGGAAATAACTCCGTCACGCAAAGGACGAACAACGGTTATGTTCTCAGGCGCTCTGCCGAGCATTCTTTGCGCTTCAAAACCCACACCCTGAACAACGCCCGTTTCCGAATCAACGGCAACTACACTGGGTTCACGCAAAACGATACCTTTTCCTTTAACGTAAATTAAAACAGTTGCAGTACCTAAATCTATTGCAATATCCTGTCTTTTGAAAAGCATATTTACCTCGCTAAAATAATTAAGTATTGTATTCTGCATTTATTGTAGCACATTCCTTTAAGAAATTCAAGCAGTTTGACAGTCTTTATTTATGTTTAACTGAATTTTTTTATGAATTAAACCGCAATTTTAGTTGATTTTCCTTGACTAATTTACAAATATTGATTATATTTGTATTATATATTATTGTATTCAGGAGTATTTATGTTCAAAAATTTAGATGATCTTCTTAAAGCATATAAGGAAAGAGATCCTGCGGCAAGAAGTAAAATAAGTATTTTTCTTTTGTATCCCGGCGTTCATGCGATTATTTATCACAGAATTGCACATTGGTTCTATACGAAAAAAATGTTCTTTATTGCCCGTGCCATATCGCAGCATTCAAGACGAAAAACGGGTATTGAAATTCATCCCGGCGCACAAATCGGAAAGCGCCTTGTAATTGACCACGGTATGGGAATTGTTATCGGCGAAACTGCTATTGTGGGCGATGATTGCCTTCTGTATCAGGGAGTCACACTGGGCGGCTCGGGTAAAGAAAAGGGAAAACGTCACCCTACACTCGGAAATAACGTGCTTGTTGGCTGCGGCGCAAAGATACTCGGCTCGTTTAAGGTGGGCGATAACAGCCGTATTGCCGCAAATGCGGTAGTTCTTAACGAAATTCCCGATCATGCTACGGCGGTAGGCGTTCCTGCAAAAGTCGTTCGTGTGGCTGGCGAAAAGGTAGAACTTCTTGACCACACACATATTCCGGACCCTGTTGCACAAGCAATCAAAAAGCTTTCGGACCGTATCGATCAGCTTGAAAATAAATAAGCGAGGATAAAAAGATGTATAAAATAGTTGATAAAAAAGTACTTAATCCAACAGTAACCTTTATGTCTGTTGAAGCACCGCTTGTTGCCAAAAAGGCAGAGCCGGGACAGTTTATCATTTTGCGTGTTGATGAAAACGGTGAACGTATTCCGCTGACTGTTGCGGGATATGACCGTGAAAAAGGAACCGTCGATATTATTTTTCAAATCGTAGGCGGAACAACCAAAAAACTTAACGGAAAAGAAAAAGGCGATTACATTCAGGATTTTGTCGGACCTCTCGGAAGAAAAACGGAACTTGAAGGCAGAAAGAACGTATGTATTGTTGGCGGCGGCGTAGGATGCGCCATCGCACTTCCCATTGCAAGAAAACTTCATGAGATGGGCTGCCACGTGCATTCTATCGTTGGCTTCAGAAGCAAGGACCTTTTAATTCTTGAGGATGAATTCAAGGCCTGCTCGGATGAACTGACAATAATGACCGATGACGGTTCGTACGGCAGACAGGGATTAGTCACCGTTCCGCTTAAGGAAAAACTCGAAGCGGGCGAAAAATATGATGAAGTTATTACAATCGGTCCGCTTATTATGATGAAATTCGTTGTTGCAACGGCAAAACCGTTTGGGGTAAAAACCACTGTTTCAATGAATCCGATAATGATTGACGGCACCGGAATGTGCGGCGGCTGCAGGTTGACCGTTGGCGGAAAAACTAAATTCGCTTGCGTTGACGGCCCCGACTTTGACGGATATGAAGTGGATTTTGACGAGGCAATGATGCGTGGAACAATGTATAAAGACTTTGAAAAACACGCATACGATGAAGCGTGCAACCTGTTTGGCAAGGAGGCGGAATAATTATGGCAAATATGAGTATGAATAAAAACCCGATGCCTACGCAGGACCCTAAAGTCCGTGCAAGAAATTTTAAGGAAGTTGCAATCGGATATTCGGAAGCGACTGCTCTTGACGAGGCGGCACGCTGCCTTAATTGCAAGAATATGCCTTGTGTTCAAGGATGCCCGGTAAAGATACATATTCCTGCATTTATCGAAAAGGTTAGAGAAGGCGAGTTTGAAGAAGCATATAAAATCATCAATCAATCGTCAAGTCTTCCGGCGGTATGCGGACGTGTTTGCCCGCAGGAAACACAATGCGAATCAAAATGCGTTCGCGGAATAAAAGGTGAATCGGTCGGCATAGGCAGACTTGAAAGATTCGTTGCCGATTGGCATAACGAACACAGTGACGGCAATGTTGAAGTTCCCGAATCCAACGGACACAAGGTTGCAGTTGTCGGTTCAGGTCCTTCAGGACTTGCTTGCGCAGGCGACCTTGCGAAAAAAGGATATAAAGTAACGGTTTTTGAAGCATTGCACCTTGCAGGCGGCGTACTTGTTTACGGTATTCCCGAATTTAGATTGCCCAAGACAATTGTTCAAAAGGAAGTTGATACGCTGAAAAAATTGGGCGTTGATATTGAAACAAACGTGGTTGTCGGCAAAACGATTACGGTAGACGAACTGTTTGAAGACGGTTATGAAGCGGTATTTATCGGTTCGGGCGCAGGACTTCCCAGATTTATGGGCATTCCGGGAGAATCAAGCAAGGGTGTTTATTCAGCAAATGAGTTCTTGACAAGAAGCAATCTTATGAAAGCATATCTTGACAATTCTTCCACACCTATTATGAAGGCAAAGAACGTGGTTGTAGTCGGCGGCGGAAACGTTGCAATGGATGCGGCAAGAACGGCGCTTAGATTAGGTGCGGACAAGGTTCATATCGTTTACAGACGTTCACTTAACGAGCTTCCGGCACGTAAGGAAGAAGTTGAGCACGCTATGGAAGAGGGAATAGAATTCAATCTGCTTAACAATCCCACAAGAATTATTGCATACAATAATCCCGATGATAAACGTGATCCCAAAAACGGCTTCGTTGAAAAGGTCGAATGTATTAAAATGGAATTGGGTGAGCCGGACGAAAAGGGCAGACGTCGACCCGTAGAAATTCCAGGAAGCGAGTTCACCATTGATGCAGATGCGGTTATTATTTCAATAGGAACGTCCCCCAATCCGCTGATTAAAGATACTACGTCGGGACTTGAAGTAAATTCCCACGGCGGCATTATCGTTCACGAAGAAACGGGTGCAACGTCTAAAGACGGCGTATATGCAGGCGGCGATGCTGTAACGGGTGCGGCAACGGTTATTCTTGCTATGGGCGCAGGCAAAACTGCGGCGGCGGCAATAGATGAATATTTGAAAAAATAATACCTTTTTAGAAAGCTAATGACACATAAGAAAAACTTATATAAGTATAAGTAATATTTAGTTGACTGATATTTGATACGCAGTTATACTATACACATCAATTCGGAAGAGTATTAGAAATCCGAAAATAATTGATAAGGAAGGTAAGAAAAATGAAAAGTGGATCAATGTTCAAAAAAGTAGTTTCAGTAGGTCTTGCAGCACTTATGGTTGCATCGGTCGCTTCGCTCACAGGTTGCGGAGAAAACGGTGGCAATGCAGGTGCTTCTGACGGTTATGCATCAAAGAATGCAGAGTTCTACATTGGTGCTTCCGGACCTTTGACAGGCGGTGCTGCGGTTTACGGCATAGCAGTTAAAAACAGCGCCCAGATGGCTGTTGATGAAATCAATGCAGCCGGCGGTGTTAACGGTGTTAAGATTAAGTTCGTTATGATGGACGACGAACATAAAGCAGAAAAAGTAAGTACAAACTATAATGCAATGTACGAAGAAGGAATGCAGCTTTCACTTGGCTGTGTTACCACAAATCCCTGCTTGGAATTCAAGACTCTTTCAAAAGAAGATAACGTATTCTTTATGACTCCTTCTGCATCTGCAAATGACGTTGCTGAATTTGACAATGCTTTCCAGATGTGCTTCGCAGACGGTAACCAGGGTGCTGTTGCAGCTAAGTACGTTTCCGAAAAATATGCAGGTCAGACAATCGGTATGCTTTACAAATCAGACGATGCTTATTCAACAGGTATCCGTGAGCAGTTCCTTGCAACTCTTGACAAATCAGTTACGGTTGTAGAAGCAAACTTCTCAGGTGACACAGTTGCATCATTTGCTTCACAGATCAGCACACTTAAAGATTGCAAGTTCATCTTTATGCCCATCTATTATACACCCGCTGCTCAGTTCATGACAGAAGCTAAAAATGATGTTGCTGCTGATGCTGTTTACTATGGCTGTGACGGTCTTGACGGTATCGATACTTCAGTAGAAGGCTTTGATATCAACTCAATTCCTCAGGAAGTTTCATTCCTTTCACACTTCAACTCAAAAGCAACTGAAGGTGCTGCTGCTGAATTCATCAAGAAATACACCGAAAAATACGGTGCTGAAACTCTTAACCAGTTCGGTGCTTCCGCATATGACGTTGTATATGCATTAAAGGGTGCTCTTGAAAAAGCAAACGTACAGGTTACAGATTCTCCTTCAACAATCTGCGAAGCTCTTAAGTCAGTAATCAATGACGGCTATACATTCTCCGGTGTTACCGGTACAAACGTAACATGGGAAAAGAGCGGTTACGTAAATAAGGATGCTATCAAGTACGCAGTTAAGACAGCAGACTAATTATCAAGAACACAGTTTAACATTTTCAATAATACCGATGCGGAGCTTCTCTGCATCGGGTATTATTATATTAGCGAAACAGTATATATCCAAAGTCGTTTAAGCTATAACGTGCTTCGGAGTTATACAGTTACACTACCATAAAAAAGTATAAGGACATTTATTATGAAAATAATCGAAACACTTATAAGCGGATTGAACGTTGGTGTTATTTATGCCATGATCGCATTAGGATACACCATGGTTTACGGTATTGCCAAAATGCTTAACTTTGCACATGGCGACATTATTATGGTTGGCGGATACACTATTTGCGTTTTCTGCGCAATGAGCGGAAGCACAACCTTCTTTTTGTTGGCAATACTTATTTCAATACTGTTCTGTACGCTGTTGGGAATAACAGTTGAAAAAGTTGCATACAAGCCACTGCGAGGTGCCTCGCCGTTGGCAGTTCTTATTACCGCAATAGGCGTCAGTTATATGCTTCAAAGCGTAGCACAAATCATTTTCGGCGCTGCTCCGAAGTTTGTTCCGCTTCCGTCTTTCGGAATGTTGACAGTCGGTCCTCTTTCAATTAAGGTTTCAACGCTTATTACCCTTGCGGCATCTATTGCCGTTATGATTGCACTTACTCTTTTTGTTAAGTACAGCAAAACCGGTAGAGCCATGATTGCCGTTTCCGAAGATAAAGGCGCTGCTCAGCTTATGGGCATTAACGTTGACTTTATCATTACGGTTACGTTCGCCATCGGTTCCGCTTTGGCAGCTTTGGCAGGACTTTTCTATTTGCTTCAGTCACCGTTTATCAGCAACACGTTCGGCGCAATGCCCGGTATCAAAGCATTCACGGCGGCGGTTATCGGCGGTATCGGTTCAATTCCCGGCGCTATGATAGGAAGCATCGTTTTAGGTATTATCGAAAGTATCTGCGATGCAATTCCTCCGATAGCACCATATAAAGATGCCATTGAATTTTCTATCCTTATAATCATTCTTTTGGTTAAACCTACGGGAATTCTCGGTAAAAAGAAGAGGGAGAAAGTATAATGAGCGATTTTACTGCAAAAATTAAAAAAATAAAATGGAAACATTATATTAACTATGTTGTTGTAGCACTTTGTACCGTTCTGTTTATAATACTTGCAAATAACGGTCAGCTTAAAACTTCTTCAATAATAATTATTGAAAAAATTGCTATCAGTATTGTTTTAGCCGTTTCATTGAACCTTGTTGTCGGCTTCTTGGGTGAACTGAGCTTGGGCCATGCAGGATTTATGTGCGTCGGTGCGTTCTTAGGCGGAAAGCTTTCCGCTTATCTTGTTGATACAATGGGCAACGGAATTCCGGCACTTATTCTGTCTCTTCTTGCGGGCGGCATTTGCGCAAGCTTTTTCGGCTTCCTTATCGGACTCCCTGCACTTCGTCTTAAAGGCGACTATCTTGCTATAGTAACACTTGCATTCGGCGAAATTGTTAAGGTAATATTCCAACAGTCAAATTTCTTCGGAGGCAACCTTGGCTTGACCACGCCCCGTTATGATAAGAAAACATTCTTTATTATTTGCTTCATAATCGTTTTGTTTACTCTTTTTGTTATCCAAAACCTTATGAGAAGTAAACACGGACGTGCAATAATTTCAATTCGTGACAACGAAATTGCCGCAAAAGCAACCGGCATCAACGTTACAACTTATAAGCTTATTGCATTTATGATTTCCGCATTCTTTGCAGGTGTTGCCGGCGTAATGTTCAGTTATTCGCAAAACAACTTTGCCGCAAGTCCTAAGTTCGGCTATAACTATTCAATCGAAATTCTCGTTATGGTAGTTTTGGGCGGTATGGGTTCAATCAACGGTTCAATTATTGCAGCAGCTTTGATTACGCTTCTTAACGAAAAGCTTTCAACCGTTCTTACCGGCGACTTGGCTGTTGTTAAGCAGATAGTTTACTCACTTGCTTTGATCGTTATTATCATTTATAACAATGCTCCTGCAATCAAGGGCTTTAGAGATAAATATAACCTTAAAGCATTATATTCAAAAGTTATTAAGCCCAAGCCTGATCCGTCAGTTATTCGTGACGACAGCGCTAAGTGGGACAGAATTACCACGAAAATTCCTATGGATGAAGTGTTGTCGGTCGATGTAACTCCGGATACCACTTATGTTCCCGATAAACCCGGAAAGGATGGTAAGTGATATGTCAGAATACATTCTTGAAACTGAAAATTTAGGTATTTCGTTCGGCGGACTTAAAGCAGTTCAAAACGTAAATATCAAAATTAAGAAAAACCAAATTTACGGTCTTATCGGACCGAACGGTGCAGGAAAGACGACCATCTTCAACCTTTTGACCGGTGTTTATTATCCTACCGAGGGCGACTTCAAGCTTTGCGGTCAGTCCCTTAAAGGATGCAAACAACACGTTATCAATCACAAGGGTATCGCAAGAACATTCCAAAACATTCGTTTGTTCAACAATATGACTGTTGTAAGAAACGTTATGGTAGGACTTTCAAATCAACCCGAATATAAATGTACTCTTTTTGAAAGTCTTTTCAGACTTCCGAGACACTACAAGGTTGAAAAAGCAATGCGTGAAAGAGCAAAAGAAATTCTTGAAATTTTCGACCTTAAGGAAGAAAGAAACAATCTTTCATGCAATCTTCCTTACGGAAAGCAGAGAAAGCTTGAAATTGCCCGTGCACTTGCTACTAATCCGAAGGTATTGCTTCTTGACGAGCCTGCCGCAGGTATGAACCCCAACGAAACGCAGGAACTTATGGAAGCTATCAAATATATTCGTGACAACTATGATATTGCCATTCTGCTTATCGAACACGATATGAAATTCGTTGCAGGACTTTGCGATCAAGTTACGGTACTTAATTTCGGTACGGTTCTTGCGCAGGGCGATACAAAGACGGCTCTTAACGATCCCGAAGTTATCAGAGCATATATCGGAGGTTGATCTTATGGCATTATTGGAAGTAAAAAATCTTGAAGTTTTCTACGGCGTTATTCAAGCGCTTAAGGGAATTGATTTCGAAGTAAAAGAAGGCGAAATCGTAACGCTTATCGGTGCTAACGGCGCAGGAAAAACAACGACGATGCAAAGCATTATGGGACTTATTCCCACAAGAAACAGTTCCATTGTTTTTGACGGAAACGATATTACAAAGGTTCCGTGTCATAAAATCGTTCGTATGGGAATGGCTCAGGTTCCGGAAGGCAGAAGAGTTTTCCAGGAACTTACCGTATATGAAAATCTGCTCATGGGTGCATATACGCAGGCTGACAGTAAAACCGTAAAAAAAGATATCGAAGATATTTATGAACAGTTCCCAAGACTTTGCGAAAGAAAAAATCAGGTTGCAGGAACTCTTTCCGGCGGCGAACAGCAGATGCTTGCTATCGGCAGAGCAATTATGAGTCACCCGAAGCTTCTTATGCTCGACGAGCCTTCAATGGGACTTTCACCGTTGCTTGTTGACCAGGTTTTTGATATTATCAAGGGACTTCACGAAAGAGGAATAACAATTCTTCTTGTTGAACAGAATGCAGAAAAAGCACTTAAAATCGCTGACAGAGCGTACGTTCTTGAAAACGGCGTAATCAGATATTCGGGAACGGGTGCCGAGCTTGCAGGAAGCGAAGAAATTAAAAAAGCATATTTGGGCGGTTAAAGCCAAAGAAAAGCACGAATTTATTCGTGCTTTTTTGTTGACATAGGATAGATATGGATATATGATATTGTTGTGAATGCATATAATCGAAAGGTGAACATTATGACAGAACGCAAAAAATTTATTATGTCCTGCGAAAATATACAGAAGCGCAGAGATGAAAAGAGAGTTGATGAAAAGAATTGGGAAATGATTGATAAAGGCATAAAACCCGATATCGTATTTTTCGGAGATTCTATTACGGATTTATGGAACGTGGAAGACGTTTTTTCCAATTTCGGAACAATTGTAAATAATGGAATATCAGGCGACCCGGTTCACGTTATGGCGGAAAGATTTCAGTGCGACGTTATTGATTTGAAGCCCGAATTATGCGTTTTTATGGGCGGTGTAAATAATATTTGGGAACTTGATGCTTTATTCGAAGCAAAAGATATGGACGGATATATTAAAAAACGCAGTGAAATTCTTGAATTACTTGATAAGTCTTGGAGAAAAATATTAAGTACGGCAAAGAAAAACGGACAAAAAATGCTTGTTTGTTCAGTTATGCCGCTTTATGAGTCATACCGGGGAAACTTTGTTTTTGATGCAGATATTTTGCTTAAAGCATTATGCGAAGTTTACGGCTTTACGTATGTAGACTATTTCTCTGCAGTATGCAACGACGACAACAGAACAATGAAAACGGGATTAACAAAAGAGGGACTTCATCCGATAGACACGGGATATGCAATTATGGAAAAAGTTCTGCGTCCCGAATTGGAAAAAATATTAAATAGGAGATAAGATGTTTTATTATAATATTCCAAACGATTCGCTTTATACATTTTCGATAATTCTGCTTTTGGTCGGAATAATCATTTCGGCAATAGCGCAGGGAAAAGTGAAATCGAATTTCAGCAAGTATTCAAAGGTATATTCAAATTTAACGGGTGCGGAAGCGGCAAGACGGCTTTTGATGTCGGAGGGAATAACAGATGTAAAAATTGTTCCTACACAGGGAAATCTTACGGACAATTTTGACCCTACTACCAACACGATTCATTTGTCCGAAAATGTTTATTCTGCAAGAACGGTTGCGGCGGTGGGTGTTGCTTGTCACGAAGCAGGTCACGCAGTTCAGTATGCGCACGGATATGCTCCGCTTAAACTGCGCAATGCGGCAATTCCCGTTACAAAAATCGGTTCTACGCTCGCAATGCCGCTTGTGATTATCGGCTTGATAATGAGTTTTAGGGCGCTTGCAATGCTCGGAGTAATTTTCTTCGGTGCGGCACTGTTCTTCCAGGTTGTCACTTTGCCCGTCGAATTCAATGCTTCAAGACGTGCAATTAAAGCAATAGAGTCAAACGGACTTGTGCCGGATAATGAAAATGACGGTGTTAAAAAAGTTCTTTCAGCAGCGGCGCTCACATACGTTGCAGCAATGCTCGTTTCACTTGCACAGTTCTTAAGATTGCTTTCAATCGTAAATAACAGAAGAAGATAAATAAGATAAGGAATTACGCAACCGTAATTCCTTTTTCTTTTATAATCTGTTTTGCTTTTTCAATCTGTTCTGCGGTGGGCAATTTTTCGGGCAGAATGTGATTTTCTATTCCGATTGCATGATATTTTGAACCTGCTAAATTATGATACGGTAAAATTTTTACCTTGGTTATGTTTGATAAAGTGCTTAAAAATTGAGCAATTTTTTCCATTTCGCACATATTGTATTCGGGAACGAACGGTATTCTGATTTCGGTTTTGCAGCCTAAACGGTCAAGGTGTTTTAGGTTGTCCAAAATCTGCTTGTTTGTGCAACCCGTGGCATTTTTGTGTACTTCTTCGCCGTATGCTTTTACGTCATACAAAAATATATCGGTAAACGGAATTACCGCTTCTATGTTTTTCCACGGTACTGCACCGCAGGTATCAACGGCGGTGGAAATTCCGTTTTCTTTGAGTCGATTCAACAAATCACGGCAGAATTCCCATTGAAGCAGACATTCTCCACCGGACAACGTTACACCGCCGCCGGATTCCAAATAGAATTCTTTATCCTTTAATACTTCACTTAAAACCTGCTCAACGGTCATTTCGTTACCGTAAATTCGTAAAGCATCGCCTAAGCAGGCGTTTTCACATTTACCGCAGGCGACACACTTATCTCTTTGAATTATATGTATCGAATTATCAAAGGTGTGAACGTTGTTTTCACATACAGATACACACTCGCCGCACATAATGCACTTTTTCTCTATGTATGAAAGGGAGGGGGCAAGGGACAAACCTTCGGGATTGTGGCACCAAACACACCTTAACGGACATCCCTTGAAAAAAACGGTAGTTCTTATCCCGTCGCCGTCATGCACCGCAAAGTGCTTTATATCCATTATTCTTGCCGTGTTTTTCATTTTGCTACATTCTCCGCCATTTTGATAAATTCATTTTGCTCTTGAACGGACAGTTCGGTAAAATACACATTCCAACCGCATAAGCGAACTTGAAGCGTAGAGTATTCTTTCGGATTTTTCTGTGCTTTTTTTAAAACCTCCGGGTCAAGCACATTGATTTGAAGCGCCGTGCCGCCGAGTTTTATAAATGTTTTAAGTATTCCCAGCATGACGGTCAAACCGTCTTCACCCTTTGTTGCCGAGGCGTCAAGAATTAAATCAAGAACTGTGCCGTTGGGGATTTCCTTTCCGTCTGCGGTGGCAGAAGAACGGATAATTCCCGTTATACCGGTTTTGTCACGACCGATAACCGCACTCATATTTTTACTTATAACATCCTGAGCAAAGCGTCCGTCGGCAGTAGCACCGATTTTTTCACCGAATTGGGTGTACCAATCAATAGAAAACATACCGAGTCTGAAAACACCGCCACGGTAGTTTTTTGTTCCGTTAATCATTTCGGAAAGACTGTCCACGATATTTTTTGAAAGTCCGTCGGCTTCATTGTCACCGTTTCCGTATTTCAGATACCTTTTTTCGCATTTCAGCCGAAGTTTTTCGTTATCTGCCCAGTTGTTTTTCAGTATTTCGGAAAGTTCTTCGCAGGTTAATTCATTTTCAACAAAAACTAAATTTTTGATTACTTCCAAAGCATCAACGGCGGAAGCAATTCCGAATACGTTTATGGATGTATTGTTATATTTTGCTCCGCCGCCGTAAAGGTCTATACCCTTTTCCATTGAAGAAACGTACGTGGGGGAAAGCACAAGTGACGGATTCATATCTTCGTAGCCGCTTTCGAATATTCCCGTTATTTGCTTACTTGCTTCAACCGCATTTTTCAATCGGTAAAGAAAGTTTTTGTAAAAATTATCCCAATTGTCGTTTTTATAGGGATTTTCCTCAAATACTTTGCCGTTGTAATAGTCTTTTCCGTTTGACAGAGTCAGTTCTACGACCTTTGGCAGACTGACACGTCCTGCACAGGTGCAGGCAAGCTCACCGAAAGCAGACGGCTCATAGCAACCTACCGGAGTATAATTTTCCGCATCACAGCGTGATATTCCTATGCGCTCCAATGCAGGCAAAACGGCGGTATCGTTCATAAAAACGATACTGTTGTTTCCTTTGCGTATAGAATTCATTGCCAACAAAATCAAGTCGTCCGGAATGTCGTTACCGCACCGTATCTGTATTTTCGGGTCTTGAACGTTAAGATCAGAATATATTTTGAGCAAACGGTAACTCATTTCGTTACATACCGTGTGACCGGAAAAATCCGTTTTGCACAAATAAAACGGAATATTGTTCGCAAATCCGAATTCACGAAGCTGAAGCATAAAGTTTTTTATATAACAGTCAAGTTCGGCTTCCGTATAACCGCATTTTAAGTCGTTTTCGTAGTAAGGCGACAATAATTCGTCAAGTCCGCCAACGGAACGAAGCATTTCCACATCGGCATCCATTTGAACGGTATAAAATAAAATTATAAATGTCAACACATCTAAAAGTGTTTTGGGAATATCGGAAGCAATGCGTTTGTAACTGTCGACAATATAATCAAATTCGCCGTATTTTGATATTTCGCTGATTATATTATCAATGTAAACGGTTATAGCACGGTAAACTCTTAAAGCGCATGAATAGTACATTCTTTGCTCCGATGTCAGTCCGTCTGCTGAAAGATGTTGTTCAAGTTCGTTAATTATTCCACTGAAACCTGTTGCAAACAAACGTTTCCAATCGGGGACGGTGTGGCTGAAATCCACGTCGCCGGTGTAAAGCAAAACTTCCTGCCCGTCACGGAACGGGGATAATTTATCGCTTAACTTATCGGTTACGGCATTTATTCTGTTTGTTCTGTATTCAAACATTTTTCCGTTTTGAACGATTCTGTGCGGAAAAGTATCCTTTTCGTCAATGTAAATTTTCCCGTGAGTAAGCATTGCTTCGATTAAAAGCGATTTAACCTCTATGACGGGAAGATCAGCGGAATTTTTAATTATTTCATCCAATTCGCCGTTAAGCAAATTTAAGTAATATTTGTATTCGTCGACTGATAAGTTATTGATCATAGCAATACCTCTTTTAATAATTTCAGTAGTATTGTACAATATAATACTTCGCAATTCAATGGCAATTTCAAACATAAATTTAAGAATTTCAAACATTTTTGTTTGACGGAAAACACAATTTGATGTTAAAATTATCAAAGAGGTGAACAGTGTGGATGCAAATAAACTTTCGGATTTCATAAATTGCGATATTCACATCGAAAGCGTAGTTCAGGTGTATCACAGACTTGACAAAAAATGGAAGCGCAACTGCTTTGAAAAACGGGATTGCGAGGGCTTTTTGTTTTTTGTAAAGGGCGGTATCCATTATGATTTTGAAGGATTTTCGTTTAATGCGAAAAAAGGAAGCGTGCTAAAACTTCCGTCGGGAATAAAATACGGCGGAAGAAAAATAGGATCAGAGGACAATGAATTTTTCGTAATTGATTTTGTTACCCGCGAAGAAAATGAATTTTTGAATTATCCTCTGCCGTTGACGTATCAGGTGAATAATTATTCTGCCATTGCGGAAAAGTTTTCTTGCATAGAAAAATGTTGGAACGAGCGCAAACCGCTATATAAAATGGAAACGAAAAATCTGATTACGGAGCTGCTGACGGGAGTCACCAAGGAATATATGAACAAGCGGTACGGATATGAAAACAGAACTATAAAAATATGCGAATACATTTCCGAAAACGCATTTGACCCAAACTTGAAAATTTCGGACGTTGCAAAGAAATTTTATATAAGCGAAACTCACTTGCGCCGACTGTTCAAAGAGGAAGTAAACACTTCACCGCTTGATTTCTTAACGGATATTAGAATAAAAAAAGCAATAAATCTTTTAAGCACAAAGGACTTGACGGTAAGTGAAATAACTGAAATGTGCGGATATAATTCCGTGTATTATTTCAGCAATGCATTTAAGAAAAAAACGGGTATTTCGTGCCGTGATTTCAGAAAAGAAACCGAAAACAGACATTCTTTTGAATAAAAATGTTAAATATACACAGAATGTGAATATATATTCAAAAAAAGTAATAATAATGGCATAAATCGCTTGACAGATAATTGATTTAATGCTAATATTTATGCATAAATTAAAATAATATTCAAATTAAAGCCTATTAGTGACGTATGAAATGAATATTATTCAAAAAAGCGAGGCAAAGAAAATGAAAAAAACCGTTATTGTTGCAATGGCACTTATTCTTACTGCATTAAGCTTTTGCGGATGCGGCAAGCAGGGAAAGACACTCCAACAGATCAAAGACGCCGGTGAATTGGTTATTGCCACAAGCCCCGATTTCCCGCCTTTTGAGGAACTGAAAGAAAACGGCAATGTTGAAGGTATTGAAATTGATATTCTCAATATAATCTGCGACGAATTGAACGTTAAATTAAAAATCGAACAAATGGATTTCGATTCCGTATTGCCCGGAGTTCAGGCAGGAAAATATGATGTTGGTGTTTCGGGAATAACGGTTACGGAAAAACGTAAGAAAAACGTTCTTTTCACAAATCCGTATTATCTTGCGGCGCAGGCAATCGTTGTATGTGAAGGCAGCGACATAACAACAAAGAAAGACCTTGAAGGTAAGACAATTTCGGTGCAGACGGGAACAACGGCTGAGGATTACTGCTCGGGACAGAATTATACGTTATCTGCTTTTGCGGCAAACAGCGATGCTCAAACCGCTCTTGTTACCAAAAAGGTAGATGCGTGGGTAATTGATAACTGCACTGCTGTTGAAATGGTTGAAAAATATAATTCGGACCATAACGATAAGCTTGTTATTCTTGAAGAAACAATGACTGAAGAACCTTATGCATTCGCTTTTTCGTTCGGAAGCGAGGATTTGGTTGAAGAAATAAATAAGATATTAGATGCGAAAATCAAAGACGGAACCGTTCAAAAAATCTTTGAAGAAAACAATCTTTTATACGAATCACCAAATAAGTAAAAATAACGCAGAGGGAAAAACAACTATGTTTTTCCCTTTGACTGTGTAGGAGAAAAAAGTGAAAGACTGGTTACAGAAATTATACGAAACGTTTATTGACTGGTTGCAGAAATTATACGAAACATTTATTGAAACTAAAAATTATAAGCTGATGCTTGACGGTTTTCAGAATACTCTTATTATAACAATCGGCGCTTTGATGATAGGTGTTATAATCGGCGTGACTATCGCCGTAATCAAGTACTACGGCGAGGATAATCCGAAAATGAAGCCCATAGTTGCGCTTTGCAATCTTTATATTACGGTTATAAGAGGAATTCCCGTTGTTGTGCTGTTGCTGATATTTTTCTTTGTTATTATGACTTCGGCGCACGGCATAGTGGTGGGAATCGTTACTTTCGGAATAAACTCAGGTGCATATATGGCGGAACTTATCAGAAGCGGAATAAGTGCGGTGGATAAGGGACAAATGGAGGCAGGAAGAAGCCTGGGAATGTCCAAGGCGCAGGCAATGGCTAAGATAATCTTCCCGCAGGCAGTAAAGTATATACTTCCCGCAATCGGAAATGAAATGATTGCTCTGCTTAAAGAAACGTCGGTAGCCGGATATGTTGCGGTAGTGGATTTGACACGCGCGGGCAATCTTATCAGAAATAACACCTACGATGCCATAAATCCGCTTCTTACGGTGGCACTTGTATATCTATTCTTAGTTGTTGCATTGACAACTCTCCTCGGATTACTTGAAAGGAGACTTTCACGTGATGATAAGCGTTAAAAACTTAAAAAAATCGTACGGCGACGTAAACGTACTGAAAGATATTTCGGTGGAAATAAACAAGGGCGACGTTATGTGTATAATCGGTCCGTCGGGATCGGGAAAGTCAACATTTTTAAGATGTTTGAATTTGCTTGAAAAGCCCACTTCGGGAAGCATTGTTTTCGAGGGCGAGGAGCTTACGGACAAAAAGGTCAATATAGATAAAAAACGTCAGAAAATCGGTATGGTATTTCAGCACTTTAACTTATTTCCGCACATGACGATACTTAATAATCTTACCTGCGCACCCATAATGCTTAAGAAAGTGCCTAAGGAAGATGCCGAAAAAAAGGCGATGGAACTGCTCAAAAAAGTAGGTCTTGACGACCGCGCAAATTCGTATCCGAATCAACTTTCGGGCGGACAGAAACAGAGGGTTGCAATCGTAAGAGCTATGTGTATGGAACCCGACGTTATGCTTTTTGACGAACCAACTTCTGCACTTGACCCGGAAATGGTGGGCGAAGTGCTTGACGTAATAAAGGACCTTTCTACCATAGGAATAACTATGGTTATCGTTACGCATGAAATGGGCTTTGCAAGAGAGGTTTCAAACAGAATTCTGTTCCTTGACGAGGGCGTAATTGCAGAAGAGGGAACACCGAAACAGATATTTGAAAATCCCCAAAGTGAACGGTTGAAAACATTTTTATCAAAGGTTTTGTGAGGTATGATATGCTTAAAAACAGAGATTTTTTGAAATTGTTGGATTTTTCGATAGAAGAAATTTCATATTTGTTGGAACTTGCGGCAGATTTGAAAGATAAAAAGAAAAAAGGAATTCCGCATAAGTATTGCGAGGGAAAAAACGTTGCGCTGATTTTTGAAAAAACAAGTACAAGAACACGGTGCAGCTTTGAAGTAGCGGCAAGAGATTTGGGAATGGGAACAACTTATCTTGACCCTTCCGGCTCACAAATCGGCAAAAAGGAAAGCATTGCGGATACCGCACGGGTACTTTCGGGAATTTTTGACGGCATTGAATACCGTGGCTACGGTCAGGAAATCATTGAAGAACTTGCAAAATATGCATCTGTTCCCGTATGGAACGGTCTTACAAATGAATTCCATCCTACGCAGATTCTTGCGGATTTTCTTACCGTTAAAGAACATTTCGGACATTTAGACAAAATAAACCTTGTATATATGGGCGATGCAAGATATAATATGGGCAATTCGCTTATGGTAGGATGCGCAAAAATGGGAATGAATTTTACCGCTTGCGCACCGAAAGAGTATTATCCGGACAAGGAACTTATTGATACATGCCAACAGTTGGCAAAGGAATCCGGAGCAACCTTAACTTTTACGGAGAACCCCGACGAAGCGGTAAAAAATGCAGACGTTATATATACCGATATATGGGTTTCCATGGGCGAACCTGCCGAGGTTTGGGATAAGCGCCTTAACGACTTGAAAAAATATCAGGTAAACAAACAGTTGTTTGACAAAGCACCCGAAACGGCGGTATTTATGCACTGCTTGCCTTCGTACCATAACAAGGACACTGTTATCGGAAAAGAAGTATGCGAAAAATACGGACTTGATGCACTTGAAGTTACCGATGAGATATTTGAAAGCGAAAAATCTCTTGTATTCATGGAAGCGGAAAACAGAATGCATACAATAAAAGCGGTTATGGCATCAACAATAGGAGAAATATGAAAAAAAGATATTTAATACTTGAAAACGGAGAGGTTCTTGAGGGTGAGGCATTCGGTGCAGACTGCGAAACCACCGGCGAACTTGTTTTTACCACGAATATGTGCGGGTACATAGAAACGTTGACCGATCCGAGCTATTACGGACAAATAGTAATGCAGACATTTCCCATGATCGGAAATTACGGAATAATTCCGGAGGATTTTGAGGGAAAATGTTTCGTGAAGGGCTATGTTGTCAGAGAATACTGTCTTGAACCGTCAAATTTCAGAACGGAAAAGACGTTGGATGCTTTTTTGAAAGAAAACGGTGTTCCGGGAATCTGCAATATAGACACAAGATATCTTACAAAGCTTACCCGTGAATACGGTGTAATGAATGCGAAAATTTCGGACGTTCCCGAACAGGAAGTAAATGAAATAAAAAAATACGCAATTTTGAATGCGGTCAAAGCAGTCAGCACAAATGAAATGTCAGTTCAGCCTGCTTCAAACGGCAAATACAACGTTGCGTTGATAGATTACGGCGCAAAAAATAACATTATAAACGAACTGAAAAAACGTGGATGTAATGTTACCGTTTTTCCTCACGATGTTAAGGCGGAAACGGTTCTTTCGGGAAATTATGACGGTGTTATGCTTTCAAACGGCCCCGGCGACCCGGCGGAAAACACATACGAAATAAATGAAATAAGCAAACTTTTCGGCAATATTCCGATGTTCGGTATATGCCTCGGACATCAGCTTATGGCACTTTCGCAGGGCGGTAAAACCGTAAAAATGAAATACGGACACAGAGGCGGAAATCAACCGGTAAGTGACACAAAGGAAAATAAAACTTATATTTCAAGCCAAAACCACGGATATGCGGTGCTTGGAGAAACTGTCAAAAACGGAAGCGTTCGTTTCGTTAATGCCAATGACGGCACCTGCGAGGGAATGGATTACGAAAAGGCTTTTTCGGTACAGTTCCACCCGGAAGCGTGTTCCGGACCGAAAGATACGTCGTTTTTGTTTGACAGATTTATTGATATGATGAAGGGGAACGACAATGCCGAAAAATAAAAATATAAAAAAAGTTCTTGTGATAGGTTCGGGACCGATTGTAATAGGTCAGGCGGCGGAGTTCGATTATGCGGGAGCGCAAGCGTGCCGTGTACTGAAAAAAGAGGGTATAAACGTAGTTCTTGTAAACTCAAACCCTGCGACCATTATGACGGACCATAATCTTGCAGATGAAATATATCTTGAACCCTTAACTTGCGAAACCATCGAACGAATTATTGAAATCGAACGTCCTGACGGACTTCTTGCAGGGCTTGGCGGACAAACGGGACTTACCGTTTCAATGCAGCTTTGCGAAAAGGGCGTTTTGGAAAAATACGGCGTTAAACTTTTGGGAACAGACGTTGAATCCATAAAAAAAGCGGAGGACCGTGAACTGTTCCGTGACTTGATGCTTAAAATCGGTCAGCCGTGCGTGCCCTCGGAAATTGCGGAAAATATAGACGAGGCTATTGCGGCGGCAAGAAAAATCGGATATCCCGTAATCGTTCGTCCTGCGTTTACACTTGGCGGCTCGGGCGGCGGAATTGCGGCAGACGAGGAAACATTTATTAAAATTGCCGAAAACGGACTTGACCTTTCGCCGATTTCACAAATTCTTGTGGAAAAAAGCATTGCCGGATGGAAAGAAATCGAATTTGAAACAATACGTGATTCACTTGGAAATGTTATTGCCGTTTGTTCAATGGAAAACGTTGACCCCGTGGGCGTGCATACGGGTGACTCGGTGGTTGTTGCACCCACACTCACACTTTCGGATAAGGAATTTCAGATGCTCAGGTCAGCATCACTTAATATGATAACCGCATTGAACATTGTGGGCGGATGTAACTGTCAGTTTGCACTTGACCCCAACAGTTTTGAATATGCGGTAATCGAAGTCAATCCCCGTGTGTCACGTTCGTCGGCTTTGGCATCTAAGGCGACGGGCTATCCTATTGCAAAAATTTCTACGCTTATTTCGCTTGGATATACACTTGACGAAATACAAAACGAAATTACGGGAAAAACCTGCGCTTGCTTTGAGCCTGCCCTTGATTACGTAGTTGTTAAATTCCCCAAATGGCCCTTTGATAAGTTTGTGGGCTCAAAAAGAGAACTTGGCACACAAATGAAAGCCACGGGCGAGGTTATGGCTATCGGACAGTGCTTTGAAGAAGCACTTATGAAAGCGGTTCGCGGTGTGGAAATCAAAATGGACACGCTTAACATGAACAGTACTTCGGAAGAAGACGTTCTTGCTCGACTTGAAAAAGTTGATGATATGCGAATTTTTACAGTTTTTGAAGCACTTAAAAAAGGCATATCACCCGAAAAAATCCATGAGATAACAAAGATAGATTTGTTCTTTATTCATAAGTTGAACAACCTTGCTAAGTTTGAATTGCAAATTGCCGACAGTGATTTTGACGATGAGTTATACTATAAGGCAAAAAAATACGGCTACACCGACAAGGCAATAAAACGCTTAACAAAGTGGGAAAAATTGCCGGAGTTCAAGCACAGTTACAAAATGGTTGACACCTGCGCAGCGGAATTTGATGCAAAAACACCGTATTTCTATTCCTGCTGCGACAAGCACTGCGAAGCAAGAGAATTCAAAAAAAGCGGAAAGCCGGTTGTAATGGTTCTCGGCTCGGGTCCGATACGAATCGGGCAGGGAATAGAATTTGATTACAGTTCGGTACATTGCGTTTGGACGCTGAGAAAACTCGGCTATGACGTTGTAATCGTGAACAATAATCCTGAAACAGTTTCCACCGACTATGACACGGCAGACAGACTTTACTTTGAACCGCTGACACCCGAGGACGTTATGAACGTTATTGACGTTGAAAAGCCTATCGGTGTAGTAGTGGCATTCGGAGGACAGACGGCCATAAACCTTACAAGTTTTCTTGTGGAACAAGGCGTCCAAATCCTCGGCACGTCTGCACAGGGCATAGACACGGCGGAAGACAGAGAAAAGTTTGATGCGTTCCTTGAAACGATTGGCATTTCAAGACCGAAAGCCGTTTCGGTAAACACTGTGGATGAAGCACTTATTGCGGCAAAAATACTCGGATATCCCGTTCTTTTAAGACCTTCATACGTTATCGGCGGTCAGGGAATGAGTGTTGCCCGTAATCAGGAAGATATCAAATCGTTTATGAATATCATTTTGTCCTCCAAAATATCGAATTCCGTTTTGGTAGATAAGTATATGCCGGGAACAGAACTTGAAGTTGATTGTATTTCCGATGGCGAAACGGTTTTGATTCCGGGAATTATGGAACACGTTGAACGTGCGGGAATTCACTCGGGTGACTCGATAGCGGTTTATCCGCCCTATAATTTAACAGAAGATATGACCGAAAAAATTACGAAAACTTCCGTAGAAATCGCAAGAGGACTGGGAACAAAGGGAATAGTCAATATTCAGTATCTTGTTGAAAACGGCAAGCTTTTCGTTATAGAGGTGAACCCGAGGGCAAGCAGAACAGTTCCGTATATCAGCAAGGTTACGAACATTCCGATGGTTGACTTGGCAAGCAGAGCAATGCTCGGCGAAAAACTTTCGGATATGGGATATACTACGGGACTTGCACCTGCCTCAAAATATTATGCGGTAAAGGTTCCCGTTTTCAGTTTTGAAAAAATAACGGATGCAAATACGATTATGGGTCCTGAAATGAAGTCAACGGGCGAGGTGCTCGGAATAGGCAGAACTGAAACCGAAGCACTTTATAAGGGACTTGCGGCAAGCGGTATCGACGTAAATTCTATCAAGGAAAAGGGAAAGTGCGGTATTCTTATTTCGGTTGAGGATTACGACTATTCGGACGCAATATCGTTGGCTGAAAAGTTTACCGATTTGGGAATAACGTTATATGCTACTCCCGATACGGCTAAAGCGATACGTGAAAGAGGAATGGACGTTATTACGGCACACAACGTGTGGGAAAATAACGATATTTACGATTTCATTGAAAAAGGACTTATAAACTACATTGTATATACCGGTGCAGTTATGGATACAAGCGTAGGCGATTTCAGACAGCTTCACAGAACTGCAATGAGCCTTAAAATTCCTTGTATGACATCGATAGATACGGCACTTGCACTTGGAAATGTTATTGCCGCACACTACACGCAAAAGAATACAAAACTTGTAAATATAAACGAATAACCGAAAATTTGAAGATTTGTGCAGGCTGAATCAAAAATCGGACAATGCACAGTGTCTTTCAAAAAAATCGGATTGACTGAAACTGAATATATTTTGCTGAATAATCAAAAATGATTTGAAGAAAAAACTTCAAATCATTTTTTTTCTTATATTAAATAAAAGGTCTTCGGTCAAGAACAAGTCTTAACGGCTTGCTTGTTATTATTTTTCCGGGCAATGCACTTTGTAATTCGGCAATACAGCATACCGCGCCGAAAAGCATATGCAAATCGTTAAATGCTCCGTCGTTTTCGTAGTCGATTGCATACATCATATCAAGGTATTCTTCCGCATATTTTTCAAGCGCCTTTTTGCCTTCGTAGAATTTGTATGGGGTTTGGCGCATAGCTCTTGTTAAGCAATAAACCACATCAACGTCAATAAAGGTGCAATGTTTTATAAGATTGCCTTCTTTTGTTTCCATAATGTGCAAACAGGAATCAATTATCTGCTCCGGATAGCGCAGGGGACGGCGTTCACATTCATGATTGAACATATAATGAAATCCGCCTGCCATATACTGATATAACGGTGCGGTGGGTGTGCCGAAACAGAAAAAGCCGTTGTCTTTATTTGAATGCTCCCACATCCAATCAAAATACCAGTTTTTCCATTCAAGGGAAACCATATCGGTGTTCGTTAAACTCGGAAGAATTCCTGCACCCTTATGGGACTGAGGCCACGGTCTTGACCAATCCACTTCTTTTTCAAGAAGTTCGTAAAGGCCTTCCTTAGTTGTATATTTCTGCAAAGCCGTGCATTTGTAAAGCGGGCTTGCATCAAAAAGTTCGAGCGAAGCGGAAACGTGCGCAGTAGTGTGAATGGTGTGATGAGTTGCCTCCGTCCACATACCCGTTTCGGGATTTTGTAAGCCCTGCATTGTTTTTATCCAGCAAGCACGCTCGTCGGGATTTTTAGGGAAATAACCGATAGTGTAAAGTATATTTGCCGCATCGGCGCAACCGTATTCGTTTAATCCAAGGTCCTTGTCCTCACCGAAAGTCCAACGGCAGTATTCTCCGGGCTTTCCTAAATTGTGCCTATCAACGCATTTCTTTATTTCAAAAATAAGTTTATCTATGTTTCGTGTTTCCATATTTATTCTCCTTAAGCCATTGTTTCAAGCATTTTTAATGAAACTTCATATTCGCACACTTCATTATGAGTGTATTTTCTGAACTGATCAACCATATATTCGCCCATACGAGCCACTTCGTTTCCTGCCGAGCCGGCAATGTGCGGCGTTAGGAAAACATTTTCAAGCTCATAAAATTTGCTTCCGTCCTCCGGCGGTTCGGGCATTGTAACATCAAGAACTGCGGTTACGTCGGGCTTTTCTTCCAAAACTTTGATAAGATCGTCTTCAACTACCTGCGCACCTCTGCCGGTGTTGATGAAAACCGCATTGTCTTTCATCAAGGAAAAAAGTTTGTAGTTTAACATTCCCACGGTTGCGGGAAGATTTGCTACGTGATTGGATATTACCTGGCATGAAGAGAACAATTCCTCAAGTGAAACTTTTTTTACACCTAACTTTTCGGCAACATCATCTTTAAGGAACGGATCGTAAACGAACACATTAAGGTTGTATTGCCTAAGCATTCCGATAACCATTTTGCCTATCATTCCCGCACCGATAATTCCCACGTTAGTGTTGAAAGTTCCGGGCATTGACTTGAAATAGTTCTTTGCATTAAGGTAGCCGTCCCTTGATTTTATTCTGCGTGCGGAAAGATAAAATCCCTTGTTTGCAAGAATAATCTGCGAAACGGTATATTCTGCCACCGGCACCGCATTCGCACCCCAAGCGGAAAAAATATGTCTTCCCGTGTTTATAAACGGACGTGCAAATGTTTGAACCGTTCCCGCACCGTAGAACACACATTCCAAGTTGGGCAAATACTTATTGATTTCATCCTCGGAAAAAACGGGCATTCCCCAAGTGGAAAAAATATATTTCACATCGCTGAACTTGCCGGATAAGATGTCATCCTTGGTATATAATTTCTCGTCCAAATTTGCTTCTTTGGTCAAAATTTTTCTCGCAGAGTCGTCAAATACTCTGAAAACTGTTTCAGACCCTAAAAAAATACTTCTCATTTTTGCTCCTTTTTGCGGTAGTCCAACGGCGAATAGCCTGTTTCCCGCTTAAATACTTTTGAAAAATTACTGCAATCGGTAAAACCCGTATTATATACGATTTCCGTTACAGATAACTGCGTGTCGGCAAGTAATTGCCTTGCCGATGCAAGCCGACACATATTCAAATATTGCATAATCGAGTAACCGGTTATTTTTTTGAATAAATGCGACAAATAATACTGATTTATGTGATATTCCTCCGAAAGCGAGGAAAGTGTTATTTTTTCGTTCAACTGCTTTTCAAGCTTTTGCTGAACGTTCCAAATTACCGAAATACTTTTATTACTTTCCGAAGAAAAAAGCGAGGGCGCAATTCTGTATATTTTTATAAGCAATTCCGTCAGCAGGGAAGACTGCATAAGATTTTTATACGGAGATTGACTTTCAAATTCACTTGCAAGCCGAATGAAAATCTGTTCTATTTCGGCTTCGTACCCGTCAATATTCAGCACGTGACAGAAATTTTTCGGTCGGTTGGAAAGCAATGACAAAAGCAGATAATCACGAATATATGTATCGGCTCCGTCGGGGGAAATGCAAAGATAATATCTGACATAGTCGTTTCCCTCTACCTTAAGTGAATGCTGTTCAAGTTTGCTTACGAATATCAGCGACGGGGCATTAGGGGAATAATCCGTTCCGTTAATTTTAATATTAAGTGACCCCTCTTTAAGAAAAATTATTTCGTAGCAGTTATGCACGTGCGGAGATATACCGCGTATTTCGGAGGAATACTTAATATCCTCTATAAGATTTATGGGCATTATTATCACATCCTCGACTATTCTAAAACAGTGAAATGTCAAATTCTATAAAAATATTGCTTATTTCCGAAAAGAAAAGCAAGATTTACATAATTATTGTAACATATTTTATAAAAAAAGCAAGATTTACATAAAAAAAGACAATAAAATAATTGAAATCATTATGAAAAAATCGTACCATATAAATAATGGAGGGATTATTATGAACAGAAAAGTTTATTTTTCCGAGCAGGAATTCTTTGAACAAAATAAAGAAATAGGTAACATTCTTCCCTTTGAAGAAGATTTATCCGTTTTGGCGGCAAAGGCAGATATCGGCGGACATATTGCGCCTAACAGACTCGTTTGCCAGGCAATGGAAGGATGCGACGGAACAAAATCGGGCGAACCGGATGAACTTACCGTTCGCAGATATATCAGACTCGCCCGTGGCGGTGCGGGAATCATTTGGTTTGAAGCAACCGCTTGCTGTCAAGAGGGCAGGGCAAACCCAAGACAACTTTACTTAAGAGAAGATAACATAGATGCGTTCAAGTCACTTGTGGATACTATCCGTGAAGAAGGCATAAAAGCAAACGGATATGCACCGCTTATTTTTATGCAGGATACTCATTCGGGAAGATACAGTAAGCCAAACGGTTATCCCGAACCGATTATTGCGTACAACAATCCGATTTTTGAAAAGGATAAGCCCATAGATAAAAGCAGAATTATCACCGACGACGAACTTGACAGAGTTCGTGATAATCTTGTTAAATCAGCATTTTTAGCCGAAAAAGCGGGCTTTGACGGAGTAGATATTAAGTGTTGCCACAGATATCTTGACAGTGAATTACTTTCCGCTTTTACAAGAGAAAACAGCAGATACGGCGGAAGTTTTGAAAACAGAACACGCCTTTTGCGTGAATCGGTGGAGGGCGCAATAAAGCAGTGCGGAAGCGATTTCCTTGTTTCGACAAGAATAAATTGCTATGACGGCTTTAGTTATCCGTACGGCTTCGGAATGGCAAAAGACGGTTCACTTAACGTTGACTTGACCGAACCGAAAATGATTATGCAGGAATTAAAAAAACTGGGAGTTAAGATTATCAATGCTACAATGGGCAATCCCTACGTTAATCCTCACGTAAACAGACCGTTTGCTCACGGACCTTATGAGGATGAAGAACATCCACTTACGGGTGTTGCAAGAATGCTTGAAGGAATAAAAGAAATTCAGCAAACTATTCCCGACGTGCCTATGATAGCGTCTGCATTCTCATATTTAGGAACCGTTTCACCTAACGTAGCGGCGGCATATATCAAAAATAACGGCTTTGCGTTTGCAGGCTTCGGCAGAATGATTTTCGCAAATCCGGATTTTGCAAAACAAATTCTTACCGAGGGCAAACTTGATGCAAAACAGTGCTGCATTGCCTGCTCAAAATGCACCGAACTTATGCGTGCCGGTTCAACACCCGGATGCGTAATAAGAGATTCTTTATACACAAAACTTTATCAGGAAATCAGTAAGTAGGTGGTAAAATGTTTCGCAAAGAAATAAAAAAGCACTTTATTGAAGAAATTGATTTTTCGGGTGTTTTGTTTCCCAAGGCATCGGACAGAGCGCATTGGGATAAACGAAAAAAAGATGAATTTATCATTCGGGCGGAAGATTATTTGAATTACGACTGGCCCGTAGCAAAAGCAACCGATTTTATGGCATTCAAACTTCGGGGTGAACGGCTTCCGCAGGAAAAATTCCATTTTGCAAGAAGATACGCATTTAATTCACTTATTATCGGTGAAATTGCGGAATACAAGGGTAGATTTATTCCCGATATCGTGAACGGTCTTTTTGCTATATGTGAAGAAACGTTTTGGGGACTTTCGGCTCATTGGCCGTATGTGGGTCCGATAACTTCGGATAAAATCGGGTATCTTCCCGATGCGGAACACTGTTATATAGACTTGTTCGCCGCTGAAACGGCAAGTTCTGTGGCACTGTGCTATTATTTGCTTTATGATGAACTTGAAAGCTTTTGTCCCGACATAATTCCGAGAATCGAATACGAACTTAACCGACGAATCGTTACACCGTATCTTACACATCACAACTGGTTTTGGATGGGATACGGCTCGGACGTTTTTAATTGGAATCCGTGGATAATCTCAAATGTTTTAACGGTGTTCCTTTCGCTTAACCTTGATAATTTTACCCGTGCAAACGGAATATATAAAATGTTCAATGAAATAGAACACATTTACGAATGTTATCCCGATGACGGCGGATGTGATGAGGGCGCAAGTTATTGGGGCGTTTCCGGCGGTGCGATTTTTGAATTCTGCGAACTGATTTATAGGGCGACTAACGGAAAAATAGATATGTTCGGCGATGAAAAATTGCAGAATATTCTTAAATACCAAATGAAAACGTACACGGGAAACGGCAAATTTGCCAATTTCTCCGACGGAACAAACGGAACAAGCTTGACAAATGCGGCGCTTTCATACTGTATCGGTGACAGAATCGGAAGCGATCAGTTGAAATGCTTTGCAGGTGACGTTTTCAAAACGTTGCTGCAAAATCAAAAAATAAAAGATTCCGCAAATTGGCGAGATTGTAAACTGAAAAGGGAATTGTTCGTGATAGAATACTACGACAGTCTTATTGCACAAAAAGACTACGTTCCCGACGATATCTGCGTTCTTCCTTATGTTGAAAACGGGTTCTTTAATAAGGATAATTGGACGCTTTGCGTAAAAGGCGGAAACAATGACGAAGGTCACAATCATAACGATGTGGGACAGTTTATAGCCGCTTATGACAAAAAGCATATTTTGATTGACCCCGGTTGCGGAACGTACTCGGCAAAGACGTTTTCGGGGGAAAGATATACGATTTGGACTATGCAGTCCCGGTATCATAATCTTCCGCTTGTAAACGGCGAGGCACAGCATAACGGACCGAAGTATAAGACAAGTAAATTTGAACAAAACGGGTTCGGAGTAACTGTGGAATTTGCCGATGCCTATAATGAAAATGCAAAAATCAACACATTAACACGAACGGTACAAATCAGCGACGGCATTAAGATAAGTGACGAGTTTGAATTTGAAGACGAAAAGAACGAAGTGACCGAATACTTTATGACTGCCTGCAATGCGGAAATAAAGGACGGAAAAGTTATTCTTGACAACAAATTTGTTCTTGAAAGCGACAACGGAAATGCTTTTGTTGAATTCGTCGACCTGGAGCATGATACAAAACTGACAGAAGCGTGGGGATGCGAAAAACTTGTTCGAATAGGTTTTACGTTCACGGTGGGAAAAGAATTTGAAAATACAGTATTTTTAAGGAGAATATGATTATGAAAAATGTTATCGTTACGGGATGCGTAGGCGGTATTGGCAAGGCAACTGCAAAGAAATTTCTTCAAAACGGATATTCCGTTACCGGAATGGATATGGTTGACGAACAAAAAGCAAAGGAAGCCTTTGATGAAGAAAACTTTTATTACGTTCAAGGAGATTTAAGCAAGGACAGCGACAGAGAAAGACTTGTCAGCGAGGCACTTAAACGGTTCGGCAGAATTGACGTGCTTGTAAACGTTGCAGGTGTAGCACCTAAGGTAAGAAACGATATTCTTGAAATGACTGAAGAAAGTTATGATTTTGTTATGAATATCAATGCCAAGGGAACGATGTTCTTAACACAAAGAACCGCAAAAGAAATGATCAAAAATGAACCTGTGAACGGTGTAAGAGGATACATTTGCAATATTTCGTCCATGAGCGCATACACAAGTTCCACAAGCCGTGGCGAATATTGTATTTCAAAAGCAGGAGTTTCTATGGTTACAAAACTTTTTGCTGACCGTCTTGCAGAATACGGTATTCCCGTAAATGAAATCAGACCGGGCATTATCGCAACGGGAATGACCGCAACCGTTAAGAAAAAATACGACGACCTTATTGACGGCGGACTTCTGCCCATAAAACGTTGGGGACAGCCCGAAGATATTGCAGACGGCGTATATGCTCTTTGCACGGGCGCACTTCCGTATGTAACGGGACAGTCCGTTGACATTGACGGCGGATTCCATATTCAGCGGCTTTAAGGTGATTTTATGGGAAAATATGAAATTGTAAAACTTGACGCTCTTGTTGTAGGCACGGGTGCCGCAGGATACAATGCGGCTATCAGGCTTAAAAAATTCGGTGTGGAAAACATTGCAATAGTTACCGAGGGCGTAAACATCGGAACAAGCCGCAACACCGGCTCGGATAAACAAACTTACTATAAACTCGGACTTGCGGGAGATATGAAGGATTCCGTAAAATCCATGGCGGAAGACCTTTTTCGCGGCGGAGGCGTTGACGGTGACAATGCTTTGGCAGAAGCATCACTTTCGGCAAGATGCTTTCTTAATCTGTGCGAACTCGGTGTTTCGTTTCCCACAAACAGATACGGTGAATACGTAGGTTATAAAACCGACCACGACCCCTGTGCCCGGGCAACCTCGGTAGGACCGCTTACTTCCAAAGAAATGACGGAGCGCCTTGAAGAGGAAGCACAAAGGCTGAACATAACAGTATTCGACAATACACTTGCAGTTTCGGTGATTAAAAACGGAGAGCAGGCGGTGGGGATAGTCAGCGTCAATACCTTGAACGGCAAAATAACGCTTTTCTCCTGCACAAATATTATTTTTGCCACCGGCGGACCGGGCGGAATGTATTATGACAGTGTTTATCCGTCCTGCCACAACGGTTCATCGGGAATTCTTTTTGAAGCAGGGGCAAAGGGACAAAATTTAACGTTCTGGCAATACGGACTTGCTTCGGTAGCACCTCGGTGGAACGTTTCGGGAACGTATATGCAGGTGTTGCCTCGTTTTGTTTCCGTGGACGAAAACGGCAATGAATATGAGTTTTTGAATGAGTATTTTTCCGATTTCGGCGAAATGCTTTCAATGGTATTTCTTAAAGGATACCAATGGCCCTTTGATTCACAGAAGGTGCTTAGCGGTTCATCGGTGATAGATTTGCTCGTTTACCGTGAATCGGTTATCAAAAACAGAAAGGTGTATCTTGATTACACAAAAAATCCTTCGTGCGTTGACAAAATAGATTATTCCGTCTTATCGGACGAAGCGAGAATTTATCTTGAGAAGGCAGAAGCGTGCTTCGGAACCCCCATTGAACGCCTTGAAAAAATGAATATGCCTGCCATCGAACTGTATCGTTCAAAAGGTGTGGATTTATATAAAGAAAAGTTGCAAATAGCACTTTGTGCTCAGCATAACAACGGCGGAGTCAAGGTGGATATGTGGTGGCAGAGCAATGTGAAAGGTCTATTCGTTTGCGGCGAAGCGGCGGGAACGCACGGAATATCACGTCCGGGAGGTTCGGCACTTAATGCAGGGCAGGTGGGGTCATTAAGAGCCGCACAGTATATTTCATGGCATAAAAACGAAAATCTTGACGATGAAAGCTTTTATAAGGTCGCTGAGCCTTATGCGGAAAAGCAAAGCGAGTTTATTCGTAAAATCAGAGAGAATAAAGAAAATGTCAGTGAATTACTAACAAATGCACGTATGCGAATGAGTGCATACGGCGGTGCTTTGCGTAAAAAAGACAATATTCAAAAGGCAATCGACGAATGTAGTAACGAACTTGAAAATCTTGAACAGATATGCGGCGTTAAAAAATTCGATGACATAATGCAGGCATACCGACTTCGTGATGTGCTGCTTTGTCAGAAAATGTATCTTTCGGCAATGCGGGATTTTTCGGAACATTACGGCATAACGGTTGGTTCTGCACTTTACTATGACGAAAAAGGTGAACTTCGCAACGGACTTGAAGAAATCTACCGTTTTTCCGTGGGCGGAGAGCAGGTAAAGGATACCGTTCAGGAAACACAGTTCGGGGAAAACTGTACAAGCACGTTCAGAAAAGTGCGTGAAATACCCGAGGGCGGCGGCTTCTTTGAAAACGTGTGGAGAAGCTACCGTGAAAACGGAAACGTTGAATAAATAAAGAGATAAAAAGCATTTCTTCGGAAGTGCTTTTTGTTTGCTTTTTAGGCGGTAATATGCTACAATATAAATATGGAAAATGAAACGTTTGAATATAATTCGCTGAATAAGTATCTGAAAAACAGATTCGGCAGAAAAGTTTATAAACTTGCCGTAAAACTCGGCACGACTTGCCCTAACCGTGACGGAACAAAGGGGGCGGGCGGATGCATATTCTGTTCGGAAAGCGGTTCGGGCGAATTTGCTCAAAACGGTGAAACGGTAAAAAAACAGATTGAGGACGCCAAGGAACGCATAAAAAACAAAGTCCCGGAAAATGTGGGGTACATTTGTTATTTTCAGTCGTTTACCAATACGTATCTGCCAATCAACGTAATGCGAAAAGCATTTTTTGAAGCAATCAACGAAAAAGATGTGGTTGCGATTTCCATAGGAACACGACCTGACTGCATTGACGGCGAATGCCTTGATTTAATAAAAGAATTAGTCAAAATTAAACCGGTGTGGATTGAATTGGGATTTCAAACTTCCAATGAAAAAACTGCGGAATATATAAACAGATGTTATTCAAACGAAGTGTTTGTTTCCTGTGTGAAAAAACTAAAGGAAGTCGGTGCGGAAGTAATTGCGCATATAATTCTCGGCTTGCCCGGTGAAACGGTGCAGGACGGCATCAATTCGGTAAAATTTGCGTGCGCACAAAACATTGACGGAATAAAATTACAACTTCTTCACGTTTTGAAAAATACCAAACTTGCGCAGACGGATTATGAACCGCTTTCAATGGAAGAATATTTTTCGTGGCTTGAGGAATGCGTTAAAGTTATTCCGAAAAACGTGGTAATTCACCGATTGACCGGTGACGGGGATAAAAAATTACTGATAAAACCTATGTGGAGTGCATATAAACACAAGGTACTGAACGAAATGAATAAAAGACTTAAAAATGTAAAGCAGGGAAGTGCGTTATGAACAGAACCAATGAGTTTTCGAAAAAAGATATTGAAGAAAATAAGGGTATAGCATGGCTTGCATACGTGGGAATTCTTTTTATCGTTCCCATGTACGGCGGAGCAGATTCACCTTATGCTTCGTTCCACGCAAGGCAGGGAATGTTGCTTTTTATTGATGAAATAATTGTTTTGTTACTTGTGCTTGTTGCAAACGTTCTTGCAGGCTGTGGAATTTTGCCCGAAGTAATGCGCCCACTGAGAAGTATTTTATATGTTGTATTTTTGTTAAGCACGATTTTTTATGTTTGCTTCGGGATAATCAATACCGTGAAGGGCAAAGCAAAAGAACTTCCCATTATCGGAAGAATGGGCAAATAATTACAGTCACATAGATTTCAGGATGTAAATATGATTCTAATAATTGCAGAAAAACCGAGTCTTGCACGGAACATTTGTGCCGGTATAGGCAAAATGGCACGGCATGACGGATATTACGAGGGCAACGGATATATTGTCACATGGGCATTTGGCCATTTGTTTTCGCTTTGCGATATTGAAGATTATTCACCCACCGAATCGGGAAGGTGGACAATGGAAAATATACCGTGTTTTCCGGAAAAATTCAAGTTTTCATTAAAGAAAAATCAAGCAAAGCAAATTGACGAGGGAGTCAAAAAACAGTTTGAAATAATTGCTTCTCTGTGCGCACGCGAGGATGTTGAAAAAATCGTAAACGCAGGCGATGCTGACAGAGAGGGAGAAATCATCGTTCGCCTTTGTATTAAAAATTCGGGAGTGAATAAGGAAGCGCTTCGGTTGTGGCTTCCGGACCAAACGGAACAGACTGTCCAAAAGGCGCTTACCGAAATGAAAAATGAAAAGGAATATGACAATCTTGCTTCCGAGGGATTTGCAAGAACGTACATAGATTGGCTTTACGGCGTGAATTTAACACGCTATGCTACGCTTAAAACAGGCGTTCTTTTGCGTGTTGGCAGAGTAATTATTCCCGTAGTCAAAGCGATTTATGACCGAGATATGCAAATTAAAAACTTCGTTCCGGATATTTATTACGCCATAAAAAGTGAAGCCGAAACGGATTCCTGCCCCATAGAACTTTTAAGCAAGGTTAAGTTTGATAAAAAAGACAAATACAAAGCGGAAGCACTTTGTAAGGAATATAATGCTTGCATTGCAACGGTAAAATCAATCAAAAACAAAAAAGAAACGGTCAAAGCGGGCAAACTGTATTCTCTTTCTAAATTGCAGAATTTCTTGGGCAAAAAGTATAAAATGCCTATGGAACAGAGCCTTGCGATAGTTCAAAAACTTTACGAAAGCGGATATTTGACTTATCCGAGAACGAACTCGGAATATCTTGCTACTGCCGAAAAAGATAAAGTTAAACAAATCGTTTCCAATGTGGCAAAACTTGGCTACGATATTGTTTTCAAGGACGAAAAAACAATATTTGACGATTCAAAAATTGAGTCGCACTCGGCGATTACACCCACATATAAAATTCCGAAAAAAGAAAACCTTTCGCAGGACGAATTTATCGTGTATTCGTCTGTGATGAGAAGATTTGCAGCGGTGTTCTGCCGTGAAGAATGTCTTGCACAAAAGACCGAAATTACCGTTTCGGTAGGCGACAAAGAGGATTTTACGCTTAAGGGCACGGTTATGGTGCAAAAGGGCTGGACAAAATACGACGACTACACCCAAAAGGATAAAATACTTCCGACGCTTGTGAAAGGTCAGCAGGTAAATATTGACTTCAAGCCTTGCGAAAAGGAAACAAGTCCGCCGAAGCATTATACCATAGAAACACTTAATAATTATTTGAAAAACCCGTTCAGGGACGAAAAAGCAAATTCCGAAGAAAACGATGATGAGGATTACAAAGCAATTTTTCAAGGACTTGAATTGGGAACGGAAGCAACGAGGACCGGCATAATCGACAATGCCCGCAAAAGCGAATACATTATGCTGAAAAAAGACGTTTACACCATTTTGCCGAAGGGCGAATACTTAATTGAATCGCTTTCACAAATGGGCATTTCAATGGATAAATACAAAACGTCGCAAATGGGAATAATACTCAAAAAAATATTCCACGGCGAAGCGTCTGTTGAATTCGGCATATCCGAAGCGGAAAAGGAAATCTCACAAGTGTTCAACACCGTTGAGTCACCTGCCGAAACGGATACGGATAACGGCTTTTATATGGAAAAGGTGGGAAAATGCCCACTGTGCGGAAACGACGTTGTCAAAGGCCGTTACGGGTATAACTGCATGGGATATAAGGACGGGTGCAAATTCAAAATATCCGGCGTTATTTGCAAACGTGTTATTTCAAAAAAGAACGCCGTGCTTATTCTCGAAAACGGAAGATCCTCAAAAATACAAGGATTTATATCGAAAAACGGAAAAACCTTTGATGCAGTGCTTAAACTTGAAAACGGAGAAGTGAAATTCGATTTTCAGTGATTTTTTGACATAAACTGACATATATTTTACAAAACGGAGGTGAAGTATATGGTTAGTTGGCTGGTTTCACTGATTTTAGGACTAAAGTTTTTTGTCGGACACATTTCGGGAAAAAGCGCATTTCCCAAACCTCTTTCCAAAGAGGAAGAAAAAGCGACTCTTGAAAAATATTTTCAAGGCGATAAAGAGGCAAAGGATAAACTTATTGAACACAATATGCGACTTGTCGCTCATATTGCTAAAAAATATGTGTCAAACGGATACGAAAACGACGATTTGATTTCAATCGGTTCAATAGGACTTATTAAGGCGATAAACACTTTCAGTAAAGATAAAAATGCACATCTTGCCACTTATGCTTCAAGATGTATTGAAAATGAAATACTGATGCACCTGCGTGCCACGAAAAAACTGAAAAACGAGGTTTCTCTTTCAGAACCTATCGGGACGGATAAGGAAGGTAACGAAATATCGTTGATAGATATTTTGAAAAGTGACGACGAGGACGTTTCGGACAACGTGGAAAACCGAATAAAAATCGAAGAAATGATAAGGAAAATCAACGGTAAACTTACGGAAAGAGAAAAGCGAATCGTGGTGCTTCGCTTCGGACTCGGCGGAAGAACACCTCTTGCTCAACGGGAGGTTGCGGAAAAACTCGGTATATCAAGGTCGTATGTCAGCAGAATTGAAAAAAATATTTTTGAAAAGTTAAGACAGTGAAAATTTTAATTTATTTTTCACTTTAATATCTTAATGTTATCAAGTTAAAAGGATAAAATATTATCATAAAAAAGGAGAAAGTACCTTAAAAGGTGTTGATTGATTATGCGAGATAAATTTATTAAGTTTATGTACGGAAGATACGGTATGGACGAATTGGGCAAGCACATGCTTGTTCTTGCAATAGCGGTTTCCGTGCTCGGCGTGATTTTTAATTTGTTTTCACTTGACGTTGTGTCGTTTATATGTTCAATGTTAAGTGTGATTTTAGTTGCAATTTGCTTTTTCAGGGCACTTTCCAAGAACATTAACCGCAGAGTTATGGAAAACCATAAATATCTCGGTAAAACTGAAAAAATTCGTAATCATTTTAAGCTTATGCGTACACGTTACAGAGAGCGCAATGTGTATAAATACGTTCGCTGTCCACAGTGCAAAAACTATTCAAGAGTACCTAAGGGCAAGGGGAAAATAAAAATCACCTGCCGTGTATGCAAAAAACAGTTTGAGAAAAAAGTATAAAATTTATCCCGCCGAAATGATGTTCGACGGGATTTTGTTATTTGATTTTTTGATTTTTTGCGGGTGAATAACCGAAGTGTTTTTTGTATGCTTTCGAAAACGGATGAATTGACGAGTACCCGAGTGCGTAAGCCGTTTCGGTAACGGATTTTCTTGAACGGAGCAACTGATTTGCTTTTTCCATTCTTATGCGCTGAAAGTAATTGTGTATCGTTTCGCCCATAGCATTCTTAAACGTGGAAGCAAGCAGCTTTTGATTATAATTGAACGTTTTTTCGATTTTGGAAATAGCATCAATTTCGTATATGTGCGACTGAAGAAATACTGTTATTCTGTGGACTATTGAACTGTCGGGCAAAGTTTGCGGTATGGCATTTTCAGAACGAATAAGCATTATCAGCAACTCATAAAGACAACAACCGATCATTTCGTTTGCGTTGTACTTGCCTTCCCAACTTTCACGTATCATATCGGCGAAAATCTGTTCTGCCTCGGTAAGATAAATCAGCCGGGACATATTTTTCAGTTGCCCAATCATTTTTTTGACTGCTTCGTTTTCGGACCTGAATGCGACAAAACAAAAATGCAAAGGGTCGTTTATATTTGTTTCTATTTGATGGACCGAATCTTTAAAGGAAAGAAAACAGTCGCCTTTTTTAACATTGTAGCTTGTCGAATTGTCGGAAAATACGCCTTTTCCCGAAACGATAAAACTTATTTCGTCGCACTGCTGACAGTGCGGTCGGATAGAAGTGTTTTCGTTTGCGTAGATTTCGCCCAACTGTAAAATTTCAAAGTCAAGACATTTTATCGGATCGTTAAAGTTTTCACGGGAATACTTTAATTTGCTTTCGGCATTGTTCGGTTTTGTAATTTCGTTTTTATCGTTCATAAAATCACCGTATTCATTTTATCATATATTCCGTTTGAAAACATTATATATCCGAAAATGATAAAAATCAATACCTTTGTGATAAATCTTTTTTGTTTTTTAAGTGGTATAATCAAAATATAAATTACGAAAGGAAGTATTTTTTATGGATAAAAAAGTTGTTGCAGTTATCGGCTGCGGAAGAATTTCCGAAGCAGCACATTTTCCTGCACTTTCCAAAATGGAAGACGTCAGAATTAAATATGCCTGCGACTTAATTCTTGAAAAAGCAGAAGATAAACTTAAATACGGGGCAGAACAGGCAATTACCGATTACAAGATCGCACTTAACGATCCCGAGGTTCAAATTGTTTATGTTCTTACACCCAACTATGCTCACTACACTGTTACGATGGATGCACTGAAAGCAGGAAAACATGTTTTCTGCGAAAAGCCCATTACGGTAAATTACGAGCTTGCAACTGAAATGAACGAAACCGCCGATAAGTACGGAAAGATGCTTAATATCGGTGTGTGCAACAGATATCATAAGTCAGTTGAGGAAATCGGCGAACTTTACAAAAACGGAAAATTGGGCGATGTATATACTATTTATTGCTCATTCCGTGCGCACAGAAGTATTCCGGGATTAGGCGGTCCCTTTACCATAAAGGAACAGTCCGGCGGCGGTGTACTTATTGACTGGGGTATTCATTTCTTAGACCTTATACTTTATATTCTTGACGGCGCAAAAATCAATAGCGTAAGTGCAAACACTTATTCCGAAATGGCAAAAAATATTACGGACTATAAATATAAGAGTATGTGGGCAGGCCCTCCGATTCCCGACGGAATTAACGATGTTGAAGATTATGTAACAGGCTATATCCGCACGGATAAGGGAAGTATTTCGTTTAACGGTGCGTGGGCACAGAACATCAGCGAACCTAATCAGATGTTTATTGAGTTTATGGGTAACAAAGCCGGTGTTCATCTTACTTACGGCGGACAGTATAAAACATATAACAATGACCTTGAATTTACAGAGTCTACCGGTACAATTCCCAATATGTACGAATGTGAAGACCGTGATTTCATTGATGCTTGCATGGAAAACAGAAGAACAAAAGGCAATATCAAGTATGTACTTGAAAGCCAGAAGCTTTTGCAGGCAATTTACGATTCGGCTAAACTTAATAAAGAAATTCAGTTTTAATCAACAAGACTCCCGATTTGCTTCGGGAGTTTTTTTGTCAAAAAAACATCAAGCGGTTTATATAAAGCAAACAACTTCTTTTTTGCCGAAAACATACAGTATTTTACATTGATTTTACAAAAATACGATAGTAGATTTAATCTTTGTAAGATAAAATATAAAATGAGGTGAAGAAGATTGATTTATTGCGTAGAAGATGATAACGGAATTCGAAATTTGATGCTTTATGCATTGAATGCATCGGGGTTTGAAGCAAAGGGCTTTTGCGATTCTTCGGAATTTTGGAATGAAATGGCAAACAAAAAACCGGAACTGATTTTGCTTGATGTTATGCTTCCGGGAGAAGACGGATTATCAGTTTTGAAAAAACTCCGCTCGGATATTACAAGCTGTGATATACCTGTTATTATGGCAAGCGCAAAAGGCACAGAGTACGATAAAGTATTGGGACTTGACCTCGGCGCGGACGATTATCTATCGAAGCCGTTTGGAATGATGGAAATGGTTTCCCGTGTGAAATCAGTGCTGCGTAGGACTGCGCCTAAACCGTCAGCCGCTATTAAATGCGGTGAAATTGAACTTGATGACTGTAAACACATTGTGACGGTAAACGAAAAAAAGGTGGATTTAGCATTGAAGGAATTCGATATGCTTCGCTTTTTAATAAAAAATTCGGGAATTGTTATTACAAGAGAGCAATTACTTGAAAAAGTATGGGGACAGGAATTTATGGGAGAAACAAGAACGGTAGATGTTCATGTAGGGACACTTCGCACTAAATTAGGCGTTGCGGGAAATCAGATCAAAACGGTGAGAGGAGTAGGCTACAGAATGGAGGCATCAAAATGACAAAACGAATTTTTCGTTCTATTTGCCTGGTTGCCGTTGCTGTTTTTTCGGCATCGCTTGTTTTGATTATGGGGATTCTTTATAATTACTTTTCAAATCAGCAAATGAAAAGCCTGAAAACCGAAACGGAACTTTGCGCTTCAGCAGTGGAACAGCAGGGAATAGATTATCTTATGTCTGCATCCGAGGAAGATTGCAGAATTACTTGGATTTCCGCTGACGGTACGGTTTTATTTGACAGTAAAGCACGTACGGATATGATGGAAAATCATTTGGAACGTGAAGAAATCAAAGAAGCATTAGAAAAAGGCGAGGGCAAAAGTGCAAGGCATTCAGACACATTGATGGAAAAACAGTTGTATTCGGCAAAAAAACTTTCCGATGGTACCGTGCTGCGACTGTCAGAATCTTATCTTGCGTTGTGGTCGCTTATTCTTTCTATGCTACAACCGATTTTGGTCATTATAGTTATTGCGATGGGACTTTCCTTATTCCTTGCATACCGAGTTTCACGTCACATTGTTAAGCCACTGAACGAACTTGATTTGGACAATCCGAACTTTGAAAATGTTTATGAAGAAATCACACCTCTTGTGAAACGTATTGCCAGCCAGCAACAACAACTTAGTTTTCAAAAAACAGAGTTGAAGAAAAAACAGGAGGAATTCAATACTGCAACTGCGTATATGAATGAGGGAATCGTTCTTCTTTCAAAAAACGGAGTAATACTGAGTATTAACCGCTCGGCTTCAAAAATACTCGGAATAAGCAGTTACTGCGTTGGCAAGGATATTCTGCTGTTCAATAACAGTTTTGAAATTCAAGAATTGCTTCGCATTGCGGAAACGGGTAAACCGCATGAGAAAATCATTTCCATAGGTGAACATAATTATCAGTTTAATGTGAGTCCGATTGTCAGCGACGGAGAAGTGTTCGGACATGCTTTGATAATTTTCGACATTACCGAAAAAGAAAAAGCGGAAGAAGCACGGCGGGAATTCACTGCAAATGTTTCCCACGAACTGAAAACTCCTCTTCAAAGTATTTCCGGCAGTGCCGAGCTTCTTGCCAACAAACTTGTCAAGGAAGATGATGTGCCGAAATTTGCGGAACAAATATTCGAAGAAACAAAACGAATGATTACACTTGTTGAGGATATTATAAAACTTTCTCATCTTGATGAAGGCGCAGAGGAAATGCAATGGCAGACAGTTGACCTTTACGGATTGGCAGAATTAACAGTGCGTAATTTGACTCCTGCGGCGGAGAATGCGTGCGTTACGCTTACATGTTCCGGCGAAAAAGCTGAAATGCAGGGGGTTCCTCAACTGCTTTCGGGCATTGTGTATAATCTTTGTGATAACGCCATAAAATATAACCGTGCAGGCGGCAGAGTGTCTGTTGATGTAAAGTCTATCGAAACAGATGTTATTTTAACTGTAAGCGATACGGGAATAGGTATTCCTCCAGAAGCGCAGGAACGTATTTTTGAACGTTTTTACCGTGTTGACAAAAGCCGTTCTAAATCAATGGGCGGCACGGGATTGGGACTTTCTATCGTAAAACATTCCGTAAAGCTTCACGGCGGCGAAATTGAAGTTCGCAGCATTGTGGATAAGGGCACTACAATGATAATAACCTTACCTAAGGATGGAACAAAAAAATGACATACGAAGAAATAAAAAATGACCCGACTGTACGCATTTATGTTAAAGCGGCTGACGATAGTCTTTCGGTGCTGGGGTATACAGAACACAGTTTTGCACATGTTACGTCGGTGGCAGAAAAGGCAGGATATATTATTGAAACTCTCGGATATCCGGAACGAATGGCGGAACTTGCGAAAATTGCAGGATTTTTGCACGATATAGGTAATCTTATCAATCGTGTTGACCATAGCCAAAGCGGTGGTATTATGGCATTCCGTATTCTCGACCACCTGAATTTTCCTCCGGAGGAAATTGCATTGATTGTTGCGGCAATCGGCAATCACGATGAGGGAACAGGTGTTCCGGTCAGTCCTATTGCGGCGGCGCTGATACTTGCAGATAAATCTGATGTCAGAAGAAGCCGTGTAAGAAATACTGTTTTTTCGAATTTTGATATTCACGACAGAGTTAATTATTCGGTAACGAAAGCCGAATTGAAAATAAACAAAGCACATTCGCTGATAAAATTGAAATTACAGATTGATACACATGTGGGTTCGGTAATGGAATACTTTGAAATTTTTATGGAACGAATGATTCTTTGCCGAAAAGCCGCAGAAATGCTCGGACTTAAATTCAAACTGATGATAAATGAACAGCAACTGATATAGCAAAACTGGAATACCGCAACTGACGGTATTCCTATTTTTTTACATGAATTTTACAATGACAGGATGTCAGATTTGATATTGCTTAGATATAATATTCGTGAAATAAAAAAGGAGACAAAATAAATGGATATTTTTAACGTATTATCAATGATAGGCGGACTGTGTTTGTTTTTGTTCGGAATGAATTTGATGGGACAAGCATTGGAAAGGCGTGCCGGCGGTAAACTTCAAGGTCTGCTCGGAAAAATGACTACCGGGAAATGGGCAGGACTTTTGACGGGACTCGGAATTACGGCGGTTATTCAAAGTTCATCGGCAACGACGGTAATGGTTGTGGGATTTGTTAATTCCGGACTTATGTCATTAAAACAGGCAATCAACGTAATTATGGGCGCCAATATCGGAACGACTGTAACGGCGTGGATATTAAGCCTTGCGGGAGTTGACAGCGGAAACGTTTTTATAAGATTGTTAAAGCCGTCTTCGTTCACACCGATTCTTGCACTTATCGGAATTGTTTTATATATGTTCTGCAAGTCATCCAAAAAGAAAGAAAGCGGAATGATATTTCTCGGCTTTGCAACACTGATGTTCGGAATGGAATCAATGTCCGGCGCAGTTTCGGGACTTAAAAACGTGCCGGGATTTACTAATCTGTTTATTATGTTCAAAAATCCGCTGCTTGGCGTTATATCCGGAACGGTACTTACGGCAATAATTCAGTCAAGCTCGGCTTCAGTTGGTATATTGCAGGCGCTTGCGGTAACCGGACAAGTCAGCTACGGTGCGGCAATACCTATAATTATGGGACAGAACATAGGCACTTGTATCACGGCAATAATTTCATCTGTGGGAGCAAATAAAAATGCAAAACGTGCGGCTTTTGTCCATTTAAGTTTCAATGTAATAGGAACGCTGTTTTGCCTTGCTGTGTTTTGGCTTGCCAAAATATTTTTTGCACCGCAGATATTGGATGAACCTGCTTCACTTTTCGGAATTGCGGTTGCGCACTCTGCGTTTAACGTGATATGCACTGTCGTTATTCTTCCGCTTTCACAAAATCTTGAAAAACTTGCAATAAAACTTGTTCCCGATGCGAAAACAGAAGAAATGTTGCCGAAACTTGACGAACGTTTGCTTGCAGCACCGTCACTTGCCCTCGGACGGGCACGGACGGTCACGGTGGAAATGGCAAAAAATGCTGTATCGTCACTTAAAAATGCGATTGTGACATTTTACGATTATTCAGAAGAAAAAGCCAAAAAGATACGGGCAGGGGAAAACGCTTGCGATGAGTCGGAGGATATACTGAATACTTATCTTGTTAGATTGAGTTCTGAAAAAATGGGACAAAAAGAAAGTGAAGAAGCGGTTGCGCTTTTGAAAGTGATAGGTGACTTTGAACGTATTTCTGACCATGCAGTCAACATACTCGAATCAGCAGAGGAATTACGCAATAAAAAACTTGCACTGACGGAAGATGCACTAAAAGAATATGATGTTATATCTATGGCTGTTACGGAAGTGCTTGACTGTGCAATTCAAGCATTTGAAAATAAAGATATTTCCGCGGCGGGAAAGGTAGAACCGCTTGAGCAGGTAATCGATGAACTGAAAGAACAACTGCGTACCAATCATATTCTTCGTATGCAGGAAGGAAAATGCACGGCACAGGTTGGATTTGTATGGGCGGATATTCTGACGAATCTTGAACGTGTAAGTGACCACTGCTCTAATATTGCAGGCTGTGTAATAGATATGGCAGAGCATAATTTGAATGTTCATGAATCTTTGAGGATGATTAAGCACGGAAATGAGAAATTCGATGAGATGTTCAGGGAATATTCAAACAAGTATGCACTGAAAAATGATTTTGAAATGTAGCGTAACAATAAAAATTTGAATGGATTCGCAATTTTGTTGTTACACTAAAGAAAAAAGGGAGAATGCTTGTGGCAATCTCCCTTTAACTGTTAAATTAGAAAACAAGTTTTTCTTTAATGAAATCTGCAACTTTCTCAACGGGAAGTGTGATCTGCTGCATTGTGTCACGGTCACGGACGGTAACGGTGCCCTTCTCAAGAGTATCAAAGTCAACTGTTACGCAGTAAGGAGTTCCGTTTTCATCCTGACGGCGATAACGTTTTCCGATTGAACCTGCCTCGTCGTAATCAACGGGGAAGTACTTGGCAAGCTGAGCGTGAATTTCAAGTGCTTTTTCGGAAAGCTTCTTCTGAAGGGGAAGAACTGCACACTTGAACGGAGCAAGCACGGGATGAAGATGAAGCACGTTACGAACGTCGCCGTTTTCAAGAGTTTCTTCTTCAAAAGCATTGCAAAGGAATGCAAGTGTTACACGGTCTGCACCGAGTGACGGCTCAACGCAATAGGGAACATACTTTTCATTTGTTGTAGGATCAAGATATTCCATATTTTCGCCGCTGTGTTCTGCGTGCTGCTTAAGGTCATAGTCGGTTCTGTCGGCAACGCCCCAAAGTTCGCCCCATCCGAACGGGAAGAGGAATTCAAAGTCAGTCGTTGCTTTCGAATAGAAGCAAAGTTCTTCGGGACTGTGGTCACGCAAACGAAGTGATTCTTCCTTAATACCCAAATCAAGCAACCACTTTTTGCAGAACGAACGCCAATATTCAAACCATTCAAGGTCTGTTCCGGGCTTGCAGAAGAATTCAAGTTCCATTTGTTCGAATTCTCTTGTTCTGAATGTGAAGTTTCCGGGAGTGATTTCGTTTCTGAAAGATTTACCTACCTGGCAAATACCGAAGGGAACTTTCTTTCTTGTTGTACGCTGAACATTCTTGAAGTTTACGAAAATACCCTGTGCGGTTTCGGGACGGAGATAAACAGTTGCCGAAGAATCTTCCGTTACACCCTGGAATGTTTTGAACATAAGGTTGAACTGACGGATGTTTGTCCAATCGCTTTTTCCGCAATCGGGGCAGCAAATGTTGTTTTCTTTGATATAGTCTTCCATTTGCTTGTTGCTCCAACCGTCAACCACCATATCGGTACCTTTTTCGTGATTGAAGTCTTCAATAAGTTTGTCGGCACGGTATCTTGCTTTACATGATTTGCAGTCCATAAGAGGATCGGAAAATCCGCCTAAGTGTCCCGATGCAACCCAAACTTCCGGATTCATCAAAATTGCGCAGTCAACACCTACGTTGTAGGGGCTTTCCTGAACAAATTTCTGCCACCACGCTTTTTTTACGTTGTTTTTGAGTTCAACACCCAACGGACCGTAATCCCATGTATTGGCGAGTCCGCCGTAAATTTCCGAACCGGGGAATATAAAGCCTTTGCCTTTGCAAAGAGCAATGATTTTCTCCATATCCATAAGAATTTCCTCCATATATATAAGTATAATAACATTATATGCAATTTTGAATTTATGTCAAACATAAAAAATATTTTTCGGCATATTGTGTAGAAAGGGGTGGAATTCTTGAAAATTTGACTTCGAAATGTGAATAAAATATGATTGCCGTAGTGCGTTTTTTACACATTTTAGCCCTATATGTAGTTGATTTACGCAAAAAATATTGATAAAATATTAAAAAAATAAAAAAATGTATTGATTTTTTGATTTCGGTGTAGTATAATTGTTTCAGAACTTTAATGGAGGTATTTTTATGAAAAAGTTTTTAGTAGTCATTTTGGCTATATCAATGGCTATCTCCTGCCTGAGCATGGTTTCATTTGCACAGACAGAAGCTGCTCTTTCAGACGGAACTCCCGTTGTTGAGGGCGAAGCCAAAACAGTTCAGAGCCTTGTAGGTACATTCTATAAGCAGGGCGAAAGCGGATACGGTTACATTCCCGGCGGCGGCGAATACACAACAGATTACGATTATTCTGTTGCTGCTGATATCGCTAAGGCAATTAACGGTACAAAGCGTGTTCCTTTCTATGCAATGGAAAAAGACGGTGCAGTTTATTTCGATAGATTTGCACAGGCAACATTTATTTCCGAAATCAATGCGGCTGCTGCTGCAGGTATTGACTTCGTAGCTTACAAGTACTATGCAGGCTACGGCGCAGTAAACGGAAACAAAACTACTCTTACATTTATGAACAACCAGCTTAAACTTCATTCAACTCTTGCAGGTCAGGAAGTTGGTTTTGACAAAGAAGTTAATTTCGCTATCGTTATCGACGGTGACTTCAATGCTTCAAAGGAAGCAGACCTTATCATTGATAACTACCTTGTTGTTCAGGGTTATCTTATTGCAACTGACGGTCGTCCCGTTGTATTCATCGAATGGAACAGCGGAATTGCAGACCAGATCACTGCTATCAACAAGAAGCTGAAGAAGGCAGTTGCTGACGGCGCTAACGAAAAGAAGACCGCAGCTCCCAAGACTCAGCTTGCTGACTCTGTTGAAAAGATGTATGTAGTTGCTCTTGATGCTCCCAGCTATGATGAAGCTATTGCTGCAGGCTGCGATGCAATTTCGTGGACTGAGGGTGCAGGCTCAAACGGTGAAGCTTATGCAAATATGACCGCTAAGGTTGAAGCAAACTGGGCTAACGGCGAAAAGGTTGTTCCCAACGTTGTTACCGGTTTTGATAAGACCGTTCTTGCAGACAATCCTATCGAAGTTACAATGAAGAAGTTCTCAACTGATAAAGAAACTTCAGTTCGTTATTCAAGAACAGGTACTGCATCGGATTCAGTTGCTGTTGCTACTCCCGAAGAACTTGTTGCTCATATCACAAAAGCAGTAGAAACAACTAATAAGCCCACTGAATTCAGCGCAGTTATGATCTATGCTTGGGATGATTTTGCAGGTGGCGCATATCTTTGCCCCACAAAGACCGATAAGGCAAATCAGTATGATATGTCTTACCTTAAGGCAATGAGAAATTATTTCTACGGCAAGACCGAAGGCTTCGGCGAACTTGCTGCATACGATATCGCAGGTAACCTTATTACTACCGACGAAGCAGGTGTTGTTACAACAACAAAGAACGGCGAAGTAGTTTCAAAGGTTGACGCAGAGGGCAAAGACCTTCTTGCCGGCGGTGAAAAGACCGATAATAACGGCGGCGCAAAGACTGAGGGCGGCAACAATACAATGATTATCATTATTGCAGCTGCGGCAGTAGTTGTTGTAGCGGCAGTAGTTGTTGTAGTCGTTGTTGCAGGCAAAAAGAAAAAAGGCAATAAGACTGACGCTCCCAAAGCAGAATAATCTTGATTAGTTATTGAGCCACCTTTTCGGGTGGCTCATTTTTTGTGTGTATGAAAAAAGAAACGGTAAAAAATATAATAGACAAACTTGAAATAATGTATCCGAATGCGGAAACGGAACTTGAATTTTCTTCCGATTACGAATTGCTTGTTGCGGTAATGCTTTCTGCACAGTGTACGGATAAACGGGTAAATATCGTAACACGGGAACTTTTTAAGGAATATAACACTCCCGATAAAATGATAACGCTTTCGCAGGAAGAACTTGAACAAAAAATATATTCTTGCGGTTTTTACAAGAATAAAGCAAAAAATATTCTCGCCACATCAAAAACTTTGTGTGAAAAATATAATTCGTCCGTTCCGAGAGATTGGGACGTGTTGCAAACTCTTCCCGGGGTGGGCAGAAAAACCGCAAATGTAGTTGCGGCAATAGCATTTGATATGCCCGCCATTGCAGTTGATACCCACGTTTTCAGGGTTTCCAACAGATTGGGATTAGCTGATGCAAAAGACGTGCTGAAAACCGAATTACAGTTGCAAAAGGCAATTCCGAAAGAACAGTGGCTGAGAGTTCATCATTTGATTATCTGGCACGGCAGAAGATGCTGTGAATCAAGAAAACCCAAGTGCGAAAGATGCGATTTAAGAGAAGAATGTAAATATTTTCAGCGCTTGTCAAAGATTAAATGATGTGGTAAAATAGTATTCATAAAAATATTCGGAGAATAATATGTTTATTGATTACGTTAAAATTTTTATCAAAAGCGGAAACGGCGGAAACGGCGGACTTTCGTTTCACCGTGAAAAATACGTTCAGACGGGCGGACCCGACGGCGGAAACGGCGGCAAGGGCGGAGATATCATAATAGAAGTTGATCCGTCAATGCGCACATTGCTTGATTTCCATTTCCAAAAGCATTTTTCTGCCGACAACGGCGAAAACGGAATGAACAACCTTAAAACAGGTCAAAGCGGAAAAGACGTTGTTATCCGTGTGCCCCGTGGAACTGTGGTTAAAGACGGCGAATCCGGACTTGTAATTGCCGATATGTTCGAGGAAAATGCTCGCAAGGTAATTCTTAAGGGCGGCAGAGGCGGCAAGGGCAATGCGTTCTTTAAGTCTGCAAAACTTCGTGCCCCGAACTTCTCACAAGAGGGCGAAATTACCAAACAGCGAGAAATAATTCTTGAATTGAAAACTATTGCCGATGCGGGACTTGTGGGATTTCCTAATGTAGGAAAATCAACTATTCTTTCCATAATTTCCAAGGCAAGACCGAAAATCGCAAATTACCATTTTACCACACTTGAACCTAATCTCGGCGTTGTAAAAATTGATAATTCTTCATTCGTTGCGGCTGATATTCCGGGACTTATCGAAGGTGCGGCAGACGGTGCGGGATTAGGACACGCTTTTTTGCGCCATATCGAAAGAACAAGAGTAATAATTCATGTTGTGGATATTTCCGGCTCGGAGGGCAGAGATCCGGTAGAAGATTATAAAATAATAAACAATGAACTTGAAAATTATTCGCTTTCACTTACTTCTTGTCCGCAGTTCGTTGTTGCGAATAAGTCTGAATTGCCCGATTCGGACGAAAATTTCAACAGATTAAAAGAATACCTTGGCGATGATATTCCGTTGTTCAAGGTTTCGGCGGCAACGGGCGAGGGATTTACTCCGCTTTTAAGAGCGGTAGCGCAGAAGTTGAACGAACTTCCCGCTCCCGAACCCATTCACGAAACTTTTGATATGGTTTATTCGGAAGATCCCAATGAGTTTAAGGTCAACAAACTTTCAGCGGAAATCTTTATGGTTGAAGGAAATCTTATTGATAATCTTTTGCGTAAGGTCAATTTTGAAGACCATACGTCACTTGACTATTTCCAAAGAATGCTTCGTGAAAAAGGCGTTATTGCCGCATTGAGAGAAAAAGGTGCTAAGGACGGATGCGTTGTTAGGATCGAGGATATGGAATTCGATTTTGTTGACTGATTTTCGGCAAAAACGTGCCGAGTAATCCGTATAGAAAAAGTACGGTTCCGAAAATTAAATAATAGGCTTTATACGGTGTGATAAGTCCCACAACGGACAGTATTACACCGTATTTTATTGCAAATTTTCTAAAAGCGGAACTTTTTATTCCGTTTAGCATTTTTACAAAAATACTTTCGTGCGTCGGCTTGTTTATTCTTGGCAATCTTAATGATTCGGAAAGTGCGATGATTTCTTCTTTTGGGTGAACGTTGTATTTGACTCCCAATAGATTAAAAAGGTCTGTGGCGCCTTGGGTAATACCGTTCAGCGAGTAAATCTCAACCGCCTTTTTACAGCCTGCTTTTCTGAGATGACAAAGCACATTTTCTTCGTTTACACCCTTGTAAGAATTACTGCATAAACTGTTTTTCGGGAAAAGTTCGGCGAATTTTTCCCCCTCAAGCAACAGTAATTGGGACAAAACGGTGCTTTCCGCATCTTTTATTTCTCTTTTTTCTTTGTTAAGTTGACGAACTTCTTTCCGAATAGTATAATAAACATAAACGGAAATAAGCATTGCACAAAATGCAAATACTATTGATGCATTTTTCGAAGGAAAAATGTATTCACCTGCCGCATAATAAATTATAAAGAAAATCGGACTTAACATAACACTGAAAATAATTATCATTTTATTCACCCCATATCAATTATTTTCAAATAAAGTTATGTTATTCACGGAGTTTGTATGAAAATCGGAATTATGGGCGGAACGTTTGACCCAATTCACAACGGACACATTGAAATGGCTGAATTCTGTAAGAAAAAGTTTTCGCTTGATAAAATAATGTTCTTGCCGGTGGGCGATGCTCCGCATAAGAAAAATGTTTCGGATAAAAACATTCGCATTGAAATGATAAAAAGTGCCATTGAGTATAATGACGATTTCTTTTTGAGTACGGTGGAAACAGACAGAGTAGGCAAAACTTATTCGTTTGATACGCTGAAATACTTGAAAGAAACGACGGCAGACGACTACTTTTTTATTATCGGCGGTGATACGGTGAACACACTTGATACATGGTACCGCTACACTGACGTTCTTAAAATGACCGAATTCATTGTTGTTCTGCGTGAACAGTCGGATATTTCACAAAAAGCGGAAATGCTTGAAAAACAGGGAGCAATATTCCACTTTGCGGACCATACGGGACTGAATATTTCTTCCACCGAGATAAGAGAAAAGGTCAGAAACGGCATATCCGTAAAAGACGAAACGGGAGAAAAGGTTGTTGAAATAATTGAAAAATACGGATTATATAAGAATTGAAAATTTTAAGAAAAAACTGAAAAACGAATTAAAACCCGAAAGATATGAACATACGCTTCGCACCGTTAATATGGCAATGGAACTTTCGGTAGGGCAGAGTGTGGACTTGGAAAAAATATTTGTTGCATCACTTTTGCACGATTGCGCCAAGTACCGTGTTCCGACTGAGGAACAAAAGAAAAAGCTCGGAGATGTGGCGGAACACCCAAATATAGTTCATGCGTTTTTCGGTGCAATCATTGCAAACGAAGAATACGGGATCAATGATGAAACGGTGCTGAACTGTATTAAATATCATACGACCGGCAGACCGGGTATGACAAAAGAAGAAATGATCGTTTTTCTTGCGGACGCAATAGAGGAGGGAAGGGAGTACCCGAATCTTAAGAATATCAAGGAAGCAACGGAAAAATCGCTTGAAAACGGCGTTCTTACAAGCCTAAAGGGAACGGTTGATTTTGAAACGTCGAGGAATAATCAAATTTATCATTTGACATACGAAACAATAAATTATTTGGAGAATTTGAATGGATAAGAATGAATTGGTAAAAAAACTTTGCAGATGCGCACTTGACAAAAAAGCAGAAAAGGTTTACGTGCTTGATATAGCGGAAATGACTGTGGTAAGCGATTACTTTATTATTTGCAGCGGGTCGAGTAAAACTCAGGTAAAGGCAATTTGCGACTATATCGAAGAAGAAATGGACAAAAACGGCGTTAAAGTAATTAAAGAGGACGGATACAACGAGGCAAGGTGGATAGTTCTCGATTATGGCGATGCAATAGTGCATATTTTCTACGAGGAAGACAGAGAATTCTACAATCTCGAAAGACTTTGGAGCAACGGAAATAATATGTACGAATATACTGACAACTGAAAGTAAGACGTTAGGATTTTTTTATTAAATAATACCGATAAATGCAACATTTTTTGTTGCATTTTCTTTTAACTTGTGGTATAATGAATGGCAATGTGGGAATTTTAGTTTTATTACTAAATAAACACAGAAAATAAGACGAGGTATGAAAAAATGGACAATTATAAATTACGGTTAGATGTTAATAATATGATGACCTCTCAGGTAGGCGAAAAGGGTATATCCGAAGAGGAACTTCTTAATGCTAAGGAAAAAGCAACTGAAGCTTACAACTATGTTGCGGAAAATCGCGGCAAAGCAATGATGGGCTGGACGGAGCTTCCTTACAATCAAAAGGAAATCGTTGAGGATATTCTTGTAACAGCCAAAAAGGTTCAGGAGAATTTTGATTATTTCGTTGTTCTCGGAATCGGAGGAAGTGCTTTAGGTCCGATAGCAATTCAGCAGGCACTTAATCATCTTCACTACAATGACCTTCCTAAGGAAAAAAGAAACGGTTGCCCGAAACTTTATGTTGAGGATAACGTTGATCCCGAAAGAATGGCGGCACTCTTTGATGTAATCGACATTGAAAAAACGTGCTTCAACGTTATTTCAAAGTCGGGAAGCACAAGCGAAACAATGACGCAGTATCTTGTTCTTTGGGATGCACTTAAAAAGAAACTTGGCGATAAGGCAAAGGATCACGTTATTGCCACAACGGATGCGGCTAAAGGAAACCTTATTAAGCTCGCTGACAGTGAAGGATTTAAGAGATACGTTATTCCGGATGGCGTAGGCGGAAGATTCAGCGAAATGTGCCCGGTAGGACTTATTGCCGCTGCCGTTTGCGGTATTGATATTAAAGCTATGCTCGAAGGCGCCGCTTATATGGACAAGCTTGCTTCAAGCAGTGACATGTATAAAAATGCTCCCTTGATGGCGGCAACAATGCAGTATATCGCAATGAATAAGGGAATGAATATTTCCGTTATGATGCCATACTCCGACGGACTTAAATTTATGGCGGATTGGTATTGCCAGCTTTGGGGCGAATCTTTGGGTAAGAGAGTCGACCTTGACGGAAAAGAAGTTAACGTAGGACAGACTCCCGTAAAAGCACTTGGCGTTACGGATCAGCACAGCCAGGTTCAGCTTTATACTGAGGGTCCCTTCGATAAGGTTATTACTATTATCGGTGTTGACAATTACAGAAAGACCGTTACTATTCCCGAAGGCTGCGAGGATATTCCTTCCGTAAACTTCCTTTGCGGACATACAATGAACGAACTTATCACGGCAGAACGTACCGCAACAGAATATGCGCTTCTTAAGAGCGGACACCTTAATCATACGATTATGTTGCCGGAGGTAAATGCTTTTACAATAGGCGAACTGATGTTCTTCTTTGAACTTGAAACCGCTTATTGCGGCTCAATGCTCAATATTGATACGTTTAATCAGCCGGGTGTTGAAGAAGGTAAAAATGCAACTTATGCGTTGCTCGGAAGACCCGGATATGAAGAAAAGAAAAGCGAACTCGACGGCAGACCTGAAAAACAGGAAAAATATATCATATAATGTGAGGATAATTTGATGGAAATTTCGTTGGATACCATACTTTCGGTGTTACGTAAGTGCATTGCTTTAATGATTATTCTGGCTCTTGTTGCGGGAATAGGTGCTTATTTCGTAAGCGAGTATCTTATTACTCCTACGTACACGGCAGTTGCTAAAATCAATGTTGTAACAAGTAAGGACGCTACTTCGGCATCGGAAGCAAATACGGGTACGAGTTACATTACAAAGATTCTTAAAACCTGCACTCAACTTCTTCAGGCAAATTCATTTGTGCAAGGTGTAAAAGAAGAATTGGCTGTTGATTATGTTCCAAGACTTGTTTTTGAATCGTCTGAGGATTCTACGATTATTTTAATAAAAGCGTATGATTCCGATCCGAAAAAAGCATGCGATATTGCTTCTGTTGCGGCAACAAGATCTACTGATTATATCAGCGATATGACGTCCGGAATGGCAACCGTAAAAATTTACGATAACCCGATAGTTCCCGTTTCACCGTCATCTCCTAATTCGTTCAAGAATTCTGCATTAGCGGCTCTTGCAGTAGCGGCTGCGGTATTTGTTATATATTTGCTTGCTGAATTACTCGGTACGAAAGTTAAGAGCGAAAAAGAACTTTCAGCAAGATTCCCCGAAATTCCGATTATTGCTGCAATTCCCGATTTTTATTACGGCGCTAAAAACAGCAAAAAGTATTACAGTTATGATAAATACGGATATTCGTACGGAAACTATGGCGGTTACGGCAATTATGCGGTAGGCAGCGACGGCTCCGACAAAAACGAAAAAAAAGACAACAATAAAGCGTAAATCGGGAGGTAGAAGATAATGGCTGATAATAAAAAGAAAACTCATCAAAATGATTTCTTTACCGTTGAAGCATATAAAAATGCCAGAACAAATATTTCCCTTTCGATTTTTAAGCAGGGCTGCAAAACGATTTTGATTACAAGCTCACTTGCTAACGAGGGAAAAACAACTACAAGTTGTAACGTTGCGGCGGCTTTTTCTAAGCAGATGAATACAAAAACTTTGCTTATTGACTGCGATTTGCGTAAGCCGTCTGTTGCAAAGTTCTTCAGAATAAAGAATGCTCCCGGTGTAACCAACTATCTCAGCGGAATGTGTTCACTTGAGGATATTATTCAAAAAGTTCCCAATACCGAACTTAATGTTATTACTGCAGGAATTATTCCTCCTAACCCGTCGGAACTTCTTTCGTCACCTGCATTTGCACAAATGATTGAAGATCTTGAAAAGATGTTCGACTATATCATCATTGACTCTACTCCGTTGAATGTTATCGTTGATGCGCTTCCTGTTGCAAAGATTGTTGACGGTGTTGCACTTGTTGTATTTGAAGAAAAGTCTAACTACGGTGATGTAGAAAAAGCAGTTAACAGCCTTAACCGTTCGGGCGCACATATCCTCGGATTTATTCTTAACGGTAGTAAGAATAAGGGACATGCCACAAAAAATAAAAAGGCGTATAGATAGTGAAAAAGGTTGATATTCATACCCACATTATTCCGAATATAGACGACGGATCAAAGTCTGCGGAAATGAGCAGAAGAATGCTTGAAATGCTCAAGGCACAAGGATTTACTGATGTTTGCCTGACACCGCATTTTGACCCGAGAGTAGGTCCTATATCGGATTTTGTGAAGAAACGCAATGAGCATTTTGAACAGATTAAATATTTGTTTGATGAATTGGAAATTACCCCGCATTTAGGCGCTGAGGTATTATTCCAAAAAAATCTTTTCCATAAAACAGATATTGACTTGCTTTGCGTTGACGGAAAAGACAAAATTTTGATTGAAATGCCGTTCGAAGCAGTTGATTCATCGGAACTTTTGGATTCGATTTATAAGTTGTCGTCCGACTTTTCAATTACACCCGTAATAGTTCACCCGGAAAGATATAAAGACTTCTTTTGCGAAGGCTTTTTGATGGAACTGTGCAATTCCGATTGCATAATCCAATCGGATATAGAGGAACTTGCAAACTTCTTTTTAAGAAAGAAAATCAAAAAGTTCTTTAAGAAAGACTTGATTCATACGTTCGGCAGTGACTGCCATAACGTGACGGAACGCAAACCTGACTTCAGTATTCTCAGTAAGGCTTTTGATGATGAACAAATAAATGTTATAATGGAAAATGCTTTGAGAGTAATCGAATAATATTGAGTTGCCAATTGGCAACTCTTTTTTTGTTCTATTTCGGTAAAAAGCGCAATAGTCTTAAATGAATACGATTGAAAGGACTAGTGTATGAAAAAAAGAATTGTTGCGGTCATAATGCTTGTTTGTATGGTTTTTCTCACTTCGTGCAAAGGGAAAACGGTTGAACTAACGGGGAATGTGTCGTTTACGGTGGTTGACGGACTTAACAGTACGCCTATTGAAGGCGTTAAAATTGTACTTCCGGAGGATAAAGTTACTCTTATGAGCGATTCGGACGGCAAGACCGAAGAATGCTCGGTTAAAGTTCTGTGTGATGACAGATATTCGGTCAAGCAGGAATACGGAACATTTACCGTACTTGCGTTCAAGGAAGGGTATTGCGATTATGCTCTTTTTTATGCCCAGATAAGACCCGATGAGCACAGAAAAATGAAGATATTCTTATTTATGCAGGATACACCCATTGCCAACGGTTCACCTATTGCGATAATTGAAAGTCCCGACGAAAAATGGACAGAAGAATACATCGGTAAATATAAGTAAAAATGTATATAAATACATAAAGTTTACAAATAAAAATGAAAAAAACACTTGACACGGTATATTTTTGCAAGGAAAATTTTACCATATAACGGTTATCAACAGATGTGGATAACTATTGATACATTTGTGGATAAATGCATATATCCCTATATATCGGCGTTTAACTTGTGGATAACTTTTCGTCCAAAAAGGCGACTTATCCACAAGTTAGCAATAAAATCACTGATATGCGCATTTTTGCTGTGGATTACTTTGTGGATACTTAATTGTTAAATTTTCGTAATAAACGCAAGAAATCTATCAAAATGTTGCAAAATTGCTTCATTTTACAATGTATATAATATGCATAAATGTGTATAGGAAAAAAAGCATATTTCTGTTGTATATTTCCGTTCAACATGGTATAATTGACGTGAAAAAGAGGCGATTAAAATGAACGAATATATGATTAAGTACAGCAATCCTGCCGTGATTTGGGAGGAGGCTATTCCCATCGGAAACGGGAGAATCGGCGCAACGGTTTTCGGAAGGGACAATGAAGAAATTATCAGACTTTGTGAAGAAACACTTTGGTCTGGATATAAATACGATTGGACAAATAAAGAGTCACTTAAATATTTGCCGCAAATAAGACAAGCCATTTTAAGCGGAAATTATTCTTTAGCAAATGAGCTTGCCAAAAAGTATATGTGTTGGGGAATTTCGGAAGACAAAAATTGAATGGATATTTTCGGTACGGCTCGAAGCGGCGGAGATTTGGTCGTAACGTCTGCAAAGACATGCAAAATTAAGAAGCGTTTTCTTGATTTATTGCACGGAGTAACCGAAACGGTGGGTGACACATTTAACCGCACACATTTTTGCTCTTTGAAGAACAATGTTTTGGTTTCAAAAATAATCAGATCGAATCTTGAAGTTTCTATTCGGTATGACCACTGCGGCGGCGACAGTGATATTATTGAGGAAAGCATTCGTTCAAATCCGCACAGAAACGGATATCCGATAATAAAAGATACTTTGCAAACGTTTGAAAACGTAAAAATAAATGACAATACAATTTCGTATTTTGAACAAATTCCGAATTCCATTCGGTGGTGTCATAAAACAAAAATTGTGACCGACGGAACAACAAAAGAATTAGATGACGGACTGCAAATAACAAATGCGTCTGAAATAATTATGTACACGGTTATCGGCACAACGATGTTCGAAGAAGATGCGGAAAAATATGCTGATAAAACTCTTGAAAATGCCATTAAAAAGGGTTTTGAAACTCTTTTAGAGGAACATAAGGCTGAGTTTTCAAGACAAATGACGGAAAGCGAACTTTGCCTTGAAAGCAATTCGGAATTGCAAGATGTTGATACGGATATTCGTATGCAAAAGGTTGCGGATGGCGTTTGTGATCCCGGCTTTTCGGAGCTGTTTTTTAATTACGGAAAATATTTGCTTATTTCATCTTCATCCGAGGAAAGCAAATTTCCGGCAAATTTGCAGGGAATTTGGATTCGGGACAATTATTCGCCGTGGTCAGCAAATTTTCATATAAATATCAATTTGCAAATGAATTATTGGGCGTGCAATACGGTGGGACTGTCGGAATGTGAAAAACCGTTGTTTTCGTTGCTCAAAAGAGTTGAAGAAGAGGGCAGACACACTGCAAAAGTTATGTACGGATGTAACGGGTGGATGCTGCATCACAGAACCACACCGTGGGGATTTTCAATGCCTGCAAACGATCCTACTGCATCGTGGGGCGAATTTGTATCCGGCGGCGCTTGGTGTGCAACGCATATCATAGAGAAGTACAGATATACAAAGGATTCGGAATTGATAAAAGAGTATTACGGCTTAATACGAGGCGCCGCAGAGTTCTTCCTTGACTATTTGACTGAGTATAACGGTTATTTGATAACTTGCCCTGCAAGTTCTCCCGAAAACTGCTTTATCGATCCTAAAACGGGAGATAAAGTTGCAATGTGCGCAGGCGCAACTATGGACACGGAAATAATTCGTGACTTGTTTGAGGGAATATTGGAGATTCGAGAAATTGCCGAAGATGATGAACAGTTCATTGAAAGAATAAAAAATACATTGAGCAAGTTGCCTCCGCTAAAAATAGGAAAGAACGGCAATATATGTGAATGGATAGAAGATTATGAGGAATCCGAACCGGGTCACAGACATATATCTCATTTGTATGCGTTACATCCTGCAAGGCAAATTACCGAAGAAACACCGGAACTTTTTGAAGCGGCAAGAAAGACCATAGAACGCAGACTTAGTAACGGTGGAGGTCATACAGGCTGGAGCAGAGCATGGATAATGAATTTCTTTGCGAAGCTGAAAGACGGCGAAGAATGTGAAAATCAGTTAAGATTGCTTTTTACAAACAGTACATATCCGAATTTATGGGACAAGCATCCGCCGTTCCAGATTGACGGAAATTTCGGAACAGTATCCGCTATTTGCGAAATGCTGCTTAATACAAAGACGTTAGAACTGTTACCTGCCTTGCCTCCGTCGTGGAAAAACGGATATTTTAAGAATTTCAGAGCATACGGCAACAGAAAAGTTTCCTGTAAATGGGAAAAAGGCAAAGTTGTGGAACGAACTGTTGAATAATAAGAAAAAGCCCCGAAACGAGAAGTTTCGGGGCTTAGCTTTTACTGTATTACAAATTCCGACAACACCGTAAATAAGCGATTTAAGGCGTTGTTTATATATGCAGACAGTTATTCGATATTAAGATTAAATGCGGTCCAAGGAGAAATTTCCGGCGGATAGCAAATGAATTGCATTGAGTCCTTCTTTGTGGGATGTATCAAGCGAAGCTTAACGGCATAAAGGGCAAGTTGCTGACCTTTTTTGTTTACGTTGAACCCGTAGCGCTGATCGCCCCAAAGAGGGCATCCCATGTGTGCCATTTGAACACGAATTTGATGCGAACGTCCCGTTTCAAGCTGAACCTGGATCAAAGAAAGAGGACCTTCGTTGGTTTGAATTGTTTGAAGCAATTTGTAATTAAGAATTGCTTTCTTTGCACCTTCAACTGATTGGGGAACAACACGAACGGTGTTTTCGGATTCGTCCTTTTTAAGGTAATTGATAAGTCGGTCTGCAGGATTTTTAGGAACACCGCGAACAACACAGTAGTACGTTCTTTTAAGATCGTTTGTCTTTAACTGTTCGGTGAGCCTTGCCGCCGCTTTTGAGGTACGGGCAAAAACTGCGAGTCCGCCGGCAGGTCTGTCAAGACGGTGAACAAGTCCCAAATACGCTTCGCCGGGCTTATTGTACTTTTCTTTAACGTATTGCTTCAAAATTTCGTGCATTGATTCGTCGCCGGTCTTATCACCTGCAATGATCATATTCTGCGGCTTTTCCGCAACTATAATGTGGTTGTCTTCATAAAGAATTTCAAACATATTTTTACCTTTCCCATCTACCCGATGCGCCGCATGGCAATATTATGTTACTGTTTGACTGCTTAAGACCGACCTCCTGCGCATCCACTTTTCCGCCGTATTTTTTACATACGGTTTTTTCGATAACATTGCGCAGAACAAGAGGCTGCAAGCCTGTTGTATAACTGTTAAGCAACAAGAATAACGGTTCATCCGACATTACTTGAACAAGCTGTTCCATAAACGGATAAAGCATTTCTTCGAGATGCCACAGTTCTCCGCCCGGACCTCTGCCGTAACTCGGAGGGTCAAGAATTATTCCGTCGTACTTGTTTCCACGGCGTATTTCACGCTGAACGAATTTCAAACAGTCATCCACTATCCAACGAACGGGTCTGTCACCCAAAGAGGATTCGTTAAGATTTTCTCTGCCGATTGCAATCATATTCTTTGCCGCATCAACATGGCACACCTTCGCACCTGCCGAAGCGCATGCAACAGTTGCACCGCCGGTATATCCGAACAGATTCAGCACGTTGATTTCACGGCCCGCATTTTTGATTAAATTACGCATCCAGTCCCAATTTACGGCTTGTTCGGGGAAAAGTCCCGTATGCTTAAAGCCCATTGGACGAACGGTAAAGGTTAAATCACGCCATTTAACGTTCCATTTTTCGGGAACTTTTTTATTAAAGTCCCAACTTCCGCCACCCGTTGAAGAACGCTTGTACGTGGCGTGAATATTCTTTTTGTTCAGTTCTTTTGAATAGGGCCAGATTACTTGAGGATCGGGGCGAAGAAGGATTATATCCTTCCAACGCTCCAATTTCATACCGTTTCCGGTATCAAGAAGTTCGTAATCCTGCCAACTGTCAGTTACAAACATTAGATTTTTTCCATGGATATAACGCATTTAAGATCGTTGATATCCCATTCCTTGCTGTTTTTATCTGATTTACCGAGCTTGAGTGAATCTGCAAGACAGCTTGAAGCAATTTCTGAATTGAATTCTTCAATTACGCTTGCAAGAACGCCGTCTGCATCGATAACAACGTTGATGTGGTCAACAACTTCAAAGCCGGTTTCCTTACGCATTGTCTGAAGTTTTGAAATAAGTTCACGCATATAACCCTCACGAATAAGTGCTTCGTTAAGGTTAGTATCAAGAACTACCGTCATTTCGGAGTCACTCTGAGCAGAGAAGCCTGATTTGTTTGCGGGAGTTATAAGCAAATCGTCAGCGGTAAGAACAACTTCGGTACCGTTGATATCAAATTTAACGGAACCGTTTGCATTAAGTTCTTTATAAAGCTTGCTTCCGTCTGCGGCGGCAAGTTCTTTGCCGATAAGTCCAACGAGTTTTCCGTATTTAGGACCTACTGTTCTAAGCTGGGGCTTGAACGTATAAGTAATAAAGTCGCTTGAATCGTCGGTAAACTCAACATTCTTGATGTTAAGTTCGTCTTCGATTTCATTGCAGAACATTTCGGGCAATACTTTTGCACCGCTGATGTAAAGAGTCTGCAAGGGCTGACGGTTTTTGATGTTTGCTTCGTTTCTGCAGGAACGTCCCAAAGCAACGGCTTTAAGAAGATATTCCATATTATCTTCAAGTTCTTTGTCAATCCATTCGTCTTTTGCAACGGGGAATGAACAAAGATGTACGCTTTCGGGAACGGTTTTGTCTACGGAAGCAACGATGTTCTGATAGATTTCCTCAGCAACGAAAGGTGTATAGGGTGCAGTAAGCTGTGTAAGCGTTGACAGAACGGTGTAAAGCGTCATATACGCATTTATCTTGTCCTGAGTCATTTCACTGCCCCAATAACGTTCACGGCCTCTGCGAACGTACCAGTTGGAAAGCTCGTCAACGAAATCGTTCATTGCTCTTGCGGTTTCGGTAATGCGGTAATTTTCAAGACCTTCGTCAACGTATTTAATAAGGCTCTGAAGTTTTGAAAGTACCCATTTATCCATAATTGAAAGTTTGTCGTATTCAAGCGCATACTTGGTAGGATCAAACTTGTCGATTTCGGCATACATTACGTAGAACGCATAGGTGTTCCAAAGTGTGCCCATATATTTTCTTTGTGCTTCGCTGACCGCTTCACCGTAGAAACGTGAGGGAAGCCACGGTGATGAACCGGTGTAGAAATACCAACGTACTGCGTCTGCACCTTGCTTGTCAAGAACACTCCAAGGATCAACAACGTTGCCCTTATGCTTGCTCATTTTAATACCGTCTTTGTCGTTTACGTGACCGAGAACGATACAGTTCTTGAACGGCGCTTTATCAAACAAAAGCGTTGAGATTGCAAGAAGCGTGTAGAACCAACCTCTTGTCTGGTCAATAGCCTCGCTGATGAAGTCTGCGGGGAACAGTTTTTCAAATTTATCCTTATTTTCAAAGGGATAGTGAAGTTGTGCGAAAGGCATTGAACCGCTGTCGAACCAACAGTCAATAACTTCGGGCGCTCTGTGCATATCACGTCCGCACTTAGGACACTTGATGGTCAACGGATCAAGGAACGGCTTATGAAGTTCAATATCCTCGCTGCAGCCGGTAAGCTCGGCAAGTTCTTTTCTTGAACCTACCGTGTGGGTGTGACCGCATTCACATTCCCAAACGGGAAGGGGAGTACCCCAATAACGTTCTCTTGAAAGTCCCCAGTCGATAACGTTTTCAAGGAAGTTACCCATACGGCCGTCCTTGATGCTTTCGGGAATCCAATTTACGCTTCTGTTGTTTTTAATAAGCTGTTCCTTAACGGCGGTCATCTTAATGAACCAAGTGGAACGTGCATAGTAAATAAGGGGAGTATCACATCTCCAGCAGAAGGGGTAGCTATGAGTAAATTCAAGTGCTTTTACCAAATTGCCGGATGCTTCAAGGTCACGGATAATTACCTTGTCGGCATCTTTAATGAACATTCCTGCATAGGGAGTTGCTTCTTCAACAAATCTTCCCTGAGGATTGATAAGCTGAACAAACGGAAGATTGTTTTCTCTGCCTACACGGGCGTCGTCTTCACCGAATGCGGGCGCAATGTGAACGATACCTGAACCTGCATCAAGAGTTACGTAATCGTCGGAGATTACATACCATGCTTTTTCTTTCGGCTGAACAAAGTTGAATAAGGGCTCGTATTCGGTTCCGCAAAGTTCTGAACCCTTAGCGGTTTTGATAGGTGTAAGAGCTTCACCCAACGCACTTTCAATCAATGCAACGGCGCAGATGAATGTTTTTCCGTCTTTTTCAACATAAGCATAATCTTCTTTCGCATTTACGCAAAGCGCAACGTTAGATGGAAGTGTCCAAGGCGTGGTCGTCCAAGCGAGAAGATAAGTATTTTCGGTATTCTTTACCTTAAATGCAACAAAAACACTCGTTTCTTTTACATCTTTATATCCCTGCGCTACTTCGTGAGAAGAAAGTGCAGTTCCGCAACGGGGGCAATAGGGAACGATTTTGTGTCCCTTATAAAGTAATCCCTTGTCGGAAATGGTTTTAAGTGCCCACCATTCGCTTTCGATATAGTCGTTGTCGTAGGTGATGTAGGGATGATCCATATCTACCCAATAACCTACACGGTCACTCATTTTTTCCCATTCGCCCTTGTACTTCCAAACGGATTCCTTACATCTCTGAATAAACGGTTCAATACCGAAATCCTCAATTTGAGGCTTGCCGCTGATACCAAGCTGTTTTTCAACTTCAAGTTCAACGGGAAGTCCGTGGGTGTCCCAACCTGCTTTACGAACAACATGATATCCCTTCATGGTACGGTATCTGGGAATAATATCCTTGATTACACGGGTAAGAATATGTCCGATGTGCGGCTTTCCGTTTGCCGTCGGGGGGCCGTCGTAGAATGTGAATTCCGGATTACCCTCATTTTTTTCTGTGCTTCTTCTGAATACGTCGTGGTTCTTCCAATAGGTAAGAACTTCTTTTTCCCGGTCGATGAAATTAAGACCGGTATCAACCTTCTTATACATAAATACCTCCGATAAAAAAATAAGCCCTGTGCATTTGGAAAAAAGCACAAGGCAAAAAACCACCAAATAGCCGTACAATCATACGTTGCTTCTTAATGCGAAGCCCACATCAACGGTTACTTTATTCACCGATGCCCCTGACAGGTGATATTTTTACTTTTGTGTTATGTGCTTGCACCAAACGCACACTCTCTGAAAACACGTCAAAATAAAAACTTGTCCTTTTTAGCAGGTTATCATTATTACAACACATATTATATATAATGTTGCGTCTTTTGTAAAGCATTTTTTTGCACCGCATATATTTTTCTCCTTTGATTGACAATGTGCGGTGTAAATGGTATAATTTAATCAAAAATTATTGTGGGGGTATATCGGCAATGGATAAGGAAAATATACAAAGAGTAGATAACAGAAGCGGCTCGGTTTATTCGATAATCATATTCATTTTCGTATTTACGTTTTGCTATCTTTTTTATCCGCAGATGTCAATGCTCCTGCCGTTTTTAGGCGAAAACGAAACCGTTTCGAGAACGTATGAAAAGGTTGGTTTTGACTCTGCCGTAAAGGAAGCCGAAACAGTCGTTATCGGTGTTTGTTCGGATAAAGGAAAGACAGAATATACGCTTACACAGTCAGCAAGCGAACCTGTAATTGTATATAAGAATGTTGTATTCAACGTGGAACAAACCGTAAAAGGCAATGCAGAAGAAAACGTTTCATTGCACGAATTCGGCGGCAGTGTTCTGCTTGCAAACGGAAATTCACGGAAGAAAAAATATAATGTCAGCTACACGGATGAGCCTACATTTAAGAAAAATAAAAAGTATGTGCTTTTCATTGACGGCAACGGGGAAATCCTTTTCGGTAAATACGGTGTTGCCATAGAAAATTCGGACGGAACATTTACTGACGGAATGAATAATACTTATTCCGTTAATGATTTGATTAAACTTGTTGCGGAGGCGGGATGATGAAAAAAACTGCAATCAGAATCATTTTGCTTTTGATTTTCTGCGTTGTGATGGCAATGTTCTGCACATCGTGTGCAGGAAACTCTTTTGACGGAACGGCGACTGCATACTTGAATGCTTTCCAAAAATTCGATTACAGAAAAATGTACGATTTGCTTACTCCCGGAGCGCAGGGCAGGGTTGACTACGACGAATTTGCGGATTATCATAAAAAGGTTTACGACCTTCTTAAAATAACCGGCGTGACTGTAAAACGTGGCGAAAAAACGGATAACGGAATTTCACAAAGCTTTGATTATACCGCTGAATTCACTTCGTCGGAATACGGAACGTTCACATACGATATGCAGCTTGAAATCATTAAAAAGGCAGGGTTTTACCTTGTTTCGTGGACACCGGCGAATGTTGTTTCCGATATGAATTGGAATGACAGAATTTACGGCGTTACACTTAAGGGTAAACGAGGAGAAATATTTGACAGGGACGGCAGAATTATCGTTCAGAACGATTACGCCGTGACAGTTTATGCGGACAGAATAAAAATTGCTGCGTATGAAGAAAAAAATAACTTAAAATTCGATATAAATTCTACGATAAAAAATGTAGCATCAATACTTAATCTTGACTATTCCAAGGTTGCCGAAACTTATGAGAAATCCGCAGGCGGAACGGGAGTTCTTGCAACAATGTTCAAGGGCGAACTTTCAAGCGAGCAGGAAGCAAAACTTTCCGAACTTGAATTCGTTTACGTGGACAGAAGTTCGGTAACACCCATAAGATACTATCCTTATAAGGAAGCACTTTCTCAAACGCTTGGATATTCCACACCGATTACACCGGAGGATAGGGAAAAGCCCGAATATAAATATCTTGACGAAGGCACAAGAATCGGAAGAACGGGACTTGAAGCCGCATACGACAGTTATTTGCAGCCGAAAAAAGGGTATCAGGTTTACCTGCTTTCGGATGACAGTAAGACTAAAACAGTGCTGTACTCCGAAGATGCTCAGGACGGTTATGACCTTGTACTGACAGTTGATATGCTTGTTCAAAAAAATGTTTCCGATTATATGAAAGAACATTACAATACACAGTCAACCGGTACGGCAAACATTATAAATCCCAAAACGGGCGCAGTAGTTACACTTGTAAGCTATCCCGGCTATGACGGAAATGTATATTCCACCGATAAGGCAACAAACTACGGCGATTTGTTTGATAATCCGCATACTCCGCTTCTTAACAGAAATGTTCAGGGTACTTATCCGCCCGGCTCGATTTTTAAGTCGATAATGGCGTGCATAGGTCTTGAAAGCGGTACCGTAACCACAAATACCGTGTTCCCGTACGAAAATGAAATAGAATACTATACATTCGAAAAAGACCGCTGGCGTCCAAAGGGAAGCAAATGGTCAACATATATAGTAAGGCAGGCATTCAGAAATGCAAATGTAACCGGCTCGCTTGATATGCACAGAGCGCTGACCTGGTCGGATAACATTTACTTCGGATGGCTTGCAATGAGAGTCGGCAAAGAATCTCTTATGCAATATGCACAAAAAATCGGAATAGGTGAAAGTATCCCGTTCGACTTAAAAGTAAAAGCTTCTCAGCTTTACAACCAAGAAAAGACGCTTGACAGCTTGAAACTGCTTGCAGATACGGGCTTCGGTCAGGCGGAAGTGCTTTTCTCACCGCTTCAACTGTGCGCAACATTTTCACTTTTCGGAAACGGCGGAACGATAATGCAACCGTATATAGTTCAAAGTATATGTTCCACCGACGAAAACGGTAATCATGTTGAAGTTCAAACTACTGAGCCGAAGGTTTATAAAAAAGTATTTAATGAAAATACGGTACTGACTGTTCGTTCAATACTTGAAAATACGGCTAAAAACGGAACAGGTAAAAGCGGTATTAAAGGCTTGACGAATATTCGTGTCGCTTCAAAAACGGGTACTGCGCAGACCGGCACTACCGAAACAGGTGAAGTAGGTTGGTATGCAGGATATGTTATCGAAGGCGGAGAAAACGATGCGGTTCTCGTTTCTGCCGACGAAAGTGACTTGAAATTTGCAACCGTTAATTTCGTTTTTGCTCAGTTGCAAAACGAGTTATTGGGATAAAAAATTTGCAATAGAAGAAATAACAGGAGGAAGAAAATGGCTGAAAAAAGAAGAAACATTATTTCAAGATGGTTTGTTGATGCGTTCGGTGCAATGGCATTGGGTGTATTCGCATCGCTTCTGATGGGGACTATTTTAGGTCAAATCGGAAAATGGACAAACATCGGCTTTTTTACCACGATTGCAGGATATGCACAGGAGTCTCACGTGGTAGGCGCCGCAATCGGTGTTGCAGTGGCTAACGGCTTAAAAGTGAAACCTCTTGTTATGCTTTCCGGTGCGGTGTGCGGTACTATCGGATATTGCTCCGGCGGCGGACCGATAGGCGCTTATCTTGCTTCTCTTGTAGGAAGCGAACTTTCAAACCTTGTGGCTGGCAAAACGCATTTTGATATTTTGCTTGTTCCCGGAATAAGTATTCTTTCCGGCGGCGCAGTGGGAGTGTTCGTAGGACCGTACGTTCAGAAATTCTGTAATTGGATAGGACAACAGCTTTGCGTTGCAATGGGACTTCAGCCGATTTTAATGGGCATTATCATTTCGGTAGTAATGGGACTTGCGCTTACTGCGCCGATTTCAAGTGCGGCGATTTCAATAACGATTTTTACCGAATCACTTTTTGCAAACAATCCTTCTGCGGCACTTGTTGCAGGTGTTGCTACCGTTGGTTGTTGCTGTCAGATGATGGGATTTGCAATTTCTTCGTGGCGTGAAAACGGCTTCGGCGGTTTTGTGGCTCAGGGACTCGGTACATCAATGCTTCAGGTGGCAAATATTGTTCAGCATCCGCTGATACTTGTTCCGCCTACACTCGCATCTGCAATACTCGGACCTTTGGCGGCTACGGTATTAAAGGTTGAAAATACCCTTGGCGTTTACGGCGGTATGGGAACCTGCGGTCTTGTAGGTCCTGCCGGAATGTGGGGATATATGATGCACGGCGGCTTTGATATGTGGGTATTCGTTAAAATAATGCTTATGTGCTTTATCCTTCCGATGGTCGTTTCATTTGGCATTTCCGAGGCAATGAGAAAACTCGGATTGATAAAATACGGAAATATGAAACTGGAATACAACTGATATTATGAACATTTATTGCAGTGAATTCGGAAAACCGAAAAACGTAAGCGAACGTCAGGAAAAAGAACAAAAAACGTATTCGCTTTTGGAAAAACTGAAAATAGAATTCTTCCGTGTGGATCACGATTCGGCAGATACCATGGAAGACTGCGATTTAATAGATGAAACTCTTGGGGTTAAAATGTGCAAAAACTTATTTCTGTGCAATCAGCAGAAAACTAAGTTTTACCTTTTAATGCTTCCGGGAGAAAAGAAATTTTCGTCAAAGGACTTTTCAAAGGCAATGGGAATTTCCCGTGTTTCTTTCGCTCCCGGCGAATTTATGGAAAAGTATCTTGATATTCTTCCGGGTTCGGTAAGCGTTATGGGTGTTGCCAACGATTCGGAAAATAACGTTACGGTCGTTATTGACCGTGAAATTGCCGAAAACGAATATATCGGTTGCCATCCGTGTGTCAACACTTCAAGTTTAAGAATAAAAACAGAGGACATTCTTGAAAAGTTCTTAAAAGGAACAGAGCACCAACCGATTATTCTCGATATATAATAAATAGGAGTACAGTATGAACGAGATTACCTTGCAATCAAAAAAAGCGATAGAGGAACTGCTTGAAAGTGCTAACCTTGAAAAAGGAGACGTTTTTGTTGTGGGATGTTCTTCAAGCGAAGTAGTTGGAGAAAAAATAGGAAAGGGTTCAAGTTTTGAAACCGCTAAGGCTATTTTTGAAGGAATTTATCCCGTGCTTAAGGAAAAAGGAATTTTTCTTGCGGCACAGTGCTGCGAACATCTTAACAGAGCGCTCGTAATAGAAAAAGAATGCGCCGTTAAATACGGACTTGAAATCGTTGCGGTGGTACCGAAAACGAAAGCGGGAGGCTCGTTCGGCACTTGTGCGTATGAGTCTTTTGAACATCCGGTTATGGTTGAACATATTAAGGCTTCTGCCGGAATAGACATCGGTGGAACTCTTATCGGTATGCACCTTAAAGACGTGGCAGTTCCCGTAAGACTTTCAATGAACAAAATAGGAGAAGCAAATATAATTTGCGCCCGTACCCGCCCGAAGTATATCGGCGGTGAACGTGCAAAGTATGAATAAGGAGAAGATAAAATGGTAGGTGCAGGCGGACCGGGGGGATTTATGCCTCCGAAGCACGTTGTTGCTGAAAAAAACAAAGAACCTCTGCCTAAAAACATAAAAGAAGTCCCCGGATTTATTAAACGTGTAATTGCGTCGTTTTTTACAAGGCTTTTTTATATTCTTAAGCTTGTGTGGGAAACGAGTCCGTGGATACTTATATTCATGGTTGCCGTTTCACTGATCGAAGGTTTGCTTCCCGTTGCGGGAACATATATTTCGGCACAGATAATTAACGTTCTTGCCCAAAACAGCACGGCGGAACAAGTAATGCTCAGTACCATCGGCGTTCTGTTTTTGCTTCAGTTCGGATATTTGTTCCTGAACAGAATAACGAAAGATATAAACAGAGTCGTTTCAAGCCTTGCAGGCGAACTCGTTACAAATCATATTCGCCGTAAAATTATGAAAAAGGCAAAGGAAATTGACATTGCCTGCTTTGACTTGCCCGATTTTTACGAGGAACTTGAAAACGCTAACCGTGAAGCGGGAATGAGGCCTGTACAGATTTTGAATTCAACACTTAATATAATCAGCGTTTTAATCAGTCTTGTCAGCTTCATTGCAATTTTGTTTAACATCAGCGGATGGGCTCCGCTTATCGTAACGGTTTTTGCTTTGCCGTCGGCAATAGTCAGCTTTGCTTACAGAAAAAAAACAGTCGGATATATGCGCTTAAGGTCAAAATCAAGACGGCAGATGAATTATTTTTCCTCTGCACTTGTAGATAAAGACCTTGTTAAAGAAATCCGTTTGCTCGGCTTAAATGATGATTTTGAAAAACGTTACGACAGCGTTTTCGCCGATTATTTTAAGGGACTGAAAAAAATAATTCTATCCGAAGGAATTTGGAGTACCGTTTTAGGCTTGCTCAGAATATTTGCTTCGTGTTTTCTGTTTTATTTCGTTGCAAAATTGGTGCTTGACCAACAAATCAGAGTAGGCGATTATTCACTTTACACCGGCGCTCTTTCGTCCATAGGAACAAGCGTTTCCACCTTTATTTCCGGAACGTCAACTATTTATGAGGGCACGCTGTTTATTGACAATCTTATTCGCTTTATGAATCAAAAGAATAAAATCGTTCAAATAGGGGAACATAAAGAAATCAAAAAAGGCATCGGACATAAAATCGTTTTCGAACACGTTTATTTCAGATATCCCGGATGCGAAAAAGATGTCATAAAGGATTTGAACATTACTTTTGATCCCGGAAAAACAGTTGCTCTTGTAGGATTGAACGGGGCAGGAAAGACTACGATAATCAAGCTTCTTACCCGATTGTACGACCCGACCGCAGGAAGAATTCTTCTTGACGGCGAGGATATACGTTCTTATGATACTAAAGAATTGTACGGACTTTTCGGAATAGTGTTCCAAGATTTCGGAAGATATGCCGTTTCTGTAAAAGAAAACATTGCATTCGGAAATATTGACGAAAAAATGGATGACAATAAAATAGAAGAAGCATCCGTCATGAGTAATTCATACGAATATATAGAGCGTCTGCCCAAAAAGTTTGACACACCGCTTATGCGCTATTTCGAGGAGGACGGCCTTGAACTGTCTGTGGGACAGTGGCAAAAATTGGCGGTGGCACGTGCGTTTTACGGGAATTCGGATATTCTCATTCTTGATGAACCTACCGCTTCCCTTGATGCTTTGGCTGAGCAGGAAATATTCCGACAGTTTGATAAACTTCGCGAGGGAAAGACAACTTTGTTCGTTTCGCACCGTTTGTCAAGCGCCGTGGAGGCTGACCATATCATAGTAATAAAGTACGGCGAACTTATAGAAGAAGGAAATCATGCTTCTTTGATGAAACAAGGCGGGGAATATGCCAAAATGTTCCTTGCTCAGGCAGAAAAATACAGAAAAAACGAGTGATTATCATTAAAAATGAACCGCAAAAAAATATATAGTAATTTATTAAAAAAGTTCTTGACATGATATGCCGTATGTGATACAATACTCGTGTATTTAAGAAAGCGTCGTGTACTATGTGCGCGAATAATATTTGAATAGGAGAGTTAGTTATGAAGAAATTTTTCGTTACACTCGCTGCAGTTGCAGTAGTTGTTTGCAGTGCTTTTTCAGTTTCGGCAGCAACAAAAGATCAGCTTATCTCAAAGATGGAAGAGATCCCCACAGCCAACAACGCAGTATTCCATGACGGTGCGGTAAGAGTTATTAAGGAAGCAAACTTCACAGAAGCTCAGATGGATAAGCTTATCCCGATTCTTGAAGAAGCTCACAAGGTTCTTCCTGAAAACAAGGGCGCAGCAGCAAGAAATTATACAAAAGACCAGATTGACAAGATTTTCAAACTTCTTGACGAAGCTTGCGCAATCACAGGTTACAGCTACAAGGTAACAGCATTCAACTCAACAGATAATAACGGCAATACCGTTCAGGGCGGCGACTTCGGATTGCTCTTGTATGATAACAACAAAAAGTTAGTTCTTGAGTACACTGACGGTATTATCAAGAAGACCGGTGAAGATGCAACAGTAAACTCAATTTCATACGTTTACCTTGCAGCAGGCATTCTTGTTCTTGCTTCAGCAGCTGCTGTAGTAGTTGTTCGTAAGAAAAACGCATAATCACAGATTATGAATAAAAAAAGCAACGGCGTTGCAAAGCAAATGATTTTGCTCTGCACGCCTTTTGTTTTGTTTGCGGTAGCAGTTTGCCTTCTGAGTGTGTTTGTTTTCAATGCGTTTATCGCTTCTTCACCCGTATACACTGCATTGATGAACGAACAAATTGAAGTATATAATGACGATGTTATAGATGAATTGTTTGAACCGATAGAGGTTGAAACATTTGTTGACGAAAATCCGGATATCTTAATTGACGATGGAGATATAGTACCCACGTCATTTTACGATATTGATAATTTCCCCGTTATTCGTTGGGGCAAAAAGTGGGCGACGATAACTATCCCGTATTTAGGCGCAAATGAAATTTCGGTTTACGAAGGCGATTCGGATAGTATGCTTGACAAAGGCGTTGCACATTCGTTCTTTTCGTATTTCCCCGGTCAGGGAAACAACTGTGTACTATCTTTCCATGTAAACAGACAAAAACAACTTTATTATTTGCAGGATCTTCCGGTAGGTGAACTTATTGAAATCAATACGCTTTACGGAAAATATGTATATAAGGTAACGTCTGTTGATATTTTTAACTCTGACGACAAAACACTGATTGCCCGTCGCGGCGAGGAAATGCTTACGATTTATACCTGTTATCCGAATGTTGGTCCGTACAGAAAAAAGAGGATTGCTATTACGGGTTCAATAGTGTATAAGTTAAGCGATCCGACGTGGAGGTAACATTATGGCAAATACAGTTTACAGTAAGCCCACGTTGTGGAAGCAAATAGTCAGAGGAATACTTGACGGTGCAGCGGCGATAATGCTTGTTTTGGCAATAGTTGCTACGTTAGTTTCACATGTATTTTTCAACAGCGACATATACAAAAAAATAATTTTTACACCGTCATTTGACGAGTCTGTAAAGACAAACATCTACGAGGCTTTGGACTCTATATATACTATCGTTGAAATACCCGCTGAAAAGATTATCAGCTATGTTGGTATGGATTCGATGATAGTATATGAACACGAATACACCGATCAGTTTATTGATTCGTTGACTTCGGGAGATCCCTTTGAGCCGAAAAAGTTCGGTGATGAAAAAATAAGGGAGCTTGTTATTTCCGAAATAAACTCAATAGAAAATGCCAATGTTTCAGAAGAAGATATCGAAAATATTTGCGAATGTGTTTCCACAAAAGTAAATGCGACACTTCAGTTCGTGCCTAAGCTGATTGTTGACAGAATAGGCAGTGCGTCGGCATATTTCTCAAAAATAAAGACTGTCGGAAGAGCGGAAATTCCGCTTTATATGGGATTTGCACTTTTCATTCTTGCAAATGCGCTTTTTGGCGGAAAAGAACACAGAAAAGATGTATTCTTCGGTATTTCTGCGGCATGTTGGATTGCCGTTTGTGTTATTGCAATTCCCCTTGGAATGACTTATGCGTATGATTTTCCTGCGCATCTTGCCCTTGAAACATCAACATTAAAATGGCTGATTGTGGGACTTGCGGACGTAATATTTAAGGTTCCGTCGATTGTGTTCAATATTTTATTTATAATTTTGACGGTTGTTCTCGGATTTGCGTGCTATGTGAAATGTGCTTTTGTCAAGAAAAGTGAAAGAAAACATTTTTATCGGGCACATTTTGACGATTGATGTAAAAAATACAGCAAAATATTATAAAATCAGTTGACAAAATTATTGAACGGTAGTATCATAATAGAGCAAAAGCAGAAGCCACCCGCTTCTCACCTGTCGATAATTGCGTCGCACACGGTTAACTATTAGATTTTTGTTGCTGAATGCGGGTAGTCTTATGCTATCCGCATTATTTATTTTGGAGGTGTTTCACATTACAGAATTAGCCATCAATGATGAAATCAGAGAGAAAGAAGTTCGTCTTATCGGATCTGACGGTGAACAGCTTGGTATTATGCCTATTGATCAGGCAATGAGAATGGCAGAAGAAAAAGAAATGGATCTTTGCCTTATTTCGCCGAAAGCAGTACCGCCGGTTGCAAAGATTATGGATTACGGCAAGTACAGATTTGAGGCTCAAAAGAGAGATAAAGAAAACCGTAAAAATCAAAAGACGATTGCTTTGCACGAAATACAACTTTCAGCTACTATCGAAAAGCATGATATGGAAGTTAAAGCAAAGAAAGCGAAAGAATTTCTTAAGGCGGGGGACAGAGTTAAGGTTTCCATAAGATTCCGTGCACGTCAAATCGCTCATCCTGAAATCGGTCATCAGATTATGGCGCTTTTTGCTGAAATGCTGAAAGAAGATGCCAAAATTGAGAAGAAGCCTTTACTTGAAGGAAGAAATCTCATTATGATAATGTCTGCATTATAAAACTTTTATAGGAGGTAAAATACTATGCCAAAAATGAAAACCCACAGAGGTGCCGCTAAGAGATTTAGTCTTACAGCTACCGGTAAAGTTAAGAGAGGCAAGGCATTCAGAAGCCATATCTTAACAAAGAAATCAACAAAGAGAAAGAGAAATTTGCGTAAGGGTGGCTATATTGCCGCTTGCGAAGCTTCCAATATTCGTAAGCTCGTACCTTATAAGTAAGCTTTAGGAGGAAATAGAAATGAGAATTAAAAGAGCAGTAAATACAAAGAAGAATCATAAAAAGGTCCTTAAGCTTGCAAAAGGCTATTTTGGAGCTAAGAGCAGACAGTTCCGTATTGCTAACGAAGCTGTTATGAAATCTCAGGCATACGCTTATGTAGGCCGCAAACTCAGAAAGAGAGATTTCCGTTCACTTTGGATCACAAGAATAAATGCAGCTGCAAGACTTAACGGTCTTAATTACAGCAAACTTATCTGCGGACTTAAGAAAGCAGGCATCGAAGTAAACCGTAAGATGCTCGCTGAACTTGCAGTATATAATGCTGAAGCATTTGCACAGCTTGCAGAAGTTGCTAAGAAGAGCATTTAATAAAAAGTTGTGCGCATTGGCTACCGCTTGTGCGCACTTTTTTGATTTTTGGAGTAGAAATGCAAAAAATCACGAGTACGTCTAACGAACGAATTAAGTTTCTTAAAACGTTAAAGATGAAAAAAGGCAGAGAGGAAAGCGGATGCTACCTTATTGAGGGTAAAAGAGCCGTAACTGATGCCGTAAAGCATAACGTGACGTTCGAATGCTTGCTGATAGAAGAAGGCAAGGAGTTCGACATAGAGCCGAATTGCGAAACGATAATTGTATCAAGTCATATTATTGAACTTTTGTCCGAAACGAGTTCCCCGGAGGGAATTATTGCGCAGGCGAGAAAGTTCAGCACCGAATTTGATGCAAATGACTTAAACGGACTTGTGGTATTTCTCGATACACTTCAGGATGCGGGAAATTTAGGCACGATTATAAGAACGGCGGATGCGGCAGGTGCAAGTGCGGTTATCCTTTCAGAAAACTGCGTTGAACTGTTCAATCCGAAGGTTATCCGTGCTACTATGAGTTCCGTTTTTAACATAAAAATAATGGTGACGGACGACAAAATTTCTGCGCTTCAGGAACTTAAAAACAAGGGATACACCTTGTATTCTGCCGCATTAAACGGCGAAAATTTCTACGATACCGAAATTGAAAAAGAAAAGAACAACTGTATTATCATCGGTAATGAGGGAAACGGTATTTCTAAGGAAGTGCTTTCAGTTTCCGATAAAATCATTACGCTTCCCATGCGTGGCGATGCCGAATCATTAAATGCAGGTATTGCGGCGGGAATATTGATTTACGGTTTTACATTTAATAAATAGAAAGGAACCGATTTTATTCGGTATTTGCAGGTAAAAAAGATGTCAGGACATTCCAAATGGGCAAATATTAAAAACAAAAAAGCCAAGACTGATGCTGCTAAAGGCAAAATTTTTACTAAAATCGGAAGAGAACTTGCTGTTGCGGTTAAATCCGGCGGCGCAGATCCTTCTGTAAACTCGAAGCTTGCCGATGTAATTGCAAAGGCAAAGGCAAACAATATGCCTAACGACACAATCAACCGCAGTATTAAAAAAGCGGCAGGCGAGGGCGATGGCGCAAACTATGAAGAACTTACTTACGAAGGATACGGTCCCGCAGGTGTTGCCGTTATCGTTGAAATCGTAACAGATAACCGCAACCGTACCGCAGGTGAAATTCGTCATATCTTTGATAAGGGCGGAGGATCAATGGGCGCAACCGGTTGCGTATCATGGATGTTTGATAAAAAAGGCGTTATCGTAATCGAAAACGATGGCAAAATTGACGAAGAAACGCTTATGATGAGCGCTCTTGATGCAGGTGCAGACGATTTTATGCCCGTTGACGATACATTCGAAATTTATACTTCACCCGAAGAGTTTTCAAATGTTCGTAAAGCACTTGAAGACCAAGGATATGAATTCCTTCAGGCAGAAACAGATATGATTCCGCAGAATACGGTTGCCGTTTCAAGCGAAGACGTATTAAAGAAAATTTACTGGATGCTTGATCAGTTCGACGAACATGACGACGTTCAGAACGTATACCACAATGCTGAACTTCCCGAGGAAGAGGAAGAAGAATAAAATTTTAAGCTGTAAAGGACAAAAACGCTCTTTACAGCTCTTTTTAATATTATGATATATTTGTATATTTTTATAGGAATAACGGTATTTGCGGCGATAATATCGCTTTGTGCGGCGCTTTACATTTATAAGCAGGCATTCTATTTCAAATTTGACGAAAAAACGCACGATTGCATTCGTATGAAAGAGATAGAAAATTACGGCTCGCTGAAAAATGACATTATCGAACTGATAAAAAAGGTTAAAAGTGCCCCGTACGAAGAGGTTTCAATCAAATCGTATGACGGCTTGAATCTTTACGGTAAACTGTACTTAATTGATGAAAATGCCGATTTTGAAATAGTATTTCACGGCTATAAAAGTTGTCCGTATCATGATTGCGGCGGAGCATGGCTACTTGCAAAAGAGCGCGGACATAACCTTTTACTGCCCGACCAAAGGTGCCACGGCAAAAGTGAGGGCAAGATGATATGCTACGGTATCAGGGAACGGTTTGACGCTCAAAAGTGGTGCGAGTATATTGCCGAAAAATATCCGAACAGAAAAATCGTTCTTGAGGGCGTTTCAATGGGTGCATCAACGGCACTTATGGCAAGCGATCTTCAGTTACCCTCTGCGGTAAAAGGAATAATTTCCGATAGCGGATTCAGTTCTGCCGAGGGAAATATTCTTAAAGTAGCATCGGATATGAAATTAAATCCGAATATTATCCGTCCGTTTTTGCGACTTTCAACGCTGATTTTCGGCAAATTCGGAATAAACGACTGTACGCCGGTAAAATCAGTTAAAAATGCAAAATTGCCTATTCTTTTTATTCACGGAAATGCTGACAGTCTTGTGCCTTATGAAATGTCCGAAGAACTGTATTCGGCTTGCACCGGCGAAAAGTATTTCTTAATGGGCGAAAATGCCGACCACGGACTTACGTTTTTTGCCGATAAAGAAAAGTACAAAGCCACCACAGGTGAATTTATAGAAAAAGTTTTTAGGGAATAGTTCCGTGACTTTTGCAAATAATACTGTTGAAATTATATCAGATATTCATTATCGAGGGAGGATATTCAATGGTTTCGGCAATATTATTTTTTTGCGGTTTAGCGTTAGGTGGAATTGTAGGCATTGTTGCCATGTGCATAATTCAAATAAACAGATATCAATAAATAATCCCGTCAAGATTCTTGACGGGACAATTTTTATTGGCGCCTTTAGGTGTGGAAATAAACCCCCAGTTCTACTGGGGGAAGAAAAACGAGCGGAGCTACAAAAAAATGGGCGAGCTAGAAGCAAGCCCAAAAAGCTTGAAAATAGAAAAAACCTCAATTATAATAGCAATGGTT
>JAZRYL010000080.1:0-2008 GCA_045600705.1 Clostridia bacterium | reverse complement strand
GAGTAACAAGGTTCTGCCGCAGGCAGGTTCTTATATAGGTTTGCCTTGCTTGCTCGTCGAAACACATACAGACGGCAAAACGCAAAACCAATCCGGAATATTATGTCAACAGATTTTCAATAAACGAGTCATTATTACAGTCATAAAGTATTTCAAGGATCTTTTTTGCTTTCAAAGTATATGTTTCGTCACCTGTTGTTTGAGCAAGGGCGGTCATGTGATGTGAAACAGACCACGCAAGCGGAGTGAGAGCAGACAATGCGGTATTGCGTTTTTCTTCTCCGTCTAAAATACATACAAGAGCATTTTCACGCCCTTTATACAAGTTCGGCAGTTTTTTTTGCCTGCTCCAACGCTTTTTCACGCTCACCGTTTTTGAGATATGCAAAGCAAATGTTATACATTGTTGCCCCTCTGACTTCACAATCATCACAATATTTTATGATCTGCTCCTGAACAGTTATGGATTCACATAAGTATTCTGACTTTTCTTCGTCTGTTGTTCCGGCTTTTTCAAGCGAAGTTGAAATATAAACGAGCAAAAGTGCGTCATTAGGAAATATTTTCAATCAACATAACTGTTTTCTAAAGTCCAATAACCATTGTATTTATAACCGTCGTGACCACCGATAAGCAGATGTTTCGATGGACAAAAGCCATTATTTTTAAGGGCTTTGATGCGCTCAACCGCATAGATTGGAGCTTTAGTCACAACACCCTTGCTGCCAAGTAATGCATCGGTTTCCGGTACGATTATACTGAAGATCTCTGTCAGCACCTCTTCGGTTTCATACGCACTGCCTACATCAACCCGCAATATGCACATTCCATTAAAATCATCTTCAGAAGAACGGCCGCAGAGTTCAACTGTTCCGATAACATTGCCGCTTTTCTTTTCAATAATTGTTAATCTCGCAAAGTACCTGTTTTGGTAGGAATAATCCCAAAATTCCAAAGCTTCCTGCATACGTTCATATGTAGTGTAATAAAAAATATCTCCATTACAATTATCGCTATTGAAGAACGGTAACGCATTAAGATCGCTGTAAATTGACAGAAGACCATCTATGTCTTCCTTCTCGGACAAGCGAAGCGAATAATTATCGTTTTCCAATTCCGGACATTTTACATAAATATTCATTGTACGATTCCTCCCTTTTCACAACAAGACGAACAAACGTTCTGCCTATAATGCAATTATATATCATATCTTTCAGAATTGCAATAGGTTATTTGAAAATCGCAAGCAGGTGTCGATATATGCCGACACCTGCGCTCACAATTAATTGCTATAAACAGTAATCGTCTAAATAGTTCTTCAGTTTAAAACTTTTTTTAATTTCCAATCTTTTTTCGTTCATATTCACCAATATCATAAAACCTGCGGAATAACAAAAACTATATTCATAGCTACACATTTTTTGCAATCTTGCTTCATCATCGGCACACCCACGTCTATCAGTAGATTTTTTCATTTCAATACATATTAAGTTAATAAATCCCTGAACACCAACATATCCTCGTTTGTGAACGATAAGATCAACCGTGATAGGATTATTATCAATCTTTTTAACGCCGTCCTCTTTTCCGTTAACTCCACGGTTGTATTCAACATCAACAATAAAGCTGTCAAATTCTGTATCTTGTAGTACTTCAGTGATATATGTAGCAAATTTTGCACATATACAACGTTCACTTAGATCGTTTTCAATAAGATATAATTCTTTTGCATTAAATTTTAATACAGCCTGTTCAACTATGTATTTTAAAACATTAAATTTGTTTTCCATAAGTTTACAATTCCTTTTTTTATTTTTATCTTCATGGCCCCAAGCGTAACCGACAGATATATTCCGCTCTTCTTATTTCTTTTCAAATGCTATAAACGGAACTGTCATTTCTTCTGCTGTCAGACCTGCGTGAACGCCGATAAATTCACGCTTTTCACGCTTTATATAAATTGATTTTTCGCCCGTTGCCACGGCAAGAAAATCACCGACAAAATCGC
>JAZRYL010000079.1:0-3457 GCA_045600705.1 Clostridia bacterium | reverse complement strand
TAAAATTGCGGTTCTTTATCCCCTTCGATTCGCCAAACAAAAAGGACTCATCTATGATGAGTAATAAGCGTTAGCGGATGGGGATACGGTGCGCTTCGGAAACATTCGGAACGCCCTTGGCGTTTAGCCGAATATTTCACTTGCTCCCGATACACGTACAAAATTCGCTTTGCGACTTTTGCCGTTCTACGAACCGCAACTAAAATTGCGGTTCTTTATCCCCTTCGATTCGCCAAACAAAAAGGACTCATCATAGATGAGTCCTTTTTGTTTGGCGGAGAGAAGGGGATTCGAACCCCTGAATGGGTATTAGCCATTACACGATTTCCAATCGTGCGCCTTCGACCAGCTCAGCCATCTCTCCAATCGCTCGTATAGTATAGTTTAATATCCGTTTTTTGTCAAGTGTAAAATTTCAAATAGCGTTTTTGTTCATTTGTTATGCTTAAAATGCGGAAAATGATACAAAAATAGCAAAAAACTATTGACTTATGTTTCAATTTGTACTATAATTTAGACGTTACTAAGAACAAATGAACAAAAATGAACAAATATTCAAATATGGAAAGGGTGTTTTTAGTGGAAAATAAAACAAAACAGCCTACACTTCAAAGACAACTTAGTCCTACAAGTGTTTGGGCAATCGCATTCGGATGCATTATCGGTTGGGGTTCGTTCATCAACCCGGGCAAAAAATTCTTGCCTAATTCGGGCGTAGCAGGAACGGCTATTGCAATGGTTCTGGGCGCACTTGTAATGGTTATAATTGCGTTCTCCTATGCATATATGGTTCCGAAGTTCCCGAAAGCGGGCGGAGAATTCACATTTACGAAAGAATGTTACGGCAAAACAACCGCATACATTTGCGGATGGTTTCTTGTAGCGGCATATCTTACTAATGTACCTATGAATTCAACTGCCATCGGACTTATTGTTGACGGTTTAGACGGTGGTGCCGATATCTTGAAATTCGGTTTCCATTACACTATCGCCGGTTTTGATGTATGGATGGGCGAAATGATTTTGGCAATGGGAATTCTTATTCTTTTCGGAATACTTAACATTATAGGCGTTAAGAAAGCAGGCTTTGTTCAGACTGTACTTGCGGCAACTCTTGCAGTTTGCGCATTTACGCTTTGTATAGCAGGTGTTTTTTCGGCAAAGGCAAAGGGAATCAATATGGCACCTATTTGGGGCTTTGACAAGAAAGCCGCCATTGCTGCGAATGCTACTACTGCAAACATAGGCGAATTTGCTCATGTGGGAACAAAGGGAATTTTGTCTGCAATTCTTGCAACGTTTGCTATTGCACCTTGGGCGTTTGTCGGATTTGATACTATTCCCCAGGCTGCGGAAGAATTCAAATTCTCATATAAAAAGGTTATGGGAATTATGGTGGTTGCCATTGCATTTGGATGCTTTGTGTATGTATCAAATAACACTGTTGCAGCTGCGGCTCTTGAAAATTGGCCCGAAAGAGTTATGGCGGGCGAATGGGTTCTTCTTGTTGCGGCAGAGGAAATGCTCGGCACATTCGGAAAAGTTCTTATCGGTGTAGGCGTTTCATGTGCAGTTCTTTCCGGAATGATGGGATTTTATCTCGCTTCTTCACGACTTATGTATTCAATGGCTCGTGAAGGTTACCTTCCCAAAATGTTCGCAAAAATTGACGAAAAACATAATACTCCCAAAAATGCTATGATTTTCTGCATTATTGTTTCACTTGCAGGTCCTATTCTCGGACGTGAGGCACTTGGATGGTTCGTTGATATGTCGGCAATCGGTGCTTCTATCGGTTATCTGTTTACCTGCCTTGCTACTCAGCACGTTATCAAACGTGACAAGGACGGCAGCTCGCTGCTTAAAGTTTTGGCAATTATAGGAACTGCGTTCTCAATCGCATTCATTGTACTTCAGCTTGTTCCCATTCCGGGACTTTCAGGAGTTCATTTCTGCTGGCAGAGTTACATAATGCTCGTGGTTTGGATTGTTCTCGGCGGAATATTCTATATAAAGCAAAAAGATAATATGGGTAAGGAAATATAATGGGTGATATTATGAATAACGAAATTGCAATTCTTATGGCGGCAGGCAAGGGCGAAAGAATGAGACCTCTCACGCTTACTACTCCCAAGCCCCTTGTGAAAGTTCACGGAACTTCGATGATTGAAACGGTAATCGCAGGTCTTGAAAAAAGAGGCGTTTCGAAAATTTACGTTGTTGTAGGCTATCTTGGCGATCAGTTTTCTTATTTGACCGAAAAATATCCGAATATTCAAATCGTTAAGAATGAAGAATACACGGTAAAAAACAATATATCTTCAATTCACGCCGTTGCAGATTTTATGGGAAATGAGGATTGCTTCATTTGCGAAGCCGATTTATATGTTTCCGACCCGAGCATTTTTGAAGCAAAACTCGATAATTCATGCTACTACGGAAAAATGGTTGAAGGTCATTCTGACGACTGGGTTTTCGATACCGTTGACGGAAGAATTACCCGTGTCGGCAAAGTGGGCGACGACGTATATAATATGTGCGGCGTGTGCTATTTCAAAAAAGACGATGCAAAAGTAATTGCGGAGGCAATCAAAGAAGCGTACAAGCACGATGGTCACGAACAGCTTTATTGGGATGAAATCGTTGACCAACAGCTTGATAACGTGTATATGACAGTTCATCCGGTTGAACACAGCCAAATTGTTGAAATCGACTCGGTTGCAGAACTCAAGGTTGTTGACCCGTCATACGAAAACGTGAAACTGTAAAAAATTACTAAACTGCCGAACGGTATTTCGGCAGTTTTTTTGTATATACTATATTTATATGCACTTGGACTTTTACTCAAAAAGAAAAAAATAAAATTTTAAAAATGTTCACAAAAAGATAATAAAAAAGATGGACAAAAACGATTGACAAAAAAAGACAAAGGATATATAATTGCAACGCACCTTGAAAGAGGAAAGCACATCAAGTGAGTATAAAAAATCAACCGAAAAAAGTTTTGAAAAAAATAAAAAAAATCGGTTGACAGAAAAAAGAAAGCTTGATATAATAAGCAAGCTCAGTCAGCAACAGGGGTTGCGCGACAGAGCAAAGAAGCTCCTTGAAAAGTACATAGTGATGAGAAGAACGAGAGGTCAAAACAAGACAAAGATTTGATAAAAATATTTGACAGTTTTGAACCACAAAGTTAATTCCATAAAAGGATAACGAAAAAAAGTATTATGAGTCAAGATTAAACTGAAGAGTTTGATCCTGGCTCAGGACGAACGCTGGCGGCGTGCCTAACACATGCAAGTCGAGCGAAGCACCTGGGAAGCTTGCTTTCCGGGTGACTGAGCGGCGGACGGGTGAGTAACGCGTGAGCAATCTGGCCTTTACAGGGGAATAACAGTTGGAAACGACTGCTAATACCGCATATGACCACAGTACCGCATGGTACAGGGGTGAAAGA
>JAZRYL010000078.1:0-162416 GCA_045600705.1 Clostridia bacterium | reverse complement strand
TAATCAGATTGAAAGAACAAACTCAGAGCGTTGCTATGGTGTTGTTGCAAATGAAGATTTTATTCTTGTGTGTGAGTATGGGTGTAATGGTGCTGACCCAGAAATCGTGATGTATAAACACAGATAAATCCCAGTTTGTCGAACTAAAAAAACAGAAACGCCAAACAAGAACCATAATTTTTGTTTGGCGTTTTCTATTATTGTCGTCCTTTTGCGTGCTTTATCATTGCCTCAAAGGTTTTGTCACTGATCACGTGTTCGATCCGGCAGGCATCGGCAGATGCTGTTTCTTCATCAACGCCGAGCCGCATAATGAATTCTGTAAGAAGAACGTGCTTGTGATACACTTTTTCGGCAAGCGAGCGTCCGTTCTCCGTGAACGCAATGTACCCATCCCTGTCGGTGATAATCAGTTTATCCTCTCGGAGTTTTCCAAGAGCACGGCTGACAGCCGGCTTGGAATATCCCATATACTCGGCAATATCAATCGCACGAACAACGTTGGTTTTTTTAGAAAGGATCAGTATCGTTTCAAGATACATTTCGCCGGATTCCTGAAGAGACATCTTTTTCACCACCATTTTAAGATATAAACATTATATCATATTATGAATGATAAATCAAGGGTAACCGAGATATGTACCGAATTAATATGAAAAATTTTCAAAAACCACTTGACAAGTTACCCAAAGGTAACTATAATATACACGTAAGTTAGCAGAGGGTAACTGCTAACTATAATTTAAGACATTGAGTTAGCCAATGCTAACTACTCGGAGGTGGATATATGATGCCGTTAGCACTTGCCGGCATAGGTGAAGAGAATACGGTCAAAAAAATCGGCGGCAGTCCGGAGGTTAAGAAGCACTTGGAAAATCTCGGTTTTGTCGTCGGCGGAAATGTTACCGTTATTACATCGCTCGGCGGGAATGTAATCGTCAACGTAAAAGAAGCAAGAGTCGCCATCAGCGAAGAGATGGCAAGAAAAATCATGGTATAACACCGCTTTTGCGGTTGGGTACAGTATCAGGAAAGGAAGAAACAGTATGAAAACTCTGAAAGAGGCAAAAATCGGTGATACCGTCAGCGTCGTGAGACTTCACGGTGAAGGAGCAGTAAAACGGCGCATTATGGATATGGGCATTACGAAGGGCACCGAAGTATATGTTCGTAAGGTCGCTCCTCTCGGCGATCCCATTGAGATCACTGTGCGCGGCTATGAGCTTTCCCTGCGAAAGGTCGATGCCGAAATGATTGAAGTCAAATAACGAATTATTTTTTTGAACAGCAGTTAACCAATGTTAACTGTCAAAGAAAGGAACTAACTATGGAAATCAAAATCGCCCTTGCGGGTAACCCGAACTGTGGAAAGACCACGTTGTTCAATGCGCTTACCGGTTCCAATCAGTTCGTCGGAAACTGGCCGGGAGTTACCGTTGAAAAAAAGGAAGGCAATCTGAAAAAGCATAATGATGTTATCATTACCGACCTGCCCGGAATTTATTCACTTTCACCTTACACACTTGAAGAGGTTGTTGCTCGTAACTATCTGATCGGAGAGCGCCCGGACGCCATTCTCAATATCATCGACGGTACGAACCTGGAGCGTAATCTTTATCTGACCACACAGCTCACGGAGTTGGGCATCCCGGTGGTCGTCGCCATCAATATGATGGATATTGTTAAGAAAAACGGCGATAAAATCGACACATCAGAACTCTCCCGACAGCTCGGATGCAAAATCGTGGAAATCTCCGCATTGAAAGAGACCGGCATCACGGAAGCGGCAGAGGCGGCGATTGAAGCCGCCCAAAACACAAAAACTGTGCCGCAACACACATTCAGCGGCTCTGTTGAGCATGCTATCGCTCATATCGAGGAAGCCGCCGTTCACTCTCTCCCCGAAGAACAGCAGAGATGGTATGCAATTAAGATTTTTGAGCGTGACGACAAGGTGCTTGAAAAACTGAATATCCCCGAAGAAACGATGGCGCACATCGAGAACGACATCAAAGCGGCAGAGGAGGAAATGGACGACGACGCAGAATCCATTATTACGAACGAACGTTATCTTTACATATCCTCTATTCTGAAGGCATGCTACAAAAAGAAAAGCTCCGGAAAGCTGACCTCTTCCGATAAAATCGACAAGATCATTACAAACCGTTGGCTCGGACTGCCGATTTTCGCTATCATCATGTTCCTTGTATATTGGGTATCTATGGTGGGTGTCGGTTCGGCAGCGACCGACTGGGCAAATGACGGTTTGTTCGGTGACGGCTGGCATTTATTCGGTATCGGATCATCCGCTTACGAAGAAGCAGCAGAGGAATATGGCAACGCTTCGCTGATCGTTGACGGTTATGAAGCTTATATTGAGGAAAACGGCTTTGCCCCGACCGGTGATTTCACCTATGAGATTGAAGATGAAGAAACACTTGCAGTAGAAACTGCAACGGCGACGCAGAATGACTATAAAGACGCTCTTTCGGTGATCGAACAATACGGCGAGGAGCCCGATCCCGCCGACTACGGCGTGTGGGTGCCCGGTGTTCCCGTGCTTGTTGAAAATCTGCTGAATGCAATGAACGTATCGGAGGACGGTGCGGGCGCCGTTGTGCGTGGCTTGGTGCTTGACGGTATCGTTGCAGGCGTCGGTGCAGTGCTCGGATTCGTTCCGCAGATGCTGGTGCTGTTCCTGATGCTCGCATTCCTTGAAGCCTGCGGTTATATGGCACGAATCGCCTTCGTGCTTGACCGTGTGTTCCGTAAGTTCGGTCTGTCCGGCAAATCCTTTATTCCTATGCTGATCGGTACCGGCTGCGGTATTCCCGGTATTATGGCATCCCGCACGATCGAAAACGAGCGTGACCGCCGTATGACCATTATGACCACCACCTTTATCCCGTGCGGAGCAAAAGTGCCGTTTATCGCAATGATTGCCGGTGCGATTTTCGGAGGATCTGCGTGGGTGGCAACCTCAGCATACTTCATCGGTATGCTTGCTATCATTACCTCCGGCATCATGCTGAAAAAGACAAAAATGTTTGCCGGCGATCCCGCTCCGTTCGTTATGGAACTTCCGGCTTATCATCTGCCTACACTGAAAAACGTTCTGCGTTCGATGTGGGAGCGTGGCTGGTCGTTCATCAAGAAGGCAGGTACAATCATTCTTCTTTCAACAATCCTCGTATGGTTCACAACCTACTTCGGATTTGCAGAAGACGGATTCAGAATGCTTTCCAAGGAAGAACTCGACAAATCAATTCTTGCGGCAATCGGCGGTGGAATTGCGTGGATATTCGCACCTCTCGGATGGGGAACGTGGCAAGCGGCTGTCGCATCTATTACCGGCCTTGTTGCAAAGGAAAACATCGTCGGCACAATGGGTATTCTGTACGGGGGCTCCGGCTCTGTCTATGCAACGCTTGCCGAAACCTTCAGCGGTATCACCGGATATTCTTTCCTTGTATTCAACCTGCTCTGCGCACCGTGCTTTGCCGCTATCGGCGCCATTCGCCGTGAGATGAACAACGCCAAGTGGACGTGGTTCGCCATTGCTTATCAGTGCACCTTTGCCTACGCTATCTCGCTGATGATCAACCAGTTCGGCGGACTGTGCACGGGAAACGTAAATATTATCGGTGCAATCGCCGCAGTTATTGTGCTCGGATTTATGATTTGGATGCTCGTCCGTCCCTATAAGGAATCCACCAAGCTGACAAAAAAGATAAAGGTTTCGTAAAAGCGGAAAGGAGTTTGCTATGATAATCTGGATCACAAACAATATCGGAACGATTACGGCAGCTGCCGGTATTCTCGCAATTGCCGTTACAGCTTTTGTTATCATTTTGAAAGACAAAAAGAAGGGCAAATCCTCTTGCGGCTGTAACTGTGCCCACTGTGCAATGGCAGGCTCCTGTCACAAAACAAAATGACATAAACAGGGAGATTGACCACTGTCAATGAAAACACAGTGGAAGTCGTCAAAAGAGTTAATAAAGATCTGCCTCTATAAAAGTGCACGGCAAACGGAATTGCATCCGTTGCCGTGCATTTGTTATGAATAGATCATCTCGTGATTGACGATTTCTGCTACTACTCCTCGTACGGCGTTCATCCGCTGCACCCAAAGCATCTGATTTTCGGCTTTTAGCGTTTCCGTAATACCTTCCTTTTCGGCAAGTTCTTTTACCAACCGAAAGAACATATTCTCCGCCTGCTCATTGGCATCCTCTATCGGCTTGTACTCGTGAATGTACTCATTTCGTGCCGTCATAAGGCATCCAGCAAGTAACCTGTGCTCAAAATCGTCCAAATAGAAGTATTTCCGTTTGTTTTTCATAGCCATCGCCTCCTTGTGCCTTTATTGTAGACGAAAGAGAGCTATAAATCGAATGTGTGGATATAAAAAGCAAAAAGAGATACCGAGAAAAACATTTCTGCTAATCTCGGTATCTCTTTACCTCGCCAATACCCGTGCTCTTGAACTACTGTCCTTAAGAACACAGCGCATCTCTGCTTTGGTTTTACGTTTATCCGCCTATTTGAGCATAAAGTCCTTTGCTTTCCGCTATTTTGCGAAGTTCTTCCATTTTTTCGTCCGCAGGCGAAACAATATCTTCAAGTTCGTAAATTCTCCCCAAGCCTTTATACTTGTCAATGCCGTATCTGTGATACGGAAGCAAATGAATTTGTTTCACTCCGTTGATTTGTGAAGCATATTCGGCAATAGCACCGATTTCCTCAGGCGTATCGTTGAACGTGGGTATTACGGGAACACGAATAATAAGGTTTGCACCCGTGTTTCCTATTTTCTTTGCATTTTCAAGTATAAGTTCGTTAGGCTGCCTTGTAAACTGCTTATGCTTATCACTGTTTATATGTTTAATATCCATCATAACGGTGTCGGTATGTCGGACTATGCGCTGAACGATTTCCCACTTTGCGCAGGCAGTCGTTTCAATAGCGGTATTTATGCCATGCTCGTGTGCTTCAATCAAGAGTGCCTCGGCAAAATCCGGATGACACATTACTTCACCGCCGGAAATTGTCATTCCTCCGCCGGACCGTCTGTAAAACTGTCTGTCCTGCTCAACAACGGTCATAACCTCGTCAACCGTCATATCTTTTCCGACTGTTTCCGTTTTTCCGCCGCGAACCATCTGTTGAATTTCATATTCCTGCGATTCGGGATTACAGCACCATTTGCACCGAAGAACGCACCCTTTAAGGAAAACTATCGTTCTTATTCCCGGTCCGTCGTGCACGGAAAACCTTTGAATATCAAACACCCTGCCTTTAATATCGAGTGCCATTAAAATCCTCCCTGCTCGGTACGGTTAATAATATCGTCCTGCAATGAGCGTGAAAGTGTTGTGAACAATGCACTGTATCCTGCAACACGAACTACAAGTGACTTGTAATTTTCGGGGTGCTTCTGTGCATCAAGAAGTGTTTCACGGCTTACAACGTTAAACTGCATGTGGCTTCCCTTTTGGTCAAAGTAGCCCTGAATAAGAGAAACGAAATTTTCAAGTCCTGCTCTGCCTTTAAGTGCAGAGGGATGGAATTTCATATTATACAGTGTTCCGTTGGACGCAATATAGTGGTCAAGACGTGAAACGGAATTAGCCGCCGCAGTAGGTCCTTTCAAATCTCTGCCGGCAGCGGGTGAAACACCGTCTGCAACGGGCGTGAACGCAAGACGTCCGTCGGGAGTTGCACCGGTCTGTGCGCCAAGCGGAACGTTTGCCGAAACGGGATAAAGACCTGCCTGGAATTTTCCGCCACGGGGGTTATCGAAGTTTTCAAGCGTGCGTGTATAGGTATATGCTACATCACGGGCAAAATAGTCGATTTCCTTGCAATCGTTGCCGTATTTATCAAGTTCTGCAATATCGTTAAGCATCTTATCAAAGAATGCTTTTTCATCATCGGAGCAGGTATTCTTTCTGATACCGTTATATATACCCACGATTTGGTCTTCGGTAGGTTTAACGCCTTTCTTGGCAAGTTCACACACCGCCTGCGCCGTGAGTTTTTGCGCCATGCCTTCGTCCATATCCTTGCCGTAGTTCTTTTTAAGTGCTTCGGCAAAGTCGTCCATAGTATAACGTTTTTCTTCAAAAACAAGCTTCTTTATTGCCCAAAGGCCGTCTGCCATATTTGCAATTCCGAAACCCTGCGGTCCCGTGAAGTTATAAACTGCGCCGCCCTCTTGAACGGTCTTTCCGCGTTTGATACAGTCTTCAACCATGCAGGAAAGGAACGGCAGCGGGCAACGTTCAGCGTGGGCAACGTCAATGGCGTTATCTGCATTAACAAGCAAATGAATAAGATATTCCGTCTGCTTTTTGTAAGCATCGTAGAATTCTTCAAAAGATTTCATTGTACCGACGGGCTGAGTATCGGGTGAAACTCTCACGCCCTTGTCGATTCCCGAAGAAAATACCATTTCAACCGGTCTGCACATATTAAAGAATGCGGCATCGTGCCAGCCTTCGGTTTTGCCCGATTTCTGCGGTTCAACGCAACCGATAATATTGTAATCCCTCGCATCCTGAAGTGTAAGTCCTCTGCTGAGAAGCGACGGGATGATAACTTCGTCGTTATAATATGCTGGAAGTCCGATACCGGTACGGGTTACCTCGCCCGCCTTGATAAGAAGGTCGTGGGGCGAAAGGTTCCAAACACGAATTGAAAGTGACGGTGCGGGAAGCAATACGTGAAGTGATGCTTCAAGACACATATAAGAAAGGTCGTTAGTTGCATCCATACCGTCCTTATCTTGACCGCCGCAAATAAGATTTTGGAACAAACTGTAACCAGCAAAGCCCTCTGCCGAAGCGGCATCACGCACTTTGTTCAAGTCATTGAGTTTTACCCAAATGCAATCCATAAGCTCCTGAGCGAACTCAAGAGTAATTTTTCCTTCGTCCATATCCTTTTTATAATAAGGATACATATACTGATCAAATCTTCCGGGCGAAATCGAGTGTCCGCTTGATTCCATTTGAAGAAGCATCTGCACGAACCAGAATGACTGACATGCTTCATAAAAACTTGAAGCGCCGTTCTTCGGAACATTACGGCAGTTTTTGGCTATCTGCAAAAGTTCCGCCTTGCGAACGGGGTCTGTTTCCTCGCCTGCCGTTTTTTCGGCTAAGTCCGCATATCTGTCGGCATATTCCACCGTGGCATCGCAGGAAAGAATTACCGCATTAAGGAAGTGACTCTTTTTAGCATAATTTCCGTCGGAAACGTTGCATTTTTTAAGTTCTGTTTCCGCTTCGGCACGAATGCCGGAAAAACCTACTGCAAGAACCTTGCCGTAGTCAACGGTAACGTGACCTACACCGTTATAGAAATAGTTGCCCGGTGTAAAGAAATTATGTTCAATGGCAAGACGTGTTTCAGGAGCCATATATTCAGTAGCAAGTTCGCTTGTGGTCTTGCCCTTCCAATACGCATTTGCCTCTTTAAGACGTTTTTTCGTTTCGTCGGAAATGTAAAACGGATCCGCAGAACGGTGTTCAACCGTTTCAAATTCGCTTTCAAGCCAATCAAAAGAAAATTCCGGGAAAGTCTGGCATCCTCTGGGCGCTTTTGTGGCTGAGCCTACAATAAGTTCTCCGGGACGAATGGTAATGGGAATATTTCTTAAAATATGAGCATAAGCTTTTGCTCTGCGTGTAACGATAGGATCGTTTTCGGTTTGTTTATATGATTCGGTAAGAAGCACGGCACGGTCGGCTTCGATTTCAGGCATTTTTGCGAACAAATGGTCGATAAGTTTTTGAATTCTCGGCGATTTTTCAATGCCTGTTATTAAGCGTTTATCCATAATTACCTCCGAAAGAGTATAATATCCTATATGATGTCATTATTATATACCTTTTGTTGCGGAATGTCAACACAATACAAAGATAAAATATGTATATTTTTGTATAAAACAACCCAATTCAAAGAAAAAGCAAACAAAAACAATCATAAAACATATTAAATAACAAAAAAATCAACTTTTTTATTGAGCATTTTTCTTCAAAGTGATATAATCTAAAAAAAGTTTTTTTGAGGTCAGAAAAAATGGACATAAATGAATGTTCACCGTTTTTAAGAGCGGCGCTTATACAGCCGTTGATGTATTGCGGAAAAAAATTCAGACGGGCGTTTGATTGCAGACTTATTTACATAACCGCAGGAAACGGAAAAGTAATATTCCAAAATTCCGAATACGACGTTTGCGAGGGAAGTGTAATATACATTCCCGTGGCGTATCCGTACCGTTTTTCAGGTTCGGTAAGCGATTATATTCTTAATTTTGACTTTACACGTTCGTTCAGCAGCAAGCGAGAGGGACGCAGTCCCGTGGAAACGCCCATTTCGGAGCAAAAGATTTTCGACAGGACGATTATTGACGGCTTCGAATGCCCGATTATTCTGAGCAATGCGTTTCCTTTGGGAAAACTTTTTCAAAGTGCCGTGGACGAGCATACTGTGTGCAGAAAATATTCCGAAGCAAAATGTTCGGTAAAAACGAAAGAAATTCTTATTGAACTGCTTTGTCTGTCGGAAAAGAAATCCAAGTCGGATGTAGTGTGTGAAAACACCTTAAGTTACATAAAAATGAACTGCACGAAAATTTCCTCCAATAACGACATCGGCAAAGCACTTGGTTATAACAGCATTTATCTTAACAGTATTCTTAAAGAAAAGTTCGGGAAATCAATTCACAGAATAATTATCGAGGAAAAAGTTTTCTATGCCTGCCAACTTCTTACGGAAACGGATATGACTCTTGAAGAAATCGCTTATGCCGCAGGTTTTTCTTCAAGAAATTACTTCTGCACCGTGTTCAAAAGCATTACGAATTATCCGCCCTCGGAATACAGAAACAGATAATTTTTTTAGTCTGAGTGTATTTTTTGTGAAAAAATGTAAAAAAAATATTGATTATACTTTTATTTTGTGATAGAATGAGTCCAAATGTGTCGAATAGTGTTTTCGGCAAATAAATAAAAGGAGTTTCTTATGAAAGAAAGAGAAAAATTTTCATCCCGATTAGGATTTATTCTTATATCGGCAGGATGCGCTATCGGTCTGGGCAACGTTTACCGCTTCCCGATTACCACCGGCGCATACGGAGGAGCATTTTTTGTACTTATATACATTTTGTTCCTTATTCTTCTTGGCATCCCGGTTATGACGGCAGAACTCGCCGTTGGCAGAGGCAGCCAAAGAAGTATCGCTTCGTCCTTTGACGTTCTTGAAAAGAAAGGTCAGAAATGGCACTTTATGAAGTTCTTGGGCATAAGCGGTAACTACCTTCTTATGATGTTCTACACCACTATTTCAGGCTGGATGGTTACATACTTCCTGAAATATGCCACCGGCTCAATTATGTCAGCCAAAGGTGCCGAAGAACTTGGTGAAGTATTCGGCGGTGTTGTTTCCAACCCGTGGGCAGTGCTTGCAGGAACGATTTTCACCATTGTGGTTTGCTTCCTTGTTTGTTCACTCGGTCTTCAAAAGGGCGTAGAAAAAATAACTAAGGTTATGATGATTGCACTTCTTGTGCTTATCGTCGGTCTTGCAGTTTATTCATGCACCCTTTCAAACGCTTTAGAAGGTCTTAAATTCTACCTTGTTCCCTCTATCGAAAACTTCAAGGCGGCAGGTCCTTTTAAGGTTATCTCATCCGCTATGGGTCAGGCATTCTTCACACTCAGTATCGGTATCGGTTCTATCGCCATCTTCGGAAGTTATATCGGAAAAGACCGTTCGCTTTTCGGCGAAGCAATCACCATCGTTTCCCTCGATACTTTCGTTGCTCTTGTTGCAGGAATTATAATTTTCCCCGCTTGCTTCACATATAATAACGGTGTTACGGCAGATGCCGCTTCGGTTGGCGCAGGCTTCCTGTTCACTACGCTTTCAAGCATTTTCAACGCAATGCCCGGCGGAAGAATCATCGGTACTCTGTTCTTCCTGTTTATGATTTTTGCATCGTTCTCAACGGTTATCGCCGTATTCGAAAACATCGTTTCGTTCTGGCTTGAACTTACGGAAATTCCGAGAAAATGGGTTTCACTTATCAATATCGGACTTATCATCGTGCTTTCGCTTCCCTGCGTTTTGAGCCTTAATGTTTGGGGCAATGTCCAAATCTTCGGCAAAGGATTTATGGACCTTGAAGACTTTGCGGTTTCAAATTTGTTGCTTCCCATCGGAAGTTTGTTCTACATTCTGTTCTGTACGCGGAAATTCGGATGGGGTTGGGACAATTTCATGGCGGAAGTCAATGCCGGAAACGGTTTGAAATTCCCCAAATGGATACGCCCGTACGTTTGCTACGTGCTTCCGGTTATAATCGTTGCGGTACTTGTAATATCGCTGATATAATTTCAAAGCCTCGCTTAACTGCGAGGCTTTTTTATTGCGCATTTTGCCGTATAAAAGTGATTGCAAAAAAACACATATTTTGTTATAATAGAAAAAATACAAAAGAGCCGGTGAGCATGTTTGTTTAAGCAATGTAACATTCAAAATGAAAAAGTAAAAAGCATTGAACCGCTTTTTTTAGGCAATCAGGACTGCGAACCGTCATACAAGTACGGCCCCGCAGTACGAATGTATTGGCTTATTCATTATGTTGTTTCCGGAAAAGGAAAATACCGTGTGGGTCAAAGTGAATACGAAATTTCAGCAGGACAGGCATTTGTCATCAAACCCGGAGAAATCACGGAATACGAAGCGGATGCAGCCGAGCCTTGGAATTACATTTGGTTCGGTTTTTCCTGCGAAAAGAAAATGTTTTCACGTCTTCCGTACGTCATTGACCGTGACGATTTAAGAACCGTTATGCGCCATTTTGATTATTCTACACTTGAAAGCGGCGTTTCCAACGAATTATACAGTGTTTCCAAAATCTGGGAAGTTATAAACTGTCTTTCCGAATACGCAGAAGCGCGTGAAGAAATCAGTTACAGCACTCTCGCCATGAACATATTCAGAAAAAACTATATGTACAAGATTTCCGTCAGTTCCATTGCCGAATCTCTCGGTCTTGACAGAAGTTATTTTTCCAACCTTTTCAAGTCGGACACCGGCAGAAGCCCGAACCGCTACATTCTTGAACTGAGAATGGAAAAGGCATTAGAATTACTAAGCTTTGAAAAGTATTCCGTTTCGGTAATTGCCGTGAGCGTAGGATATAAAGACCTATTCAGTTTTTCCCGTGCGTTTAAGAATTATTACGGAGTTCCTCCGCAAAAATTCCACGAGATAAAAAAACTGCCCGACAAGTCCGAAACGATGCTTAAAAAATTTAACTGAAAGAGGTGTGTTTAATGTTTTACGATGAATTACAAAAATACGATGCGTTGGTTTATGCTTCCTGTAAAAAGGAAGTGGAACGTCAAATGCACAACATTGAGCTGATTGCTTCCGAAAACATAGTTTCCGAAGCCGTTCTGCTTGCCGCAGGCTCTCCCCTTACCAACAAGTACGCAGAGGGTTACCCGTCAAAAAGATATTACGGCGGTTGCCAATGTGTGGACGAGGTGGAAGAAATCGCCCGTGAACGTGCTAAAAAACTGTTCGGTGCCGAGCATGCAAACGTGCAGCCTCATTCGGGTGCAAGTGCCAACCTTGCGGTATTCTTCGCATTGCTTCAACCCGGTGACACGGTACTTTCAATGGGACTTGCCGATGGTGGACATCTTTCACACGGTTCTCCCGTAAACATTTCCGGAAAGTATTTCAATATCGTAAATTACGGCATTGACCCGGAAACACAACTCATAAATTACGACGAGGTGGAGCGCCTTGCCCTTGAATGCAAGCCGAAACTTATTCTTGCAGGTGCTTCCGCTTATCCGAGAAAAATCGACTTTGCCCGTTTCCGTGAAATTGCCGACAAAGTAGGCGCATATTATATGGTGGATATGGCGCACATTGCAGGTCTTGTTGCCGCAGGACTTCACGATAACCCGGTAAAATACGCAGACGTTGTAACAACTACCACGCACAAAACGCTCCGCGGTCCCCGTGGCGGAATGATTCTTTGCCGTGAAAAGTTTGCAAAAGCAATCGACAAGGCAATATTTCCGGGAACACAGGGCGGTCCGCTTATGCACATAATCGCCGCAAAGGCGGTTGCGTTGGGTGAAGCACTTACCGACGAATTCAAAGAATATCAAAAACAACTTGTCAAAAACTGTTCTGTTCTTGCAGGCTGCCTTAAAGAAGAAGGTTTCAACCTTATTTCCGGCGGAACAGACAATCATTTGATACTTGTTGACCTCCGTTCCTTTAACGTTACGGGAAAAGAATTTGAGCATAATCTTGACGAAGTTCACATTACCGCAAACAAGAACGCTATTCCCAACGACCCGCAAAGTCCGTTTATCACAAGCGGAGTTCGTGTAGGCACTGCCGCAGTGACCTCCCGCGGATTCAAGGAACCCGAAATGAAACTTATTGCCCATTGGCTTAAACTTGTTGCTACCGATTTTGAAAACAGTAAGGAACAAGTCACAAAAGAAGTTATCGAACTTTGTGATAAATTCCCTATCTATAAATAAATTTATTTAAGGAGAATACTATGGCTACTTTTTTTACAGAACCTTCTCATACATTTAATGAATACTTGCTTGTTCCCGGATATTCGGATAGCACTTGTATTCCGGCAAACGTAAGTCTTAAAACACCTCTTGTAAAATTCAAAAAAGGTGAAACAAGCGCTATTGAAATGAACATTCCCATGGTTTCGGCAATTATGCAATCTGTTTCGGGTGATAAGCTTGCCGTTGCACTTGCCCGTGAAGGCGGTGTTTCGTTCATTTACGGATCTCAATCCATTGAAGACGAAGCAGCTATGGTCGCCCGTGCAAAAGGATATAAAGCAGGATTTGTAAAAAGTGATTCCAACGTTTCGCCTACGCAGACACTGGCCGACGTTCTCGCACTTAAGGAACGTTCGGGACATTCAACAATTGCGGTTACCTCGGACGGCACCGCTGACGGAAAACTCTTAGGTATCGTAACAAGCAGAGATTACCGTCTTTCACGCACATCCATGGACGAGCCTGTTATCAGTTTTATGACTCCTATGGACAAGCTTATCTATGCAACGGAAGGTGTTTCGTTAAGTGAAGCAAATGATATTATTTGGGAACATAAGCTTAATTCACTTCCCATTGTTTCAAAAGACGGAAGACTTTGTTACTTCGTTTTCCGCAAGGACTACGAAGATCACAAGAACAACCCAAACGAACTTCTTGATGCAAACAAGCGCTACGTTGTAGGTGCCGGAATAAACACCCGTGACTACGCAGAACGTGTTCCTGCATTAGTTGAAGCAGGTGCAGACGTTTTGTGTATCGACTCATCGGAAGGCTATTCCGAATGGCAAAAGCTCGCCATTGATTTTATCCGTGAAAAATACGGTGATAAAGTAAAAGTCGGTGCAGGAAACGTTGTTGATGCAGAGGGTTTCCGCTATCTTGCGGAGTGTGGTGCCGATTTTGTTAAGGTAGGTATCGGCGGCGGTTCCATTTGTATCACCCGTGAAACAAAGGGAATCGGCAGAGGTCAGGCAACTGCGGTTATCGACGTTTGCAAAGCAAGAGATGAATATTTTAAGGAAACGGGTGTTTACGTTCCCGTTTGCTCCGACGGCGGAATCGTTCACGACCACCACATTACGCTTGCGCTTGCTATGGGTGCTGATTTCGTAATGCTCGGCAGATATTTTGCCCGTTTTGATGAAAGCCCCACAGCAAAAATCAACGTAAACGGCACTTATATGAAAGAATATTGGGGTGAAGGCTCCAACCGCGCAAGAAACTGGCAGAGATATGACCTTGGCGGTGCTTCCAAGTTGTCATTTGAAGAAGGTGTTGATTCCTACGTACCCTACGCAGGAAAACTTTCCGACAACGTTAGACAGAGCCTTGCAAAGGTCAGAAGCACGATGTGCAACTGCGGTGCGCTGAACATCCCTGAGCTTCAGCAAAAGGCAAAGCTTACACTTGTTTCATCCGTCAGCATTGTTGAGGGCGGCGCACACGACGTTGTTCTTAAAACAAAGTAATATTATTGACACAAAAAAGGTTCACTTCAAAATGAAGTGAACCTTTTTCATTGTACTTATATTAAATGCCTAACTTTTCAAAAACCAATTCGTTTATTCTGTGTCTTATTTTAAGCATAATGCTTGACTCGCAAACGCATTTTTCAAACACAACCGTTCCGCAAATCTTTTCGATTTCATCAACAACAAATTCCTTTGAATAAAGCTCTGCACAGTATTCCATTGCCGCCTTATCCTGCCAACCCTCAAAAAGAGCAATCATTCTTATTGACGGATACGGTTCGCCGTTCTTGCCCGGATATACCATATAAGTATCACCGCTTGCGCCGAAATATTCGCCGTCGGAGCAAAGGAACGGATCAACGTTATCATATGACCACTGATTGTTGTAGAAATTATATCCCCACTGTAAAAATCCTTTAATGTCATACTTGAACATTTGTGTTCCCAAAAATCTTGTTCTTGAAAGAGGCATTGAGAAATGGCAATTGCTTACGCCGTCCCAATGACCGCCGCAATAATAGCACCAAAGGTCGGGAACGTTGTGGTCAAGGAAGTCCTTAATGTGCGGAAGACCGGGAATGGGATTTTTGCAAACGCCTTGCTCGTAAAATTCGTAATGTGAAAGTGCATCAACGATGGGATATCCATCAAGAATATCGGCAACCGAATCCTTTACCGCCTTATATCTTTCAAGATGTTCCGCAATCGGCTCATCGGAAATATGGAATACACACTTTTTGTCTTCCCCACGAAGCTGCATGTGCTGAATAAAGCTTTTGAGAAGCTGACGGATAAAGCGAATGTATTCCGGATCAAGTGAATCGGTCTGCCATCCGAAATAGTTGTGCTTGATATTGTCAATATGAACAACTACCTTGGGAGCATGCTTTGCACCCCACTGAGTTACTATGTGCGAAACCTCATAATATTTAACGCCGCAACGGTCAAGCATATCAAGCCAGCGGTCAAGATTTCTGAATCCGAAAGTAAATTCTTTACCGTTAAGGAATATGTCAACTAACTGTGCAGTAGTGCGTTCGCCCCCGATACGAGTATCAAGTGCAGGTGTGAGCAGAGGAAGCAAAAACATATTTCTGCCGTATTCTACACCCTTTCTAATAAATTTTTCGCAGATTGCAAGGTGTTCGTCGGAAAACATTTCAACGTTATAGAAGTCCGCAATGGCATCGGCATAGAACCACTGTGAGAAGGTGTGTTTCTGTTCGGGAAGCATTGCATCCTTAACATCAAGTTCGAACTTACCGTCATAAAGAACCTCTCCGTCAAAACTCATGGGTCTGTCATAATTGAAATTCATTTTGCCGAGCTTAATACCGATAGGATATTTTCCGAACTTTTCACCCTTGGTATCAACTTCTACCCAAAGAGCTTTTGTCTGTCCGCCGATAATTCTCTTGCAGCCACCGTAGTGAAGCGGACGAAGCATATCCGGATAAAGTCCCGGTTCGGTTCTTACGCAAGTATCGTTATATTCGTTATAAACAGGCATTTCCGACGGAATGTTAACCACGTCCGAAATTTTGATATAATCGGATATTTCACTTTCGATAAACGGCTTAAGAATATAGCCCTCTCCCTTGTCGCAGGAAAGCACTATCTGAAATGAATATTTCTCGTTTTTGAAGCAGGAATCTCCGTTTAATTCTTCAAGCGACTCAATGTCGGTATCAAGAAAAACCTTTTCAAGTGAAGAAATAATTTTAACTTTTAACATTTTGTTTACTCCTTATAAGTTGTATATACATATTTTTGTTATATAATTATATCATAAAAAAAATGCACAGTCAATAATTCTGTTCAAATGTGCAATATTTGTCCAATAAAAAACAAAAAAATGCTTGTTTTTGCAACTGAAATGGTTTATCATATTCATATATTATTTATATGAGGTGATAACTATGTTTAACAAATTAGGCGTACAGCTTTACACAATCAGGGATTTTATGAAAACTCCTGAGGAAGTAAGAGCAAGTTTTAAGCGTTTGAAGGATATGGGCTACGACCAGGCTCAGACCGCAGGCGCACAGATTTCGTACGAAGAATTTTCGCAGATTGCCAAGGAAGAAAAGCTTGAGCTTGTAGGCACTCACGAAAGTTTTCAGCGAATGATTGACGATTTTGACGAAGCACTTCGCATACAGAAAGTTCTTGACTGTAATATTATGGGTACAGGCGGAACAGGTTGGGGTATTCTTACCCAGGAAACCGCAGAAAGAGCAGTTAAGGAAATCAACACTATTTGCGAAAAGCTCGTTCCCTACGGAATGCGTTTTTCCTATCATCACCACGGCCACGAATTTTTCCGCTTTGAAAACGGCAAGACCGCACTTGAAATGATTACTGAAAATCTTCCCGAAAACGGTACTCTCTGCCTTGATACATATTGGATTCAGAACGGCGGCGGCGACATTCGTCATTGGATTAACAAAATGTCAAACAAAATTGATGTTCTGCACTTGAAGGATTCAAAGAAAGCAAACCTTGATAACTGGTTTGAAAATGCTTACTGCGAAATCGGCGAGGGAAATATGTATTGGGACGGCATTATGGAAGAAGCCGAAAAAGCAAACGTTAAATTCTACGTTGTTGAGCAGGACCGTTCGGATGATCCTTTCAAGAGCCTTGAAATCAGTTCAAACTTCCTGCACAAGAACTATATGAAGTAACGGGAGTTTTTATATGAAAATACTGTTTTTAGGTTCAAGTGACGGCAAGCCGAGAAACGATGCTTTTTGTTCTTCCGCCGCCGTTACCGTCGGAAATAAAATTTTTCTCGTCGACATCGGCGCTCCCGCTTATTCCCTTATGAAGAAAAGGGATATGGATGTTGATAATCTTAAAGCCGTTTTCATCACGCATATTCACGGTGACCATACCAACGGCATTTTTGAACTTGTCGATCAGTTGACATGGGCGCAGAAAACAAGTGACCCCACTGTTTATATGCCCGAACAGCTTGGAATAAACATAATAAAATCGTGGATTTCTTACGTTGACGATCAGCCGGAACGTGTTAAATTTCAGGCATACCGTGAAGGCGTTGTTTACGACGACGGCGAAGTTAAGGTTTCGGCATTCAGAACAAATCACATGAGAAATTCCCACGGCTTCTTATTTGAAACCGAAGGTAAACGTGTACTTTTCACCGGCGATATGGGACAAGGCTACGTCGAATACCCGGAAATCACAAAGGATGGCAATTACGATGTAGTTGTCGCCGAGGGCGCACACCATGCTCCCGGCCGTGCAAACTCGCTTTTTGCAGAAACGGACACAAAACACCTTATTCTCAGTCATGTTGCTCCCACGAAGCACGACGGACTGATGCCCTTAAAGGACAGCTGTAAATTTGAAGTTACATTTGCAAAAGACGGTATGGAAATAATTCTCTGACATTAAAGCGGAGATTTGTTTCTCCGTTTTAATATAATTTTTTAGAGGTACATTATGAAATTTATTACTTGTAAAAGCTATGCAGAAATGAGCAGAAAAGCGGCGAACATTATTTCGGCGCAGGTTATCATTAAGCCCGATTGCGTGTTGGGCCTTGCAACCGGTTCCACCCCCATCGGAACTTACAAGCAACTTATCGAATGGTACAAAAAGGGCGATCTTGACTTTTCAGCGGTTCGTTCAATCAATCTTGACGAATACGTTTCGCTTGACGGTTCCAACGACCAAAGCTATCGCTATTTTATGAATGATAACTTCTTCGACCATATCAACATTGACAAGAACAACACTTACGTTCCTTGCGGAGTTGCAGAAGATTTGGAAAAAGAATGTGAAGCATACGATAAGCGCATTGAGGACTTCGGCGGAATAGACCTTCAGCTTTTGGGTATCGGTCTTGACGGTCACATCGGCTTTAACGAGCCCGATTCTTCATTTGTAAAAAATACTCACGTTGTTGACCTTCACGAGTCAACTATCGAAGCGAACTCACGTTTCTTCGCATCACGTGACCTTGTTCCCAAGCAGGCAGTTACAATGGGTATGGTTTCAATTATGCAGGCAAAGAACATTCTTCTTATTGCCAACGGCAAAAATAAAAAAGAAATTCTTGAAAAAGCATTCTTCGGACCTATCACTCCCGAAGTACCTGCTTCCATTTTACAGCTTCATAAAAACATTACGGTTATATACTCAGAGGAATAATTATGAAAATCTTGCTTTATGCCGGTGCCGTTTTGCTTTCAACAACACAGTCAACGTTAAGCAAAATGGTAGGAAAAGGCGGTAATCCCACAGTTTTCAACTTGAACAAATCTATTGCCGCTCTTTTTATGTTTACCCTATTCGGCATTTTTTCTTTCTCGTTTAACGTTCCGACCTTGCTTTACGGTTCTGCATTCGGTGTTATTCTGTATGTTTCCACTTGGTCGGGACTTAACGCACTTCTTTGCGGACCTATGGCGCTGACTTCAATGTTGGCGTCATTTTCCCTTATTATTCCGTGCATTTACGGAATATGCTTCTTAGATGAACCGCTGACTCTTTTGACGGTTATCGGCTTTGTGCTTCTTGCTTCCGCATTTATTCTTATAAGCGCAAAAAAGAAAAACGACAAAAATATTTCCGCCAAATGGCTTGTTCTGACGGTTACCGCTCTTGTATCCAACGGTGTATGCTCTTTAATTCTTAAATTGCATCAAACCCGTTTTCCCGGACAGTACAAAAGTGAATTTATGATTTATGCCTACGTAGTAGCATCAATTATTTTCTTAATCTCACTTTTGCTAAAGCTTCCCAAGGAAAAGACAAATTATTTTGATTTCAAAGGATGCCTTGCAGGAATTGCCAACGGCGGAGCAAATTTTTTAACGATTTTCCTTGCTTCTATGGAAAGTGCATCCGTAATGTTCCCTGTAATTTCCGCCCTTACTGCCGTTGCGGTTTTAAGTGCCGGAAAAATAATTTTTAAGGAGAAATTAACAGTATCACAGATAATCGGCTTTGTTTTAGGCATTGCCTCTGTTGTACTGTTGAACATTTAATATGAAATACCACATTTTTGATCTTGACGGAACGCTTGTAGATTCAATGCCCAATTGGCAAAAAATGATGCTTTCTATTTTGGATGAAATGAACGTTACTTACCCCGACGACGTAATAAGAACTATTACGCCTATGGGTAACACGGGAAGTGCAGAATATTTCATCAACAAACTTCACGTAAATTTATCCACCGATGAGCTTCTTCAAAAAATGGACGATTATTCCCTTAAAGAATACGATCAGAATATTCTGTTAAAAGACGGAATTAAGGAATACCTTCAAAAGCTAAAAAAAGAAGGATATAAGCTTTTCGTTTTAACAGCAAGTCCACACCGATTTACCGATCCGTGCTTAAAAAACAACGGTGTGTTCGATTTATTTGATATTGTGTGGTCCATTGACGATTTCGGTGATTTGAAAAAGGATAACGTGGAAATTTATTTTGAGGTTGCAAAAAAGTTGAACTGCAAGCCGTCGGATATTGTTTTCTACGACGATAACCTTATTGCATTAACCACCTGCAAAAAAGCAGGACTTGAAACTGTCGGAATATACGATAAATGCTCCGATTTTGACCAGGACAACATTAAAAAAATCGTTGATAAGTACGTTCTTTCATTCAGAGATTTGCTTTGATACGTAATTAACTTTTATCAACAAAGAAACGCAGAAAGTAAAACCTTCTGCGTTTTTTTATTACATTTCAATAATATATTTTTCCACGTCGTCGGTCGTTTCCGTTGAAACAGCTATTACTTCCGCATCCGCATCCTTTGCCACTACTCTTTTTGCGGCAAGCTTAAGCATCGGTATATCGTTCGGTCCGTCACCGAACACCACTGTCTGTTCAGATGGAACCGAAAATTTTTCCATAAGCTTTTTTACCGCCTCGCCCTTATTGGCATCCTTATGGCAGAATTCAATGTACGTTTCATCTTCATAGCACACACGTAAGGCAAGTGCCTCGCATTTGTTCTTCAGCAAATCAGCATTTTTTCCGTTTTTAACAACGATGACCTTAAAAATGTCACTACTGAAAAAAAACGGTAAGTCGATTTTATCCTGCGTGACTTTTCTGTTTTCCTCACGTAATGCAACAATCGGTGCCATACCGAGTGAAATTGCTTCCTTGCTTATTTCCTTAGCGGCTTGCATATCAACTGTTTTTTTATACAAAACACAGTTATGATACATCATCTGTGCGCCGTCATCGGAAATGAAAACTATTTCATTTGAAACCTGATACAACAGTTTTTTCAACTGATTGTACGGTCTGCCGCTTGAAATAGCAAACGTGCATCCCCGAGAAACAACCATATTCAATTTTGTAAAGAACTTGTTCGACAGTACTTTTCCGTTTGGGACGAGCGTGCCGTCATAGTCCGAAACTATCAGTCTATACAAAATTTTACTCCTAACAACTTGGTATAACAGTCAGAAAATAAGGCAGAAATTCAATTCTGCCTTAGTAATCATCATTCTTTTACGATTTTAACCTTTGATTTTCCACTAAGTGCCGCCGCATTTGCATCGTCGGTATCAAGATGCATTTCAAGGCGGAATTTGTCGCTTACACGAACCTGAACGTCATAAAATCTTGTTCTTCTTTCGCCGCAAGCGTCAACTGTAACGTAATCGTTGTCTTTAACGCCGTATTTAGCGCCGTCTTCAAGGCTCATATGAATATGGCGGTTAGCGATAATGCAGCCTTCTTTAAGAGTAACAACTCCCTTAGGTCCGATAATCGTAATAGGAGCGCTTCCTGCAAGAACACCGCTTTCTCTAACGGGAGGTTTAACCTTAAGTGTAAATGAATCTGTTCTTGAAATTTCAACCTGTGAAGCCTTTCTCAAGGGACCTAATACACGAACGTTTTCGATAGGTCTGAGTGACGGACCAACGATAGTAAGTGTTTCCTTGCAAGCGTACTGACCGGGTTGTGAAAGATCCTTTAAGGGTGTAAGCTCGTAGCCTGCACCGAAAAGTGTTTCCATATCTTCCTTTGTAAGGTGAATGTGACGGTTGGAAACGCCAACGGGAATATCGCCTTCATCTGCGGCAACTTCACCGTTGATTGCTTTAAGAACTGCTTCTGTAATTGCCTGAATATTTACTTCCATTTTTTAAGCTTAGCGGAAAGTTTTACGTTTCCGCTGTCCTTTCTCATCAATTAAATAATTCTGAAACTGTCTGACATTACGCAGCGGCGTTTACGTGTAAAGCTTCTTGCGCTTGTAAGACCTTCGCCGGTAGGACCTGCAATAGTGAATGTTGCATGGCCTTCGCCGCCGAAACCGATACCTGCGTAGCTGGGAGCGTTTTTAACGAAAATCGTTGTTTCAACTGCCGAAGCGAACTTGGTAAGGTTGTCGATATTCTTTGAATGCATGTGAGCAGTATGACGGTTGCCGTGTTCTGCCTTAACAGCAAGGTCAACGGCTTCGTCGATATTGTCAACCGAAACAATAGGAAGAATAGGCATCATAAGTTCTTCCTGAACGAACGGATGCTCAAAAGGAGCTTCACAGATAAGGCAACGAACATCGGAAGGAAGTGTCTTTCCGTTGTTAAGCATTGCGTAGATAACGGAAGCATCACGGCCAACACACTTACGGTTTACAACAAGCTTTGTCTTGCCGTTCTTATCGGTCTTTTCAACAAGAACGATCTTAACTAAAGCATCTGCTTCTTCCTTAGTGATCATATAAGCGCCGTTTTTAAGCATTTCGGTAATAAGCTGATCTTTAATGTTCTTGAATGCAAATACTTCTTTTTCCGCAATGCAGGGAAGGTTGTTATCGAACGTGCAGCCGTCGATAATATCTTTACCTGCTTTAACGATATCAGCGGTATCGTCAACGATAACGGGCGGGTTACCTGCACCTGCGCCGATTGCCTTTTTGCCGGATGAAAGAACCGACCTAACAACTCCGGGGCCGCCTGTGCAAACAAGAAGTCTGATTGCAGGATGATTATACATTGTATTTGCCGAATCCATAGTGGGTTTGTCCATTGAAGCAACAAGAACCTTAGGACCGCCTGCAGAATAGCAAGCACGGTTTACAAGGTCAACCGCATAGTTTGAAGTGCAGATTGCACCCGGATGCGGGTTAAATACAACACCGTTTCCTGCGGCGATCATACCGATACTGTTGCAAATAACAGTTTCCGAAGGGTTAGTTGAAGGTGTGATAGCGCCTACAACACCGAATGGAGCCATTTCAACCAATGTAAGTCCGCCGTCGCCGGTCTTTGCTTCCGAAACGATATCCTCTGTTCCGGGAGTTTTGTCGGCAACAAGGATGTGCTTTAATCTCTTGTGTTCAACCTTACCCATACCGGTTTCCTTAACGCCCATTTCAGCCAAAATGGGAGCTTCTTTTCTTGTAAGTTCACGGATTGCGGTAATAATCTTTTCTCTCTGCTCAACGGTCATACCTCTAACTGCCTTGTAGCCCTCCTGAGCAGCGGCGATAGCGTCGTTCATATCGGAATAAATACCGATGAGCTTTCTTCCGTTGTACTCGGTGGAAGTGTATGAAAGTGAATTTTGGGGAGCTTCTGCTTTAGGAGCTGAAGCTGAACCTACATTGCTGAGAACCTGTCTTACTATTGCCTCGATTTGATCTTGTCTTAAATCTGCCATTTTAATGCCTCCGAATTAAATTATTCGAATATCAATTCGATATTGTTTTGCTTTAGTCTTTCCGCCCAGATTTGTCCCGGGTCTGTATCTGTAACAATCGTGTCTACGTCGGAAAGTCCGCACACTTTTACGAAAGAAGCACGGTCAAACTTCGAAGAATCGACTGCTAACACACGTTTGTTTGCTGATTTGTAAAATGCTTTTTTTATTTCGGCATCACGTTCGTTGGAATCGGTAACACCGTTTTCTTCGTCAATGCCCTTGCAGGAGCAAATAGCCATATCAACATGAAATCCCGAAATCATTTTTTCTGCCTGATAACCTACAAGTGAAAGTCCGCCTTCTTTAAGCATACCGCCCGTCGAAAGCACGTTCCATTCGGGTTTGTTGCAAAGTTCAAGCAAAATTTCAATGCTGTTTGTAATCAGCGTAATGTTTTTCTTTTGTAAAATATTTTTGATAACGCACAGAGCCGTTGTGCTTGAATCAAGCATAATGTAATCCCCGTCGTTGATCATATCGCCTATCATTTTAGCAATTTTCTGTTTGCTTTCAACGTTCGTTTGCTTGCGAACATGAAACGGAAGGTCGATGTTAAAACTTTCGTTTTTAACTGCACCGCCGTAGGTTTTTCTTGCTAAGCCGTCATTATCAAGTTTTTCAAGGTCACGACGGATAGTTTCTTCAGTTACGTCAAATTCCTTTGCAAGGTCCGCAACAAGAACTTTTCCTTCTGTGGAAAGCTTTGATAATATTTCGTTACGCCGTTCAATTGCTAACATAAATTCACCAAACTGTTACAGGATAGAATCCCATAATTTTTTGTCGGGATTGGGAATTACTGACGAATCAAGCAACATTCCTCTGTCCCCTGCTTCGTTTACCGCACGCTCAATAGCGGCTGAAACCGCCGAAACACTTCCGGTAAGAAGCAAATATGATTTACCGCACATTCCACGGCAAAGGCGAAGTTCGATAAGCTCTACCATAGCGGTTTTTGCCGCCGCATCAGCCGCAACGATAGCCGTTGCCGCCGAAAAGCTTTCCATAACTCCGAGTGCCTGTGCATCTTCAGGATGAGCAGTACCGTAAATTGCCGGGAATACCGAATCGTGCGGATTTCCGAGTACAAAAGTATCTATAATTTTTTCTGCCTTAGCGGCCTTTGCCGCATCAACAGATGCTTTAACTGCGCTGAGTTCGCCTGCAATAATAACAATATATTTACCGGGGCAAACCGTTGCACTTTCTATAACTTCAACCTCGGCTGTTTTTATCATAAGGTCTGCGCCGGCAATACCTGCGGAAACCGTTGTAAATTCAGCCATACCGAGTGCTTTACTCATTTATGTAATCTTCCTTTCAGAGTGATACTCTAATAAACTTATCAGTTACTTCCTGAACTTTGCCTGCAAACGGTGTGTGAATATATACACCTAATTTGCCGTCAACCGGTTTAGCAACTGCTTGATCCTTTTCAACCTTATCGCCTATTGATACAATCGGTTCTGCCGGAGCGCCGATATGCTGTGAAAGCATTATCTTGATTGATTTAGGCATCTGTTCCGTTTCATCAAGAGGAGCGTCATTATTATACTGTGTAAGACCGAGTCTTGCAGTAAGACGCTTATGTGAAACAAGTTTTTGATCTCTGATCGGGTCAACGGGTTTAAGTTCTGCTTGCGGCATAGCCACGCCATTTTGACGTAAACCGCCTTTGCAAGCGCTGATAAGCGTCTGTGCGCTCATTCCCTGGAAGCACGAATACATTTCACAAAGACCGCAGGCAGAGCAGAAGAAAGTGTTAAGATACGGTGTAACATTTCCCGTAGCCCCTGCTGAAAGAGCCGTCATAAATTTAGACGGGTCAATGGGATAGCCGAGCAAATGGCGGGAACATAATGACGTACACATTCCGCAATGACAGCACGCTGACATTGATCTGTTAATCGCTACCTGTGCCTTGATTTTCTTTCTTTGAATTACGTAGTGATTTGGAGGAAGTACGATAAACGCATTACTTGTTTTTGTAATAACGTCATACTCACTGCAAATTCTTCCCGTCATAGGACCGCCGCTGACGATTTCGTAATCGTCTATTGTTGTGCCGCCGGCTTTTTCAATTGCTTCGGCAACAGTCATTCCCAAAGGAAGACGCAACGTGATCGGGTTCTTTACCGCACCGGTAACAGTGCAGTATTTATGGGTAACGGGACGGTTTTCGGTAATTGCATAATACGTATTCAACATTGTTTCAACGTTATATACAATACAACCAACTTCGATGGGAAGCTTTCCGGGCGGAACTACCCTGCCCGTTGTTTCGTAAATAGTTATGACCTCATCGCCTGACGGATAAACCGGAGGAAGAAGTCCTATTCTTGCATTCTTGTCGCTATACGAAGGAAGTGCTTCGTTAATTGCCTGAATTGCTTTCTTGTAGTTTGGCTTAATAGCGATAATAATATCGTTCGCCCCAACCGCAACTGCAACCTCGTGCAAAGCGAAAAGAATTTCGTTTGCATACTTAGCCATAACCTGTCTGTGAAGTTTAAGAAGCGGTTCACATTCGGCACAGTTAAGTATTATAGTATCAGCCTTTTCATTCAATTTTGCGAAAGACGGAAAACCGGCGCCGCCTGCACCGACGATTCCTGCATCTTTCATTATTTTTGAAAGTTCTGTAATATTCATATTTAACCTTTAATCGAGTCCGATTGAATTATCAACGATACCGACGATTGCGGCATCAATAGGTGCAGTTTCCATATCGCATCCGATACGTGCGGAACTGCCTGTTGCAACAAGTACGGTTTCACCGATACCTGCGCCAACGTTATCTATTGCAACAATGCGACCGTTTTTTTCCATATTCTTATACGGTTCAACGATCATAAATTTGCTGCCTAAAAGCTTTTCATTTTTTCTTGTGGCAACAACACTGCCGACTACTTTACCAACTATCATTTTTTCCATTCCTTTTTTCAGAATTATCCGACGGCGCTTTTTTTGCGCCGCCGGGCGATTACTGAAATCGTATTACTTAATTGACGGAAGAATCTTTTCAACGTCTGAATGAGGTCTGGGAATTACATGGATAGCAACAACTTCACCGAGTTTTGCAGCAGCTGAACCGCCTGCTTCTGTTGCAGATTTAACAGCTCCTACATCTCCGCGAACCATAACTGATACAAGTCCGCTACCGATTTTTTCTGTTCCGATAAGAACTACGTTTGCAGCCTTTACCATAGCATCTGCAGCTTCAATAGCAGCTACAAGACCTCTGGTTTCTACCATACCTAATGCTTCGTTTGACATTTGTTTTTCCTCCTTATAGATTTTGATTTGATAAAATATTCTTCTTATTTAATTGACGGAAGAATCTTTTCAACGTCGCCATGAGGACGGGGAATAACGTGTGTAGCAACAACTTCACCGAGTTTTGCAGCGGCAGAACCGCCTGCTTCGGTTGCAGCTTTAACTGCTCCAACGTCTCCGCGAACCATAACTGATACAAGTCCGCTGCCGATTTTTTCTGTTCCTATAAGAACTACGTTTGCAGCTTTTACCATAGCATCTGCAGCTTCAATAGCAGCTACAAGACCTCTGGTTTCTACCATACCTAATGCTTCTTGATTCATTTTTCTTTCCTCTCTGATAATTTCATTTTTTGTTTCTTTTATTTCTTTGTTTTCAGCCGGAGCTTTAACGCTCTCGGTTGTTTTCGCTACTCTTGCGGCAGCTCTGCTTGCGGCAGAAGCGGCGCTTTTGGCAGCGGGTTTCTTTGTTGTGTTAGCCATAATTACACCGCCTTAATCAAACTTCTTGCAGATATTTTTCGTCTTCTGCTTTAGCTTTGAGTTTTTCCTCGTACGTTCTACGAGTTCTCGATGCCGAAAGTTCAAGTATTCTTGCAGTTTCTTCATGGGGATTTGCTATAACCGCAGAAGCTGCAATTTCTTTTATGCATTTTTCGTTTGCAACTTCAACCGCTTGGGTTACTGCCGAAACATCGCCCTGAACGATTACGGTTACCAATCTTCCGCCTAAACGGCGTTCCCAAGTAACGAACTCCACGTTAGCGGTTTTGCACATAATATCAAGTGCGTCAACCGCCGCCGCTACGCTCTGTACTTCTACGAGTCCTATAGACTTCATAATCTACCTCTGAAAATTATTTAATTGCAGGAAGAATCTTCTCAACATCTGAATGAGGACGGGGAATAACGTGTGTAGCAACTACTTCGCCCAAACGAGCTGCTGCTGCGCTGCCTGCTTCTGTTGCGGCCTTAACTGCTCCAACATCTCCGCGAACCATAACGGATACAAGTCCGCTACCGATTTTTTCTGTTCCGATAAGAACAACTTCTGCTGCTTTTACCATAGCATCTGCTGCTTCAATAGCTGCAACAAGACCTCTGGTTTCTACCATACCTAATGCTTCATTTGACATAATATAAATCCTCCGTCAATAATTTTATTTTTTATCAAAAGCGTTTAGCTTTAACATTTTTTCCGTGTCCGCTTCGGGACGGGGAATAACATGTGAACAAATAACTCCGGAAACCTTTTCTGCTGCTTCCTTAGCGGCTTCAACTGCTGCCTCGACAGCGGCAACCTCGCCACGGAATTTTACGCATACTATCAGCGGAACTTTAAGTCCGTCGGGATTTCCCGGCTTGTTTTTGTCGAAAGGTTCTACGGTTACATCGGCCGCTTTGCAACCTGCGTCGCAGGCAACGAATGCCGCCGCAAGACCGTAAACCTCAATAATACCGGTTGCTTTCATAAATTATCCTCTTACTTATTAACTACTGCGATCTTCAGGCCCTGCATTGAAAGGTTTGTCTGAAGTGCTTCGTTGATCTGGTCAAGCGGGAACTTGTGAGTGATAAGCTTTTCCATCGGAAGTCCGATTGCCTTAGCACGTTTAAGGAAATCAAACGTGGTTGCATAATCTCTCAAGGTGTAAACCCATGAGCCTACAACCGTAATTTCCTTTGAGCAAATATCAAAGTGAGGATTGATAGTTGCGTCACCGCCGTTGATGAAGAAGCCCAATTCGCAAAGACCGCCGCCGTTGCGGATAAATTTGTAAATGTTAGCGTGTCCTGCAGGAGAACCTGTGCACTGGAAGCCGAAGTCGGCAGGATATCCGCCGAAAGCATCCTGAACGCCCTGAGTAAGTGCTTCAATACCCTTGAAGTTCTTGAAGTTTACTGACTTTTCAGCACCCATTTCTTTTGCAAATGCAAGACGCTTGTCGTCGCCGTCAACGGCAACGATATTTTCGATACCCATAGTTCTTAAAACTGCGATGCAGATAAGACCGATAGGACCGCAGCCCTGAACAACGACACGGGAATTAAATCTCAAAATGCCGGTTGTTTTTGCACGCTCAACTGCGTGAATGAGAACTGCGCAGGGTTCGATAAGAATTCTTGAATCAAGGTCAAGGTCGCTTACGTTGAAGATACTTGAGCCCTTGCGAACGAACAGATAATCCGAGAACCATCCGTTAAGGTGAACGTCGTCGTCCGGAAGCAAGCCGTAAACGTCGGCGCCGCCGATATTCTGCTTGTTAAGGTCGAACATCGTTACGTCGGGATTGTCCTTAAAGATCATACAGGTAACAACCTTGTCACCGATGTGAAGGTCTTTGCCTGCGCTGTCCTTTTTAACGTTTTTGCCCATAGCAACGATTTCGCCGGTACCTTCGTGGCCGAGCGCTACGGGAATAAGTCCGAAAGGATCACGTTTGAATTCGTGAGCGTCTGTACCGCAAACGCCGCAACCTTCAACTTTAACGAGAATATCGTCATCTCCCAGAGGAGGAATGGGATATTCTTTAACATCAAAATGTTCCAAAGCAGTAAGAACTGCTACTTTTGCAGTTTTGGGAATCTGACCTGCGGGAGCAGATGTGCTTGCAGGAGTTCCGTTCTGCATAGAAGAAAGAACCTGTTTAACGATTTCTTCTATATTAGCTGAATTGATATCCATCACTAAATCCGTCCTTATTTTATATTCTTAATACACGTGGCAAGAACTTCGCCGCCGAAATCGGCAAGTGCCGTATCCTGGTCTTCTGTTCCGCCGCTTACGCCTAAACCGCCGATGATTTTTCCTTCGCCGTTGTAAAGGGGAACTCCGCCGCCGAAAATAACGATTTTTCCGTTATTGGTGAACTGAATTCCGTACAGTGACTGTCCCGGCTGAGCTAAATCCTTAAGTGTTTTGGTAGGCATCTTAAGTGCAACCACGGTGAACGCTTTGTTAAGCGCAATATCATATGAAGCAATATAAGAATCATCCATACACTGAACACTTACGGGATTTCCGCCGCTGTCGGTGATTGCCACAACCGCATTGACACCTAATTCCGATGCCTTGCCCTTAACGTATTCCGAAAGAGCCAACGCAAGCGGAAGTGTCATTTTCTGTTCGTCACGAAGCAAGCTTATCATCTTAACGACCGACGCCGTTAAATCTTCTTTCAAGACAATCTCCCGAAATTACTTACCGAGTGATTCAAGGACCTTTTTGGTGATAGCTGCAACCATGTCTGCATCAGCGCCGCCGTCATGACCGCATGTGCAGTGACCGCCGCATGAATGGCATGAAGCTTTGCCTTCTTTAGCATTGGGGCAAAGGTTTGCAGGATGTTTACCCTTAAGACCGAACTGACGGCGAATTTCATAAAGACGTTCAACCTGCTGAGGTGTAAGCTCTTTAGGACCGCCGAGCTGACGTGAAAGATAAAGAAGTTTAGCATAGAATTCTACTGATTCCATCTTGTGGTAAGCGTTAAGAAGTGAATCAGAATACGTAAGAGCACCGTGGTTCTCAAGAAGAACTGCGTCAAAGCTCTGAAGATACTTTTCAACTGCATCGGGAATTTCTTCTGTTGAAGGTGTACCGTAATCAGCTATCGGAACGCAGCCGAGAGCGATAACTGCTTCGGGCATGATGGGCTGAGTAAGCGGGATGCCTGCAATAGCGAAGCTTGTAGCATATACGGGATGAGCATGAACTACTGACATAACGTCGGGTCTCTGCTTATAAACACGCATATGCATTTTGATTTCCGATGAGGGCTTGAAGCCGGGGTTTGCCTGAATAACCTGACCGTTAGCATCAACTTTACAGATGAATTCGGGAGTCATGAAGCCCTTGCTTACGCCGGTAGGTGTGCAAAGGAATTCATTTTCGCCGATTTTAACGGAAATGTTACCGTCATTGGCAGCAACCATGCCCTGGTTGTAAATTCTTTTGCCGATGTCGCAAATTTGTTTTTTGATTTCGTATTCTGTCATAATGTTTCTCTCCTTTTTGGTTTTTCACATTTTTTCTAACATAATAATATCATAAACGCAGAAATGTGTCAATGTTTTTTGTTGGTTTTTCTTTGATTTTGCCAACTTTTTATTGACTTTTTCTACTTTTTGACCAAAATTTGTTGTTTTTATTTGTTTTTGTATCATTTTGCGGAATATTTTTTGTTGAATCTCAATTCTTTCATATCCGAAATGTACTGTTTTTTTGCTTTCTTTGCTTTTTTGGTGTCAAATTCGGCAAGATACTGTTTAAGTTCTGCCACACCCTCCCCCGTTACTGAAGAAAGGTAAAATATCTTTTTAACTCCGGTTTGCTTCATCCAATTTGTAACACGGGGTATATTTGCATCGGGTTTATCTATGCCCGAAATGATCCCGATAACCTCACGGTTGCACATGGAAACCATATTCGGTGAAAACAAACTGTACGGCTCATTTGCGCTCATTAAAAGTCCCACGATATCCGCTTCGTAAACGAACACGGCGATCGCTCCGCCGAGATGTCTTTCCTCGGCATACTCACCGGGAGTGTCAATCATAAAATCGCTGTTCTTTACATCCTGCGTTTTGGAATAATGAAGTCCGTCACCCGCAAGGGCTTGTGTTAGCGTTGTCTTGCCTGCACCACTTCTGCCGATCAAAATTATCTTGTTCATGTTTTGGTTATGGGGCAAACGGTAAAGTTCAACGTGTTTTTAACGTAATCGCAAACCGCATTGACAGATGCTTCAACCTGAGAAACGCTTCCCGTTATAATAAGTGTTCCGCTGAATCTGTCAACAAAGCCCAAATCTGCGCCCGACGCCTTTGTGGAAAGGTCTGCGGCGATAATTGCCGTTTCAGCAGGAGTCATCGTTACTATACCGATAGCACCGGTATGGTCGTCAGCCGGATCAAGACCGAGCTTTACGTAAATTTCAACATCGGGATTGGCGATGATATGTGCAAGAGTTATCTGTTTGCCGGGAACAAGTTCCTGAATTATTCTTGTTTTCCCTTCATTTATGTCCGTAATAGCCATAGTTTTCCTTTCATTCAAAGAAAATAAATATACTTTTCCTATTATTCACCATATATTTTATAGCAAATCCAACATTATGTCAATACGAAAAACGTTAAAATCACGAACAAATTTTACCAAAACTCACAAAAAACCAAATTTTGTTCAAAGGAATTCAAAATAAATTTGTTATTTTTGGCTATTGACAGCACGTGCAAAAAAATGTTATTATAGCATATATAATATAAGGAGTATTTTCCTATGAAAAAAATAGTAATTGCTTTCACGGTTATCGTTATGACTTTCTGTACATTTCTGACCGTCCATACGACTCCCGAATCATTTATTACGCTTGGTTATGCTACGTGCATAGCAGGTGAAAACGTTGATGTACCTATAACCTTTACCGATAATCCGGGCATTGCGGCGCTTTACTTTCAGGTTTTCTACGACACAGACCTGCTGACGCTTTCTTCCGTTGAAGATAAAGAAATCATCGACGATTTTCAGTATTACGACAACGACGGAACAGTCACACTGTCATGGGAACCTGCAACGGACAATGTTTTTGCCGAAGGGCAAATTGCCGTACTGCACTTTTCCGTAAATGAATCCGCCCCGAAAGGCCCCGTTTTTCTCGGCATTGCTCCTTTGGAACACGGAATAATCGACAAATTCGGCAACGATGCAGATGTAAATTTAATTGAGGGAACAGTGCAGATAGAACGTGCCGACGCGGATATTTTTTCAAGTACCCTCGCCATTGACAAGAAAAACAACTACATCAGTTTCATCAGTGCAGGCACTACCTGCGAAGAAATCATATCGCAGTTAAATACATCCGAGGGAATTTCCATAAAAAAAGACGGCACACTTCTTGCGTCAAGCGACAAGGTTGCTACCGGAGCAACGCTTACCGTTTCGGAAGACGGTTCTGTAATCAAAGAATACACACTAATCGTAACGGGTGACAATTCCGGCGACGGACAAATCACCGTAAAGGATATGCTAAATGCCCGTTCGGAAGCAAATTCCCCCATTCTTTCCGATGTATACCGCATTGCCTCCGATGTAAACGGTGATAAAAAAGTAGATAGCACCGACTTTGATATAATAAAAAGTCACATTCTTCATAACACGAAAATAGTAGGTATTGCGTACACATAACAATTTACAAACGACCAAATAAGCAAGGTTTTCACCGACCTTGCTTTTCTTTTAAGAAAAAATGCACTTTTTTGTAGGAAAAGCACAAATCAACCAACAGTTCATTCCATTTTCGGTAAAAAACAATATAATAGTTTCAAAGAAGGAGGTCAAAAACCGTGGACCAGAAAAAAATCGGCAAGTTCATTGCCCTATGCAGAAAAGAAAAAGGTTTAACGCAGGCTCAAATCGCAGAACGTTTCGGAATTTCAAATCGAGCAGTTTCCAAATGGGAAAACGGAATCAGTTGTCCTGATGCATCCATTATGATAGAACTTTGTGATGTTTTGGGAATAAGTGTAACCGAACTGTTAAGCGGAGAAAGACTGCCGGAAACGGAAGAGTATAAAGCCAAGGTTGAAGAAAGCACAGCCGAAATGCAAAAGCAGTTAAAGCATTGCAAACGGAGAATAATAATAAACAATGTGTTTTTATTGTTTATTGCCGTAATAAGTGCTTTTACCGTTCCATGGGCGCTTATTTTTATTGTTTTTGTTGCAATATTCAGAGATTATTATTTATTCAGGAATGCTAAAGCATTAAAAACCTTAATTATGAAAAGCAATTCCCGTCCTATATAGAATAAGCGGACAAAACTCCTGATGCTATAACCGTAAAAAGCACAAAACCGCCGAAAAGAAAAATATTTCTTTTCGGCGGTTTTGTTTTTACAAAATCATTTATACATTTTTGTCTGAACGGTTGTTCTCTTTTATCTGTCAACTATCTTGCATCTGAAGAAACGGCAGGTATGCGGCGGAAGTTTTCCGCAATCAATTGTTTCGTTCTTTGACTCGAATTCCTCGCCGGACCAAAGGTCCTTAACAAGCAGTTTTTTGCCGGAATCAATTCCGATGCCGATATCTTCAGTATATAATCTGAAAAATCTGTCGCCCTCGGTCATATTTGTCGCAAGTACCGCAATGTCGCCGTTATCAAGGTGCTTAATCCACATATCTCCCCAACCGTAGGGCTGACGTGATGCCGCATCCTGGTTGATTGCGATAACATCTTTATTCATAAGAATTTCTTTTGTATCTTCGTCCATATTACGGATATCACATCCTATCATAAGTGGAGAGCCAAACATTGCCCAAATGGAAAAATGGGTTCTGTATTCTTCTTTGGTGCATCCGCCCAAGCCAACGTGACCTTTTCCGTTCATACCCACGATAAGCATATCCATATCGTTAAAGCATCCGTGTCCGTTGCTCGTTTGAAGCGGAACGTTAATGTCGTAAATTTCTTTTATCTTTGCCCAGCAATCGAATATATCTCCCGTGGAACGCCACATGTGTGCGCCGGTGGATTTTATCCATTCATCCGTTCCGTTTACGCCCCAGGAACAAGCGGAAAACAAAATATCTCTGCCGCAATTTGCAAGTGCAAGTCCCATTTTTCTGTAAAGAAGTGCCGATTCGGCGGTGTGCGGTTTATTGCAATGGTCGTATTTTAAGAAATCAACGCCCCACGATGCAAAGGTTTTAGCATCAGTAAATTCGTGACCGAATGACGACGGATAACTTGCGCAGGTAAGAGTTCCGCAGCAGGAATACATTCCGAATTTAAGTCCCTTTGAATGTATGTAATCAGCCACCGCTTTCATTCCGTGTGGGAATTTTTCAGGGTCAGCCTGCAAGCAACCGTTTTCATCTCTCGTTTTAAGTGCCCAGCAGTCGTCAATAACTACGTATTCATATCCTAAATCCTTAAGTCCGAGTTCAACCATTTTATCAGCAACCGACTTAACAAGTTCTTCGTTAATGTTTTCTGCAAACGTATTCCACGTATTCCAGCCCATAGGCGGTTTTGTAACTATCATCTTTTTTATCTCCTTAGTTTTTTTCTTATTATATAACTTTTTACCGTGAAAGTACATAGCAATTTGTGAGTTATTATTTATCATTTTGTGAGATTTACGGCTTAAAGCCGTTCCCGATAACTTCATTGGCAGAAGAAACTATCATAAATGATTTTTCATCTGTTTCCTTTACGGTTTTCTTGACTTTAGGCAGAGAATGTTTTTTAGCAGTTATGAAGATAACTTTTTTTCTGCTGTTGGTATATCCGCCGTAACCGTCAAGAAGCGTTACACCGACTTCTACTCTGCTGAGTAGTTTTTGCGTGATTTCAAGCCAGTTTTCGCTTATCACGATAATAATTCTCGCTTCATCAAAGCCGTAAAGAATTTTGTCTAAAATCACATTCCCCACCGTTACGGCAACAAAAGAATATATTCCGTTTTCAATATTCCCGAATGCAATCACCGATGACGTTATCACCGCAAAATCAAAGGCAGTTATAATTTTGCCTATTGTGATATGGGGATATTTTTTCGAAATCAGTTTGACTATAACATCGGTCCCGCCGGTGGTCGCCCCGGAATACAGCACAAGTGCAAGACCTGCGGACAGAATTCCCTGCCCCGCTATGGCGGAAACAAATTTATCGTTCGTTATGGGCAAAAACGGAAAAAGCAATGTTTCGATGAGAAAAACCGAAGCGGCGGAAAGTCCCGTTCCGAGCAGTGTAAGCAGAAAAAACTTTCTGCCGAAAACAATTCTGCCGGTTGTCATAATGGGAATATTCATAAGTAAAATAAACGTTCCCGTATTTATGGGAAAAAAACGTGAGAGTATCATTGAAATGCCCGTTACTCCGCCGGTAAAAATGTTCGCCGGATCAAGAAATACTCCCACGCCTACGCCATAAAGAATGCATCCTAAAATAATAATCGCCGTTTTTTTCAAAAATATTACTTCTTTCTTGTTAAAAATTCAAAATTATGTTATAATGCTCTCCGGAATTAAGGGAAGCAGGTGTGAGTCCTGCACGAGCCCGTCGCCGTGTTTACGGTTCAAGAATTATTCAGTGTTTTCGCCGCAGAAAACAAATGCCATTGGAAGAAAGTTCTGAGAAGGCGAATAATTCAAAAGCATTTTGCTTTGCCGTATAAGTCGAAAGACCTGTTCCGAAATGGAAATTTCTTAGCGAGTGCCTGTTGAAATTTTCGAAAAAAAATAAATATTTAAGGAGAAAATAAGTATGAAGAACTTAAAGAAAATTGTTTCAAATGTACTTATCACTGTGCTTATTGCGGCTATGGCACTTACACTTGCTTCCTGCGGAAAGAACGGCGAAACGACAACTACGCCTAACGCAGAAAACGCACAGACGGAGGTCAATGAAAAGTCATTTACCTTTATCGCCGTTGACGGTGACGGAAACGAAAAGTCCTTTTCGATAAAAACCGCTGAAAAATTCGTCGGCGATGCACTTACCAAAGAAGGTCTTATCGAGGGTGAAGACGGTCCTTACGGCTTGTTCGTTAAGAAAGTAAACGGCATTGTTGCCGATTACGACACGGACGGAACATATTGGGCATTCTACGTGAACGGTCAGTATGCAACCTCAGGCGTTGAAAAAACAGAAATTGAAGACGGTGCCACCTATTCGTTCAAGAAAGAAAAATGAGAAAGTTTTCTACCTTGGACATTGCTCTGCTTCCCACACTTGGAGCATTGATGTTCGTGTCAAAACTTCTCACGGAAGCACTCCCCAACGTCCACTTTTTAGCACTTTTTATAATCGTTTTCACGGTACTGTTCCGCGCCAAAGCACTGATATCCATTTATATTTTCGTTATTCTGACCGGCTTTTACGGCGGATTTAACGTTTGGTGGATTCCATACCTATATATATGGTTGCCGCTTTGGGCAACAGTTATGCTTCTTCCGAAAAAAATGAATGTGAAAATTGCAGTTCCCGTATATATGGCGGTTGCAGGACTTCACGGCCTTTTATACGGAACTCTTTATGCTCCGTTTCAGGCTATCGCTTTCGGTATGAATTTTAAGTCCACGGTAGCGTGGATAATTGCAGGTTTACCGTGGGACGCCATTCACGGAATAAGCAATTTCTGCATTGCTTCCCTATCGGTACCCATAATTTCCGTAATGAAAAAGGTTATAAATCATTAGTCATTATTAAATCTGCCGTTTTTGTGCGGCAGATTTATTTTTTACTTATTTATTCGGAAAACACTTTTATGTGCATATATGTTCATAATTAAATGTTATGTTTTTTGTTATATTTTTTTCGCTTTTGAATAGATTTTACCGAGGTGGAAAAATTATGACAGACAAACTTATTATTCTTAACCGATGCAACGGTTATTCCGGCGAAGGATTTTTCAAATTTGAAGACGGATACAAAAAAATGACGGTGGCATTCAAGGAAATTGACAAAAGAAAATACTATTGGTTTCTTGACGGCAACTTCGGAGTATTCGGGAGCAAAACGATTGCAAAAGTCGAACTTGACAAAAAAGATGATTTGCAAAACGGCGGTGTGTTTTACGAAGAAAACGGCACTTGTTACCCCATTTTATACTTCGGTGATTTAGATATAATCTGCGACGGATTCCAAAAGACATCTGGCATAAAAACCTTGCCGGTGCAAACAGATGATTCGAAAAAAGAAGAATATCTTAATGAAAAAGAATCCCAAGATGAGTCGGATTTTGAAAAGGGCGAAAGTGATGTTTCCGAACACGAAAACTTTGAAAAGGAAAACGTCGAAAATTCCGAAAGCAAAGATTTTCTCAGTTACGGCACAGTTGAAAAATTAAGCAGTTTCAGTCCGGACAATGTTCCCGATTCCTTTTGGGAGGTAAACGAAACGGAAATAAATAAACTGCTCAACACTTTGCCGGAAGACGAAAATATGGCTTCTTTGATTCCGGGTTCCAAGTGGGTAAAGGCAGAGGAATATCTGTTAGGCGTCATTTACGACGAATACTCCGTTCCGCTTTATTTATGCTACGGATTTGATTTTCCGTGGAGCGAAAATCCGCCCGAAAAACTAAAAGGATACAGTCAATGGATTCCGAAAGATTGCACAAAGCCTCACGAAAACGGTTATTGGGTAATATATGTGAACGCAAAAACCGGCGAACGTGTAAAATAACCGTGTTAAAGCAATAATTTATTTGTATTTTTTCAAAAAAAGTATTATAATATATTCTGAATAAAAATATACAGGATAAAATTATGAATTCAATAACACTCAACACTCCTGCGAAAATAAACTGGACACTTGACATTACGGGAACAGACGAGCGAGGCTATCATTTACTTGATATGCTTATGCAGAGGATAACGCTCTACGACACCGTAACAATCAGAAAGCAGGAGCAGGGAATAAACTTAAATTCAAATGAATATTGGCTGCCCCGTGACAGCAAAAACGTGGCATACAAAAGCGCCGAACTTTTCTTTGAAAAGACAGGTATTTCGGGCGGATGCGACATTTACATAAACAAGAGAATTCCGTCCGGTGCAGGTCTTGCAGGCGGAAGCGCCGATGCGGCTGCGGTATTTGTGGGTCTTAACCGACTTTACGGAAACAAGTTAACCGTCCGTGAACTTGAAAAGCTTGCGCTTAACATCGGTGCAGATGTTCCGTTTATGCTTCGTTTCGGACTTTGCCGTGCCAAGGGTATCGGCGAGGAACTTCAAGACATAAATATGGGCAAGCCCATTGATATTCTTTGCGTTATGAAGTACCGTGAGCCTGCTTCAACAAAGCAGGTCTACGGCATATTTGACCAAATCGGTTCTTCTTGCCACCCGAACACAGATGAATTTTTGAATGTTCTTAAAGCGCACAAACTTGACGAACTGAAAAATTACGGCGGAAACGTGCTTACCGAAAGTGCCGTATCCATAGCGGGCGGTATTCAGGAAAACATAGACACAATGAAGAAAACAGACGCAAAATTCGTTTCAATGACGGGAAGCGGAAGCGTGGTATTCGGTGTGTTTGAAAACTCAAAGTCGGCAACGGAAGCCGCTGAAAAATTCCCCGGTTGCTGGACATACGTTTGCCGTGCTTCAAATTGCGGAATTCGAATACGGGAGGAGAAATAATGAGTTATTTACTTAACAACATTGCCTTTTCTATCGGGTCAATAAATATTTATTGGTACGGAATTCTGATAACTTCGGGATTTGTCATCGCATATTTTATTTATTCCTTTTTAGCGAAAAAGAGAAATTTTCCAAAGGATATGCCATCCGATGTGGTTATCTGTTCCGTTATCGGCGCATTGGTCGGCGCACGTCTTTACTACGTTGCTTTTGAATGGAATTCCTACTACTGTAAAGGCGACTTTGTTGCAACTTTTCTTAACATTATCAATGTTCGCCGCGGCGGACTTGCCATTTACGGCGGAATCATCGGTGCGGTAATCGTTCTTGCGATTTACTCACGGATTAAGAAATTTTCACTAATCAAAATTGCTGACCTTGCTACCGTACCGTTAGTTTTGGGACAAGCAATCGGCAGATGGGGCAACTTTTTCAATCAGGAAGCCCACGGCGCTCTTGTAACAAATGAAAATATGCAGTTTTTTCCGTATGCCGTATATCTTGACAGTCCCAAGGACGCCGTATTGCCCGGCTGGTATCAAGCGACTTTCTTTTACGAATCCGTTTGGTGCTTAATCGTATTCGCAATTTTGTTTTATCTTTTCTTCAAGCAAAAATACGACGGTCAGCTTGTACTTTCCTACCTTGCCCTTTACGGTCTTGAACGTGGCATTGTGGAATGGCTGAGAACCGACCAATTAAGAATAGGAAATGTTCCCGTTTCCGCAATACTTTCCATTTTGTTATGTATTGCATCGGTCGCATTACTTATAATTTTCAAAGTAAAAAAACGCACTACTTCCCTAATCGTTGAGGAAGCACAAAAGGAGGAATAATTATGAGAAACCTTACTATGATGACAGACCTTTACGAGCTTACCATGATGAACGGCTATCTGAAAAACGGTATGAAGGACAACCAGGCAGTTTTTGATTTGTTCTTCCGTCCGCTTCAGAATAACAGCGTTTACGCAATTATGGCAGGTCTTGAACAGGCACTTGAATATATCGAAAATCTTCATTTTGACGAAGAAGATTTAGATTATCTCCGCTCACTCAACATTTTTGACGAAGAATTCATATCATACCTCCGTGATTTCAAGTTTTCGGGCGAGGTTTACGCCGTTGAAGAAGGAACTCCCGTTTTTCCGAGAGAGCCGCTTATCCGTGTTAAGGCGCCGATTATGGAAGCTCAGCTTATTGAAACGGCACTTCTTAACATAATCAACCATCAGACGCTTATTGCAACAAAGGCGAGCAAGGTAGTTACCGCCGCTGCAGGCGGAACGGTGCTTGAATTCGGACTTCGCCGTGCGCAGGGACCCGATGCAGGTATTTACGGTGCCCGTGCCGCTATTATCGGCGGTTGCGCAGGAACAAGCAATGTGCTTACCGGTCAGCTTTTCGACGTGGCGGTAGGCGGAACTCACGCACATTCGTGGGTTATGTCATTCCCCGACGAACTTTCCGCTTTCAGAGCATACGCCGATATGTATCCGAACGGATGCTTGCTTCTTGTTGACACCTACGACACACTTAAAAGCGGTGTTCCCAATGCAATAACCGTTTTCAAGGAACTTCGCAGGAAAGGCTACGAGCCTATGGGAATTCGTCTTGATTCGGGCGACTTGGCATATTTAAGTAAACGTGCAAGAAAAATGCTTGATGAAGCAGGCTTTGAAAAGGCAAAGATTTTTGCTTCAGGGGATCTTGACGAGGACGTTATCTGGGACCTTAAAATGCAGGGCGCAAAACTTGACGTTTACGGTGTAGGAACAAAACTTATAACAAGTGACGATATGCCCGCATTAGGCGGTGTATATAAGCTTGCCGCCGAAATCGTTGACGGAAAAATGATTCCGAAAATCAAAATAAGTGAAAATGCGGTAAAGATTACAAATCCCGGCTACAAGCAGGTTTACCGTTTGTTCTCCGTTGACGACGGAAAGGCGATTGCAGACCTTATTACTCTTGACGAAGAAGTTATCGACGAAACAAAACCGCTTACCATATTCGACCCCATCGACACCTGGAAAAAGATGACTCTTGAAAATTTCCGTGCAGTACCGCTTCTTAAACCTATGTTTGTTGACGGAAAGCGTGTATATACTTCGCCGTCATTAAAGGAAATTCAGAAAAACTATTTTGCGCAGATGGATACATTCTGGGACGAATACAAGCGTCTTACCCGTCCTCATGTATATAAAGTGGACCTTTCAGATAAGCTTTATGCGCTGAAAAAAGAACTTTTGGAAAAAAACGGAAAGGAATAAATTATGGAACTTAAATCATTTTTAGGCAGATACAACGCCAAAGAGGTAGATACGATTTTTGAAGCGCTTCAAAACGAAAAAAAGGCGCTTATTTCCGACTACGAAAAGCAGATTTCCGACTTAAAGCAGGAGAACAAAACATTAAAGGAAAGTCTTGACTCCTACAAATCAAAGGAAAGCATTATTGCGCAGGTTATGCTTGACGCAACGGAACACGCAAGGTCTATTGAAGAAGATTACCGCAACCGTGCAAAGCAGAGCGACGATGCGTGCAAACAACTTCACGACGAATGGGTTTCGGGAATGCAATCCGCCTCCGCAAATCTTAGCAGACTGCGTTCGGAAGCACAGCAGATGTTAAGTGAAATCGACGGTCAGTTTGCAAGCCTTTGTTCTTGGGCGGACAACCGACTTGAAACACTGGAAAAGGCATCATTGCCCGAATCATCGTCAGATATTTCCATCGACCGTGAAATTCTTCAAGGTGCAAATGCGGATTTAGCCGATCTTTGCCGTGAATTGGGTATTTTTGACGAAGATAAAACTACGGAAAGCGAACCCGTTCAAGCCTCGGACGAAACAAGTTCGAAGCAGGAAAATATTACCGCATCCGCTACCGAAGAAAATGAAATAAAAGAAGAAAATACGGATATTCCCGTTGAAAGTGCAGTTGAAGAAGTTGAAGAACAGTAAACTTTTCTTTTGGCTGGGTATCGTTTCGGTGCCCGTGCTTGTGGCTCTCACGGTGTTTGTGTGTTACCTTTTCTCTTTTCATCCGAAAAGTTCGGGAGAGCACAGAATTAAAAATTCGCTTAATGAAAAAATCAGTATTGCCGCCTGCTTCAAAGACGGCAATATCTATTATTTCAACGGAACGGAAAAAACTCTTGTTGCCGAGAACTGTTATGATGTTAATTCGGAAAATCCCGTGTACACCGCTGATTATGCCATAAGCAAGGAAAGCGGAAAAATGATTTTCATTGCAGATAAAAAACTTTATCTAAGTGAAAACGGTGATGCATCTCTTATTGCCTCAAACGTCACCTCGTTCAAAACATCAAATTCAATGAACGTGATTGCCTTTACCACTCCTTGGCGGGAAAACAGAGATTCTTCCCTCGGCACACTGTACTTATATGACGGAGTTAAAGTTATTCCCGTAGACCAGGGCATTACCGTTTCAAGCGTCCGCTTTTCCCAAAACGGAAACTGTTTCTATGCCGAAAAACCAAATGTTTATCCCGAAATACATTCACGGCTTATTCGCTACGACCTTAACGGCAACGGCAAAGTAGTCGTTGATTCCTGTATGCCCGTTATGTGGATTTCCGACGACGGCTCCACCGTAATTACCGGCGAATCTTATGACGACAGTTTGTATTCGTACGTTATTTACGGAAGCAACTTCAAAAAAAACGTTCAAATAAGCAATGTATATTATCCGTCCGTTTCCGAGGACAAAAGCATTCTTTACCTGCTCGCAAATTATAATGAAGATAAAAAAACCGGAAAACTGATTGCCGTTGATTTGCGTTCCTTTAAACAAAAGGAACTTGCAACAGACGTTAGTTTTTTCACCACCGATTCGGTAACAAATTCTTCTGCCGGCGTGGTTTACAGTTCGCTTACGGATAAAGATAACGGCTACTATTCCGTGTACTTTTGCGATATAAAGGGTAAATCTACCCGTCTTGTACGCAATACGGATGAAAATACAATATATTCGGTGGCAATAAATACCGATTCCAATGACGGCTACATTTTGGCGCCCGGAAAAACACGTACCGATTGCGCCGTTTACTACATTAAGTGGAAAAACGGCAAACTCGATACGGTAAAACTTGATTCCGGCTACGTTGACGGACTCGTTTATTATGAACGCAACAACATAGCAACATATATAAAAAATCCTTCCGCAGACGGATGCGATATGTATGTTGCAGACAAGTCAACCGTTTCTCTGCTTACCGATTTCTGCGGTGCAAACTATAACAGCGGAACGCAGAATTTCACCTCTTTATCCGTGCTTTCCAATGACGGAGAAAACGTTCTTATGTTCAATAACATTGAACTCGGCAACACCGAAGCGGATATTTACGGAAATCTTTTTATCAAAAAAGATTCTGCTTCTCCCGCCAAATTAGGCGAAAATATTTCTTCAAGTTATATGTCCTCGCCTATTGTCAGCGGTGATTTTTCTCAAATATATTTCTGCAAAAGAAAAACCGCCACATTGTTCGACCTTTATTACTACAACGGTGAGAATGCCGTTTTAATAGAAGAAAACATTAACGGAATAGCGGAAGTTTACTAAATATGCAAGTATGTTCAATACTGCATATTATACTTGTGAACTGCTATTTCGGAGGAAAATATGAATAAATCAGAATTAAAGGTTATCGGTCACATTTATAACGATTTTAACGAGAAATTCGGTATTCCCCGTCAAAGCGGACTGTTGCCGAATATGATTTCAACAGTAATAATCGAAAAAGAATATTCTTCTCCCGATGCTTTTCGCGGAATTGAAGACTTTTCACATCTTTGGCTTTTGTGGGAATTTTCCGAAAATAAAAACGCCAAGTTTTCCCCCACAGTGCGTCCGCCCCGCTTAGGCGGAAACAAACGGGTAGGCGTTTTCGCCACACGTTCTCCGTTCAGACCCAATTCCATCGGGCTTTCATCCGTAAAACTCGAAGAAGTTAAAAACGTGGCAGGACAAATTCAGTTGCTTGTAAGCGGTGCGGACATTCTTTCGGGCACTCCCATATACGACATTAAGCCGTACATCAGGTACACGGATTCCCACCCCGATGCAATAAGCGGCTTTGCCGACGAATTTGCGGATTATTCTCTCAACGTAAATTTCCCTGCCGAATTACTTGATAAAATCGAACCGAATAACCGTGATACCGTGGTTCGTCTTTTGCAGCAAGACCCCCGCCCCTCATATCAGGAAGATAAAGACCGGGTTTATTCCGTTTCTTTCGGTAAGTATGATATTAAATTTTCCGTTGACGGCAAAACGTTGACGGTCAAAGATGTTAATTTTTCTTGCTAATTATCCAAATGTATAATATAATATAGTATTATGAATTATAATGTGGAATTAAATTCCGAAGCGGATACTCTCGCTTTGGGAAAACGTATTGCTGAAAACTTAATAAACGGCGCATTCATCGCTCTTAAAGGTGACTTGGGCGCAGGCAAAACCGTGTTCGTGAAAGGTCTTGCCCAGGGGCTCGGAATAACCGACCGAATTACAAGTCCCACCTACACCATAATGTGCCAGTACTTCGGCAAAAAAGAACTTTGCCATTTTGACATTTACCGAATTACCGAAGACGACTGTTATAATTCGGGTTTTGACGACTTTTTCTACGACCCGAACATCGTATGTGCGGTGGAATGGAGCGAAAATCTTTCTTCACTTCCCGAACACACAATGACAGTAAATATTCTTAAAACGGGCGAAAACACAAGACTTGCCCGAATAGACGATCCGAAGGGACTTTTGAAAGAATTATGAATATACTTGCTATCGACACGTCAAGTCAGTACGTTTCCTGCGCAATTCTCACTGACAGCGGAATAAAAAACCAAAAAGCGCTTTCCACGGGACTTGTTCATTCCCGTTCGCTTCTTCCGCTTGTGGAGGACTGTGTTGAAAGTGCAGGACTTTCACTTAACGATATTGACGTTTATGCCTGCGTTGCAGGGCCCGGCTCGTTCACGGGTGTGAGAATAGGCGTTTGCGCCATAAAAGGATTGGCTCAGCCCGAAAACAAACCCTGTGTTGCGGTTAACACTCTCGATTGCTTAAAAGAAAACGTTCCGTATGCCGAATATGTTTGTCCCATAATGGACGCACGCAGAGGTCAGGTTTACTGTGCCGTTTACGAAAACGGCAAACTTATCCGCAATTACGATGCCTGTCCCATTGAGGAAGTTGCCGAATTTCTAAATGGCAAAAAGACAGTATTTTTAGGCGACGGAATCAATGTTTTTAAGGAAAAACTTACATCGCTTTTAGGCGAAAACGCACTTTTTGCGCCCGAACATTTGTGCTATACAAATGCGGCGGCAGCAGCGGTTATCGCAAGAAATTCTGAAACTTGCACTCCTGCGGCGCTTGACGCAATATACCTTCGCAAGCCGCAGGCAGAAAGGGAATATGAAAGTAAGCACTGTCAAACTAACTGAAAAATATCTTGACGGGGTTCTTGAAATCGAAAACGAAAGTTTTCCGGATCCATGGTCATATCAGTCTTATGCTGACGAAATAAAAAATCCCATGGCAGATTACACTCTGCTTGTGGACGAAAACGACAACGTTGTTGCTTTCGGCGGATTTTGGCATATTCTTGATGAAGGTCATATTACCAATATAGCCGTAAAAAAAGAGTTCCGTCAAAACAAGTTGGGCACATTGCTTGTAAGTGAAATGATAAAAAGTGCTAAAGAAAAAGAAATAAAATCCATGACGCTTGAGGTACGGGTAAGCAATACTCCCGCCATTAAGCTTTATGAAAAGATGGGATTTTCTTCGGTGGGCAAAAGACCGAAATTCTATTCCGACGGAGAAGATGCCTTTATTATGTGGTTGGAGGACATATCTTGACTGAAACTGTAAACGGCTTTTCAATAAATTACACACAGCAGGGCAGCGGTGAAGACATTTTAATTCTGCACGGTTGGGGCTACGATTTCACGCTTTTAACTAATTTATCGAACGCACTTTCCGATTCATACCGAGTTACAATGGCGAATATGCCAGGTCACGGCGGCTCTCCGGAGCCGAGTGAGCCGATTTCCGTTTACGACTATGCGGAAATCGTTTACGGTCTGCTTGATAAGCTGAACATAAAAAGCACGAATATTATCGCCCATTCGTTTGGATGCAGGCTTTCGATAATTCTTGCCGCAAAGCACCCCGAAAAGGTCAACAAACTTGTTTTGTGCGGTGCGGCGGGCATTCGTGACAAGCGTGGCGCAAAATATTACATTAACGTTTATAAATTCAAAATGGCAAAGTTTTTCGTAAAAACCTTTGCTCCGAAAAAATACGATTTGTGGAGAAAGAATAAGGGTTCGGAGGATTACAGAAAACTTTCGGACACCATGAAAGCCACCTTTTCAAAAATCGTCAACGAGGACCTTACATATTTGCTCGATAAAGTTTCCGCCCCCACTTTTCTTATTTGGGGCGAAAACGACACCGCTACTCCGCTTTATATGTCGGAAATTATGGAAAAAACCATTCCCGACTGCGCAAGGGTGGTTTATAAAAACAGAACTCACTATGCTTTCTTAGAAGAATTTTCAAGAACGGTCGCTATCTGCAAAACGTTCTTTAAGGAGTAATTATGGCTTTAACTATTCGTATCGTTATGATTGTCTGCTCTGTGGCACTGACAATGCTGGCATCTACCTATTATTTCCACATGGCTCAGCTTGAAGGATACTTTATTTCACAGTATCTGCACCACCTTTTTGCAAGAATTATTCATCCTAAATACCTTTTCAAGCCTCAGCCCACGAAAAAACCTCTGCACTACACCCAAAGAGTTATCCGTATGTACGTTTGTCTTGGTATTCTGCTTTGCGCCGTTGAATCTCTGTTTTTGATTTTCGAAAAGCAGTTTCAGTATCATATCGGTTTTACTCCCATGTATTTTTGCATTGCGGTCATTCCATTTGCGTCGGTTTGGGTTCTGATGTCGCTTCTCATTATGACTCCCGTGGAAAAACTGATTGCAAAATATTATCTGCACGACGCCAAGAAAATTCTTGAATCACGTCCCGACCTTAAAATCGTTGCAATAACCGGAAGCTACGGCAAGACAAGTACGAAATTCATTTTATCGAAAATTCTTTCGGAAAAATATTCCGTTTTAACGCCTCCTGCAAGCTACAATACCACAATGGGTGTTGTTCGTGTAATCCGTGAACGGCTTCAGCCTGACGACGAGGTTTTCATTTGTGAAATGGGTTCCCGTCACATCGGCGATATTAAGGAAATATGCGATTTCGTTCATCCGCACAATGCGATAATTACGTCTATCGGTCCTCAGCATCTTGACACGTTCGGTTCTATTGAAGGTGTAAAAAAGGGCAAGTTTGAACTTGTGGAAGCTCTTCCCGAGGGCGGATGTGCGGTGTTTGCTTCAACAAACGAGCATATCCTTTCCCTTTACGAAAAAGCAACGTGCAAAAAATGCACCGCAGGTTTTCTTGAAACGGATAACGTCCGTGCCGAAAACATTTCAGTTGGTTGCAGCGGAAGCGCTTTTACCTTGGTAGATAAAAACGGAAACAAATGCGAATGCTTTACCTCGCTTTTAGGAAAGCACAACATTTCAAATATTCTTGTTGCCGCCGCCATGGCGCTTGAAATGGGACTTACCTTAGAGGAAATTTCCCGTGGAATAGGCAAAATTACTCCCGTTGAACACAGATTGCAGATAGTAAATCAGCGACCTGTCACCGTCATTGACGATGCGTTCAATTCAAGTCCAAACGGTGCATCTGCCGCACTTGACGTGTTAGGTGCATTCACCGGCAGACGTATCATTGTCACTCCCGGATTTGTGGAACTTGGCAAGGACCAAGACAAATATCACATTCAGTTAGGTCAGAAAATCAAGGAAAATGCCGATGTGGCAATTCTTGTGGGTAAAAAAAGAACCGAAAAAATCGCAGAGGGCTTAAGCGGTTTTGCAGGAAAAATTTATACAGTTGCCAACCTTAACGAGGCAACCGCAATCTTGAATGAAATTTCAGTTACGGGTGACGTTGTTTTGTTTGAAAACGACCTTCCCGATAATTATAACGAATAAGGAGATTTTTATGTTAAACGTTGCAGTATTTTTCGGCGGAAAGACGGTTGAACACGACGTATCAATCGTAACCGCACAACAACTTATTCAAAACATCAACAAGGAAAAGTATAACGTTGTCCCCGTATATATTACACGTGAGGGCGACTGGTACACAGGCGAAAAACTTGCAAATATCAAGGCTTTTGAGCATTTTGACAAGGGTGACAGTGAAATAACGAGAGTTTATATTCCCGCCAATACAAAGGTAAAACAGCTTTACCGTTTCAACGAAACAAAAGGACTTTTCAAGAAAAGCACTCCTTTCTACTGTTCGGTTGACGTGGCAATTCTTGCGATGCACGGTCTAAACGGTGAAGACGGCACTTTGCAGGGTATTCTTGAACTTGCAGGAATTCCCTACACCTCAAGCGGAGTTCTCGGTTCGTCCTCAGGCATGGACAAAATTTTGATGAAAGCCGCTTACATAGGCGCAGGATTACCGGTTCTTCCCTACGTTTTCTTTGACCGTGAAGCATTCACAAAAGATGCAGAGGCAATTCTTAACAAATGCGAAGAAAAACTTCCTTATCCCATGTTTGTTAAGCCGTCCAACTTAGGCTCAAGCATAGGAATTTCAAAGGCACACAACCGCAGTGAACTGAAAGAAGCTATTCAGGTAGCCGTTCAGTACGACCACAGAATCTTGGTTGAAAAAGGTCTTGATAAGCCCAAGGAAATCAACTGTTCGGCACTTGGATTCGGTGACGATGTTACCGCTTCCGTTTGCGAAATGCCCTACACAAGCGAAGAATTCTTGACTTTCGGTGAAAAATATCTTAACGGTGATAAGCATCAGGCAAGCATGGAAGCTCTTGCAAGAAGAATTCCCGCACCTATTCCCGACGAAATGACCGCCAAAATTCAGCAAATGAGCATTGATATTTTCAAGCTTATGGACTGCAAGGGTGTTGTCCGTATCGACTACATCTGTGACAGTGAGTTAAAGGAACTTTACGTCAACGAAATCAACACTATTCCCGGTTCCTTTGCGTTCTATCTTTGGGAGCCGTTGGGAATTTCATACGATAAACTTATCGACAAACTGATAGATTTTGCGTTCAAAGCATACGACGCAAGAAAAAATAATAACTTTGCTTTCGATTCCGAAATCGTTGCAAAATTCGCCAAGGGTTCGCAAAAGGCGGGCAAATTCGGATTCGGAAAAACGGGAAAATTATGAAAAAAATAATTGCCGTATCTTTGATTGCCGTCATCTTAATATTAAGCGGATGTGTTTCGGCAAACGAGCGCAGCACAGTCAAGGACGGATTCGAAACATATTTCGCATTCCTGCAACACGGTGACTATGCTTCCGCCAACGCAATGACCTTTGATGCTGACGAAAACGACGGCATTGAAAAAGATATAAAAGAAAATTCAGTAAATGATTTTATTTTTCAAAAGATAACCTACGAGATTTGGGGCATTAGTTGCGAAAACGACATTTACTATGCCGATTTGATAATAAAACAACTGAGTTTAAGTTCCGCTTACGGCGCAACCGCAGAAGAATTTGACGCTTACTTGAAAGAAGCGGAACAAACGGGTAAAAGTTTCAGTCAGTATGCCATCGACGATGTTTTCGACAGATTTTTCTATAAAAATCTTCAGAACGAAGAAAAATTCATCACACTGAAATGCACAGTTCCGTGCCGAGTTACCGACGGAAGTATTTCTATCGGAATGACCTCCGATTTCAGAAACTGTCTGTTCGGCGGAGAACTTGATGCAATAAAAACACTTAATAATTTGGGAGGATAATTCATGAACGAGCTTGAAATTAAAATATTGGAATTGCTTCACGACGATGCAAAACTCACCGTAGACCAGCTTTCCATTATGCTTGGTAAAGGCGAAGATGAAATCGCATCTGTTATCAAGTCCTTGGAGGACAGAAAAATAATTATGGGTTACGGTGCGGTCATCAATCCCGAAAAGGCTGCGGCCGACACCGTCAGCGCCTTGATAGAAGTAAAAATTACGCCTCAGCGTGACCGTGGCTTTGATTCCATTGCCCGTGCAATTTATTCGTACCCCGAAGTAAAATCCTGCTATCTTATGAGCGGTGCATTCGACCTTATGGTTATCGTTGAAGGAAACAATATCCGTGAGGTGGCTTCATTTGTTTCGGAGCGTCTTTCCGTTCTCGACAACGTACTGAGCTGTGCAACTCACTTTATTCTTAAACATTACAAGGTTGACGGAACGATTTTCACGGAAAAAGACGACGATAAACGTCAGGTGGTTTCACCATGAATTGGCAGGATAAAATTTCGCCCGAGGTTGCTTCTATTCCGCCCTCGGGAATAAGAAAATTCTTTGATATCGTTCAAACTATGCCCGACGCCATTTCACTCGGTGTAGGTGAACCGGACTTTATAACGCCTTGGCACATTCGTGAATCCGCCATTGAATCAATCAGAAGCGGTGAAACAGCATACACATCCAACGCAGGACTTTTGCGCTTAAGAGAGGGAATTTCCGAATATCTTAAAGTTCGCTACGGTCTTAACTACGACGCAAAAACCGAAATGATTGTCACCGTAGGCGCTTCCGAGGCAATCGACCTTGCTATGCGTGCGCTTATTCAGCCCGGCGATGAAGTAATCATTCCCGACCCGTCGTACGTTTCATATATGCCGAATGTTACACTTGTTCACGGTGTACCCGTTCCCGTTTCCACAAAGGCGGAAAACGACTTCCGCATTACTCCGGAAGAAATTGAAAATGCCGTTACAAGCAAAACGAAAGCAATTATTCTTCCTTATCCCAATAACCCCACCGGCGCAATTATGGGCAAGGAACATCTTGAAGCCATTGCAAAGGTCATTAAGAAGCACGACCTTGTGGTTATTTCCGATGAAATTTATTCGGAACTTACATACGGAACAACTCACGTTTCCATTGCTTCCATTGATGGAATGCGTGAAAGAACTATTCTTATAAACGGATTTTCCAAATCCTTTGCCATGACCGGATGGCGTGTAGGCTATGTTTGCGCTCCGCCGGAAGTGCTTAAGGTTATGTTAAAGGTTCATCAGTATGTTATTATGTGCGCTTCCACAATGAGTCAGGTTGCCGCCGCAGATGCACTTGAACGGTCGTTCCAGGACGGCTTTAAGGACGTTAAGCACATGCACGACGACTACGATATGCGCAGAAGAATTATCTACCGTGCCCTTAACGATATGGGACTTGATGCCTTTGAACCGAAAGGTGCGTTCTATATTTTCCCCTGCATCAAAAAAACCGGAATGACAAGTGAACAGTTCGCTAAAGAATTGCTAACAAGTAAGCAGGTGGCGGTAGTTCCCGGTTCTGCTTTCGGTGAAAGCGGCGAAGGCTTTGTTCGTTGCAGTTATGCTTCTTCACTGAAGAAAATCAACGAAGCAATGAGCAGAATGAAAGAATTTGTTCAATCTCTGTAAAGGAAATATACTATGCTTAATATTGTTCTTGTAGAACCCGAAATCCCCTATAACACGGGAAATATTGCCCGCACCTGTGCCGCTTCCGGAGCTTCACTGCACCTTGTCCGTCCGTTCGGATTTTCCCTTGACGACAAAAATTTGAAGCGTGCAGGGCTTGATTACTGGCACCTTTTGGATATTCATTACTACGACTCATTCCAAGAGGTTAAGGAAAATTTCCCCGAAAATCCGTTTTTCTATGCCACCACAAAGGGCGGAACGGTTTATTCCGAAAAGGAAATTCCCGACGGAAGCTTTATCGTATTCGGTAAGGAAACAAAAGGTCTGCCCGAGGACCTGCTTAAAGCCAATTTGGACTCTTGCATTAGAATTCCCATGGTAGAGGGCGCACGTTCTCTTAATCTCTGCAACAGTGTGGCAATCGTGCTTTACGAGGGGTTAAGACAAAACAACTTCAGTAATATGAAGCTTTTCGGCAAACTGAAAGGAATTGAGTTTTAACATTTTATTTGCGGCTAAACAAAATGCTCACCTAAAGATACGGGTGAGCATTTTTTATATAAAAATTGAACTGTTGCCACAAAGCATAAAAAAGAACAGTCATTTTCAAGACCGTTCTTTAATTATATAAATGAATTATTCTGCTTTATCCTGCGTTTTTTCTGCCTTGGGTTTCTTTGCTACCGTAACCGCAATCAAAGCCGCCGAAGCAACGATAAGTACACCGCCGATTGCATAGAAAATTACGTTTACATTTACACCGCCGGAGGTCTTTTCAACTACAACTTCTGTTTCATCTGCGGGTTCGGGTGTTCTTGCAGGTGACTGTGTTGCAACTGCACCGTTGGCAACATTGTTCTGTTCGGCTTTTCCCGGTTCTTCGTTTTCAGCAGGATCATAGTCTTCAGCAAGATAAACACCTGCATTCTTAACCTCTAATCCGAGCAAGTCGTTGCAGTTCTTGATGTTATCAATGCACAAATTCCATGTTGTTACAACGTCATTGAATACCTGATTATGTTCAAGGCCTTCCAAAGAGATTTCAATATCAGTCCAAGCCTGGTTAGAAATGGTATATGATGTAAATCCCTTTTGAATATTTCCGCCGCTCATTCCGAACAACGGATCCGAACCGTCAAGCGCTTCTTCATATTTAGTATCAAATTCGTCTTTATCCTTTATCGCAGAAACACCACGGAGAAGTGTACGGCAACCTGTTGAAACAACGTCATCGGGTTTTGCTCCGATTGCACGGATAGAGAAAACAAGAACGATATCAGCCGATTCTTCTTCACCCATAGCGGCTTTTACGGCATCCAAAACCGAAATTGTGGGCGACCACCACTGGCTCTTGTCGCCTTCCTTATACATTGCTTTATAAATCGTTGTACCCTCATCTTCGTAGGATTCAATGCTGGCACAATAACCTTTGTCCCAAGCGGCACCTGCGAGTTTATTTTCACCCTCTGCATGAACACCTGCAAAAAGCATTGAGCATGTTACAACTGCAGTTAAAACTGTTGCAAATAATTTTTTCATGTTAATATTCCTTTCAAACATACTTGTGATTATTATACAAATTTATTAACAGTTTGTCAATAGCTCCGTTAAATAAAAATATGTTTTTTCAATACATTCTCTATTGTATCTCGGTCGGCTCTGATGTTACCCTGCACCATACCGTTTCTGCCGCCGCCGGAACAGTCAAGTTTGCTTTTCATTATTTTTGCAACATCTTCGGCGCTTTCGGACAAAATCATAAATCGGCATCCGTTTTCATTCATTGAAAATGCGCCTACGTTTCCTGAAAAACGTTCTTTAAGCAAGTTTACCGCTTCTTTGAGAAAATCGGCGCTGTCTATAAAAACATACGGTGCCGTCGAATTCTTCGCTTGTGTCAAAACACGTGATAAAACGAACTCTTTCTTTTCTTCCTCAAGTTTTTGTATTTTTTCAAGAAGCCGTGCAACTCCTTCGGAAACATCTTTTTCCGGCAGTGAAAGCATTTCAGAAATTTCCCCTAACGTCTTTTTCGAGTCGCACATATCCTTTAATGCGAAATTTCCGCTTTTCATGGTTAGCCGTGTTCCGCCCTTATTTTTTTCACGGCGAATTATTTTTATCATGCCCGTTTCGCCCGTTTGCTTTACGTGCGGTGCACAGCAAGCACAAATATCTACCCCCGGAATTTCAACTATCCTCAAATTCTCTTTAATGTCAATTTTGCTTCTATATATTAAATTTTCCGCATTATCAGGGTAATATGTTTTAATGTGCAGATTTGCATTTGATACTTTGTTTGCTTCTTTTTCGATAAAATCAACGTCTTTTTCGGAAAGTATGCCGTTATAATCCATAGTGACAAAATCGTCAGCCAATCTGAAGCCCACATTATCAAACCCGAAATTTTTATTTACTATTCCGGAAACAATATGCTCGGCAGAATGATTTTGCATTTTGGAATACCGTTCTTCCCAAAAAATTTCACCGTGAACCGTTTCCCCTGCCTTGATTTCCATAGTGCAAATGTGATAAATAATTCCGTCCTTAATCTGCGTATCTACCACATCTGTTCCGTTCAGCTTACCTCTGTCGCCCTTTTGACCGCCGCCCTCGGGGAAAAAGCATGTTTTGTCAAGTTCAACTAAAAACTTGCCGTCTTTTTCCGTACAGTTTATGCACTTGCCGTCAAATTCCTTTATATAACTGTCCTTATCGAATAATCTTTCAGTCATATTCTTCTCCTAAAGAAAAAGCGATGCACGGTTTGTACATCGCAATATTTTACTTTGTTTCGCTATCCTCGACGATTTCGATTTCATCCTCGGTTTCCTTCTTCTGTTTTTCCTCAATGCCAAGTTTGTCGGAAACCTTCTTTTTTGCCTTTCTCCAAAATACAACCACTACTGCACCTACGGCAATTACAACACCTGCGATTGCCTGAATAGCATAGGTCATAACCGACGGGTCAATATAAGCAAAAGTAATCATTTTATTTTACCTCCGAATTATTTTTCTTTTTCTCAATAAGTGACTTAATAATATATTCTGCGCCCTTAGCGCCGTTAGTGTCAAAACTGAAGAAATAATTATCACGTTTTTCCTTGATAATATCTTTATATCTGTCACTTTCAAGTAACATTTTAACAGTTTCTTTAGTTTTGTCAAGGTCTTCTTTGTTAAGCGAAACGCCGATTTTGTCACGGAGTTCGATTTCCTGCGGAGTAATTCCCACAAGCTGATAATTGGGATTTTCCACTTTCATCTTAGTATTGATGAAAAGCGCAGGCTTAAGAGTTGCAAAACAGTATTCTATGCCGATTCCCGACCAGTCGGTAATAAGAATATCCGACTGATATGTGGAAGCATTGCTTGAAAAGTCAAGTTCGAATGTAAGTTTATCGCCGATTTTGTCCTTATATTTTTCAACAAGGGCATCCATTTTCGGCTTGTAACGTTTCATATACTCGGGATGCGGACGAACGATTATATGATATTCGTCGCAATAAAGTTGTTCAATAAGTTTATCAACACAACTGTCAAGCAGGTTATCCTCCTGCCATGAAGGACCTATCAGTATCTGCTTCTTTTCCTTTACGGTCTTATCCATTGCTTCGTAGGAATGAACAAGATTTTCTATGAGCGGATATCCGAATTCCACAAGATTTTTTTCTTTTGTGCCGAAAAGTTTCTCGCAGGCACGAACCTCCTTTGCAACGTGAGGTCCGGTACACATAATCGTGTCGAAATTATCAAGTGCGTGTTCCTTAAATCCCATGTGAATACTTGACGGATCGTGAGGAACGTAAATGTATTCAACGTCCTTGCGCATAAGCGAACGTTTTATGTAACTGTTGTCAAGTTCGGGCGTGGTCATAACCACAATATCCGCATCCATTTTCATCATAAGGGTTATAAGTTTTTTAACACCGATGTAGTACGGTTTTATGCGGGGTTCCGATTCTGCCTTTTGGAAAATGACGTCGTTGGGATCGTTTGTAATATAATGAATGACCAAATTCGTTTTCTTAAGAATAGTTTCGATTATTCCCGAATAATACTTGTAAAATCCGCTTTTTTCCGAATAGAACACAAGGTGCTTGTTGGCAATGGAGAAAAATCTTTTGTAATCAGCCTTTTCTCTTTTGGCAAGGGGATCCTTAAGTTTCTGCTTTCCGCCGAGGCTTTCAAGAGCCTGAAGTTCCTTTCTGCTTTCCTCAAGTGCTTCGTAGTCAACGTATTTCTTAGGCGGAATAACCCAGTTAAGCAGATAAAGTTGCAGAATGGCGAACAAGTTGCTTGCAACCCAATAAAGAGCGATTCCCGCAGGAACGAAAAATCCGAGATAAAGCGAAAGTCCTACCGAAAGTGCAAGCATACTGTATTTATTCAGTTTCGTTTGTTCTGCCTGCAAAACATTGGACGTGTTCTGCGCCACGCACAGAAGCCATGAAGAAAGTCCTGCGATTACGGGAACGACAACGGTTATCCCCCAAAGTTCGCTTGGATTCCATGAAAGGTCAATGCCCAGGAATTTAAGGTCAAAGTTTTTGATTGCATCAAGATATCCTACCACATCAATATTCGGGAACTGACTTTGAAGCGATGCGAATTCCGTGTTTCCGCTTTTGATAAGTTCCATTGCGGTAAGCTGTATGGACGAGGATTCCGGGTCTGCCCCCGAAATGCGAATTGCCATTTCGTTGATTGCGCCGATAAGTTCCTTGTTCATACGGAAAATATGTTCAAACGGATGGTATATTACACCTACAACACCCATCAGAAGCACAATCTGAATTAAAAGCGGAATAAGACTTGCAAGGGGATTATATTTCTTTTCCTTATAAAGTTTCGACTGTTCATCTGCAATAGTGTCGGCATTGCCGAAATATTTCGCCTTTATTCTGTTAAGCGCCGGCTGCATTTCCACCATTTTAATGGAATTCTTCTGTACCCAAACGGAAAGAGGCATTAAAATAATCTTCGTAAACAACGTGAAAAGTATGATAGCAAGTCCGTAATTTTTCAAAAAAGAATAGCAAAATTCCATTGCATATCCCAAAGGAACGGCTATCATATTGGTTATTGTATCCATATTATCCTCCGGTAAATATCAAACTAATTATTATTATAACACATTAAATAAACTGTGTCTATCATATCACAGTATAATTTCTGTCATAATTGACAAATTTCCGTCAAAATGATAAAATAAATTTACAATCTTTTAGGAGAAAAACTATGAAAAAGAAGCACTTTATTATCAAATTAACAATGTCACTTTGTGCATCGCTTTTCACGGTGCTGACGCTTATGTTTTTTGCGCCTATGGACGTCTTTTTAGGCAATATAAATGCATTTACGTTTTCCTTGGGCGAAATTCTTCCCACACTTCTTGCATTTTGCGGAACAGCGGTTCTTGTAAGCACGCTTATCGGAACGGTTATTCCCTACACCGCATCGGTAATTTACAATACTGCCGTTTTTGCTTTCGGAATTTGCTGTTACGTTCAGTCGGCGTTCCTTAACGGAAAAATGGTTTCGCTTACGGGCGACGAAATCGTGTTCAGTCCTGCCACCGTGTACGGAAATCTCGCCGTTTGGGGAATTCTTGCCGTGGCGATAATCGTATTCTCCGTTGTCACCTTGATTAAGAAAAAAGACACTTGGACGGTAAACGCAGTAAGATTTCTTTCCCTTGCCCTTGTGGTTATGCAGCTTACCGCATTCGTTTCGGGAGTTGTTACCCGTGAAGAAAAAAATACCGATATCTACTTAAGCGGCACCGGCGAATTTGAGCTTTCCCACAAGCAAAATACCGTGGTATTTATTCTTGATTCGTTCGATACCTGCTACGTTTCGCAGACGCTTGAAAAATTCCCAAATCTTTACGACGGACTTGACGGCTTTACATACTATTCCAATACAACAAGCACACACTCAAGAACTTATCCCTCTATCCCCTATTTGCTCACCGGAACAATGTGCTACTTTGATGTTCCCTACGGCGAATATATCGAAAATGCTTATTCGAGCAGCACGTTTATGCAGGATATAAAGGCTACCGGCTGTGATATCGGACTTTATACCGACCAGCAGTACGTTTCGCCGCAGATGAAAGGAATCGTTTCCAACTGTCAGGACCGAAACGATTTATCCGTTAAGAAATTCGGCTTAATAAAGCAAATGGCAAAAATTTCTCTGTTGAGAAATATGCCCTACAAATTCAAATTGAGATTTTTATACGATAATGCCACAATAAACAACGGCGTTGTTGAAATTCCGTCAAATTGCATTGCGTCGCAGGATATAACGTTCTATAACACTCTTAAAAACGAAAAACTGACCGTTTCCGACAAGTATGACAAGGCGTTCAGATTTTACCATTTTTGGGGCGCACATTCCGGCGGAAACTGGAACGAAAATATGGAACCCGTTGAAAGTTCCGATTACCCCGACAGAATTGCAGGCTGCTTCAAAATCGTTAAAGAATACATAAATATGATGAAAGAAGCAAATATCTACGACGAATCAACGATTATTATTACCACCGATCACGGAATGTCAGTTGGCGGATGGGACAACAATCTTGTTCTTGATAAACCTCAAAACCCGATTTTATACATAAAAGCACCCAACGCAACGGGAAAACTGGCAGAGAACTCCGCACCCGTGTGCCACGGCGATTTGTTTGCGACAATTCTTTATTCCTTTGGCGGAAACACCGAGAAATACGGAAAAACCGTTTATGATTGGAACGAGGATGACGAAAGAACAAGATACTATTACCATTCGGCTTTGTTCTCCGACACCGAGGGCGAAGTAGCGCTGAGAGAATACGAAATCAAAGGCGATGCCAACGATATAAATAATTGGAGATTAACGGGCAAGAACTGGGATATCAATTATTCCGAGCGTGCCGTTTCTCCCCGCAGATTAGCCGAGGTAATGGACACACCGCAAAATCAGGTACATTAAAATAATGCACGGGAGCAATTCCCGTGCTTTTCTTATGGCAATTTATTACCGCAAATATATGAAAATGTGGTATAATATAAAAAATATTTTTGGACGGTGAGCAAATGGAAAGAAAAAAGAATTACAAGAAAACACAGTTGGCTTGCTATTTAGGTTTTGTAACGCAGGCTATTTGTGCGAATTTTGTGCCGCTGCTTTTTTTAACTTTTCACAGCACCTATAATATATCGTTCGGTATGTTGGCAATGATATCCACCTGTTTTTTTGTTACTCAGTTGTTGGTTGATTTTCTCTGCACGGGAATAGTTGATAAACTCGGATACAGAACGTGTGTTATTGCCGCAGAAGTGACGTCGGGGCTTGGCATTGCAGGATTGGCTTTTCTTCCGGACTTGTTGCCGGTGCCGTTCTGCGGAATTATTATTTGCGTTATAATATATGCTATCGGAAGCGGTTTAACGGAAGTTCTTGTAAGTCCTATTATTGAAGCGTGTCCCTTTGAAAACAAAGATACTATGATGAGTCTTCTTCATTCATTCTACTGTTGGGGATGGGTGGGAGTTGTATTAGGTTCCACATTGTTCTTTACCGTCTTCGGCATTGAACACTGGAAAATATTAGCTTTAATATGGTCGATTATACCTTTATACAATATCTGCAATTTTGCCACCTGCCCGATAGAACCGTTGGTTGAAGAAGGAAAAAGTATGACCGTGTTGGAACTTTTCAAAACAAAGGCTTTTTGGGTTTTTATTGTTTTGATGATATGCGCCGGTGCATCGGAAATATCCATGGGACAGTGGGCATCGGCGTTTACCGAATCAGCATTGCACGTTTCGAAAACAGTAGGGGATTTGGCAGGTCCCTGCGGTTTTGCTATATGTATGGGAATCAGCCGATTGCTCTACGGCAAATTCGGTGAAAAGGTTGATTTAACGGTCTTTATGATGGCTTCGGGTGTTATGTGCCTTGCATGTTATCTTATTTCGGGTTTGGCATCTTTGCCCATATTCGGACTTATCGGCTGTGCGGCATGCGGTTTTTCCGTGGGAATTATGTGGCCGGGTTCCATCAGCATTTCATCGCAGATACTTCCGAAAGGCGGTACCGCAATGTTTGCACTTCTTGCACTTGCAGGTGATTTAGGCGGCTCGTTAGGTCCTGCCATAATCGGAACGGTATCACAGAGCGCATCAAACAACTTGCAGGCAGGTATTCTTGCCGGAATAGGATTTCCTATTTTCTTAGTGATTTCAGTATTATATATTCGGAAAAAGTATAAATAAAAATCTCCAGTCAAAGAAGTCCGCCGAAGACGATGTTTTTCGGCGGACTTTTAATTTTTTTCTTATTGCACCGTCGGATTTTAACGGATTTTCGTTTTATGATTTTCTGTATTTAAGCGGTGAAATTCCGTGGGCACGGCGAAAATCTTCTATAAAATGGCTTGCGGTGGCATATCCCAAATCCTGCGCAATTCGAGTGACCGAATTGTCGGTACATCGCAGCATTCTTTCTGCGGCGGACATACGTTCCTTTTTTGCGTATTCGGCAAAACCCGTGTCCATTATGCGCTTGAACTTTTTGGAAAAATACGCATCGGAAAATCCGCACATCACTGCCGCATCGTGCATCGTCATATTGCCGTTGCGCTTTCTGACTTCATTTATTGCGGTTCGAATGGGCGTTATTTCGGGAAAACGACGAATTATTCCCAAGCCGTTATAATATTGCATTATTTCCCCGCACAGTCGCACAACGTCCGCCCGAAGCAGAAGTTCGGAAGCAAACGTTTCGGAACGGAATGCCTCGTAGGCGTGGTCGAACAGAGCCGCCCAATGCGATGCGTTGCGAATTACGGGGTCCGCAAGTGGCTCAGTCAGGCAAAAAAGATAATCAAATTCACGGCTTGTCTGTTCCGACGAAAACAAAATATCCGGCAAAAATTTGATAACGTGATTTTCCGTACCCTGTTCGTGAACCGTGGTGTGCGGTGTACCCGCCGAAATCAAAATCAAATCATTGCTTGTTAAATCGTACACCTTGTCCGATGCGTAAACACGCAAATGTCCCTTTACAACGTACAGTAATTCGGCGTATTTATGATAATGGTAGTTTTGAGGCATCGTAAATTTTGATTTTTTGTTCATTGTCTGATAAAGGCACTGAATACTTATGCGCTCGTTGTTTTTAACCGCAAATTCTTCTTCAAAAATCATATTAGTAATCTCCATAGGACAAAAATCCGATATTTTTATACAAAGAAAAGTATATCATATTATTTTGTATAATGCTACAATATTTTTATAAATTAAAGGAGGTTTTTTTATGAATAAAAAACTTAAAATAGCCGTTATCGGTGCAGGTGGAATAGCAAATTATGCACATTTGCCCGGTTATGCGAAAATGGATAATGTTGAAATCGTGGCAATTTGTGATATCTTACCGGAACGTGCAAAGACCGTTGCCGAAAAGTTCGGAATTAAAGAATATTATGAGGATTATCACGATGTATTTAAAATTCCCGAATTAGACGCAGTTGATATCTGTACGCCAAACTATCTTCACTCGGTAATTGCCTGCGAAGCCTTGGAAAAGGGACTTAACGTGTTCTGTGAAAAGCCCGATGCCGTAAGTGTTGAGGAAGCCGAAAAAATGAAAGCGGCGGCTGAAAAAAGCGGCAAGTTACTTATGGTGATGAGAAATAACCGTTATTGGCTCACAAGCACATTTTTGAAAAAATATATCAACGACGGCAAAATGGGTGACATTTATGCCGCACGTTGCGGATGGGTTCGCCGCCGTGGAATTCCCGGACGTGGCGGATGGTTTACAACAAAAGCACAGTCCGGCGGCGGACCGCTTATTGACTTGGGTGTGCACATGATAGACCTTGCAATGTGGCTGATGGGTTCTCCCCGTCCCGTAGCAGTCAGCGGTTGCACCTACAATAAATTTGCTTCCTCGGAGGATCTCAGCGATTCTGCCGAATCACGTTACGGCGACCGTGTTGCAGACGGAACATTCGATGTTGAAGATCTTGCCATGGGATTTATCCGTTTTGACAACGGCGCTTGTATGCAAATAGAATTTTCATGGGCATCAAACGTTGAAGAGGAAAAAACTTTCGTTGAACTCCGTGGCTCAAAGGCAGGAAGTTCATGGAATGCTCAGGACGGAAAATTAAAGATTTTTGCTGAAGAAAACGGTTCACTTGTTAATTTGTGTCCGCAAATTGACAACAGCAAGGGTGTACAAATTCACGAAGCAAATCTCCGTCATTTTGCGGACGTGCTTCTTAACGGCACAGAACCGATGTTCGTTCCGCAACAGGGTGTTGATATGATTAAAATTCTTGAAGCAATGTACAAGTCTGCCGAATGCGGTCACGAAATTCAGTTATGAGGTGAATAAAATGATAAAAGTTACGATTTATAATGAGTATATTCACGAATGTGTGGAATCCAAGATACACGATATTTACCCCGAGGGAATGCACAAGGTAATTGCAGATTTTCTTGCCTGCGATGACATTTCCGTTCGCACGGTAACGCTTTTCAAGGAAAAACTTCCGCTTAACGACAACTACACGTGGACGGATACCGTTAATATGCTTAAAGCGCTTCCTTCCACTCTCGATGAGGTGCTTACAGACGAACTGCTTGACGATACGGATGTACTTATTTGGTGGGGACACATGGCTCACTCTTTTGTTCCCGACTCCGTAGTTGAACGCTGTCAAAAGCATATTCAGTGCGGTATGGGTGCAATTTTCCTGCATTCGGCACATCACTCAAAGTTATTTAAGGCAATGATGGGAACTCCCTGCGGTTTGTGCTGGGGCGCAAACGTTAAGGAACGTTTGTGGAATATCGCTCCGGATCACCCGATTATGGCGGGCATTGGAAAGTACATTGACCTTCCTTTGGAAGAAATGTACGGCGAACCTTTCCAAATTCCCGAACCGGAACGCCTTCTTATGATTGGAACTTATGCAACTCACGAAGTATTCCGCTGTCTTTGCACGTACCGTCGTTACAACGGTAAAATAGTATATTTCCAGCCCGGTCACGAGGAAAATCCCACATTCTACATTCCGGAAGTTCAAACGATTATTCGCAACGCGGTACGTTGGGCGGCGCCAACCGTTCGCATTAAAGAAATAGAATGTCCCCGCACTGACGAATATCCGTTTTAATTAAAAATGCGCATAAAAAAAGTTCACTTCGCTTGAAGTGAACTTTTTTATTATCAAATCAACTTATTACTGAATTACCACAAAGTTGGTATCCGGCCATCCGGCAAGTTTTCTCGACATCATAATTCTGTCTATTGAGGTAACCTTTCCGTCGCCGTCAACATCGGCATTTTCCATATTTATAAGTACGTCATAGCCGTCCCAATTTGCAAGATATCGTGAAACGAGCACTCTGTCTGCCGCCGTAAATGCACCGTCACTGTCAGCATCGCCCTTAACCTTGGCTATTACTTCCACAGTTCCGTTATTCACAGTAAATTCTCTGCTTATGAGTTTTGCGCTTACAATATCGGAATTATCAAAATTATAGGACAGTTTAACGTCAGTCTTTGTTCCTACCGAAACACCGTCTTTTATCTTGAACACAAGTGTAAGCACGTCACCCGTTGCGGTAATATCCTTTGTCAGTGTATCATTCTCCCACGAGAATCTGTACGGATAATTGCTTGTCTGATGATTTGTTACTCCTAATATTCCGCTGTCATCTGCGGAAACAAGTTCAAGTACGGACTGGTCAAATTCAAGTTTAAGTGCCATTGAAACAATTCCGGGGTTTTGAGTTACACTCACCTTAACGGTAATGTTTGAGCCTGCACATCCCTTTGAAGATGTAACGTTTAATACACCTTTCATTGTCTTGGGTATAATTTCATATTCATACATACCGCAATCCGCACAGTAACGTTCTTTTAATCCGTCTACGGTTGCCGTTGCATTTTCAACGGTTTTCCAAGTATATGAAGCGTGTGCTTTTGCTTTTATCACGTCGCCTTTTTTGATAAGCTGACCGCAAATTGTACAGTACGTATCTGCCTGATGTCCGTCAGAACAGCAGGTCGCACCCACCTGTGCCGAAAGTGCGGTAGCAGTATGAGTGCACTCATAACTTTGGTCAAACACTACCTTGCCGTTAAGACTGTTGTTTTCCGCAAGAATGTTTATGTTCTTATAATCGTCTTCAGTTCCGACAAATTTCACTTCGCTAAGTGAATTGAGATTTGAAAATGCATTGTTTTCAATCTTTTCAATTTTATTGCCAAGATAAACGGTTTTCAATCCGGTACATCCCATAAATGCGCCGTTTTCGATTTTTCTTACACCGTTAAGCACTGTCAGATTTTCCAAATTTTCGCAGTTGGCAAATGCACGGTATCCTATTCTTGTACAATCCTTTGAAATTGTTAAGTTGCTAATTGCTCCGCAACCCTCAAAAGCCTGTCTGCCTATTGAAATCCAAGTTTCCGGAGTACATTCCAACTTTGTCACGTCATATCTGTTATACAAAAGTCTGTCGTAAATGAATTTAACCGTATTGATGATTTTAACTTCCGATACGTTGGAATCGGCTTTGTAAGCAACAACCCAATCGCCCGATTTATTTCTAAGATAACTTATTCCCTTCATGTACGAAGTACCTTGAAGCACTTTACAGTCTTCAAAAACGTACGAACCCAAATACTGAAGATTGGAAGACATTACTACCGACGTCAATTTAAGGCATCTGTTGAACGCACTGTCGTTTATTCTGATAACGCTGTCGGGAATTGTAACTGATGTCAGTTTTTCGCAATCTGCGAATGCTCCATCACCTATAATAACGGTAGACGGATGAATTGTAACAGACGGTACCGTATCGCTTGTTGCTGAAACGAGAACTCTGTACTTATTTGACGTATTGCCCAAATAGCAGCAGTTGCCGTATTCGGTGTAATTAAGCATAACGCAATCTTCAAAAACGCCGCCTTCAAGCACCGTGACCGTTTCGGGAATATTGATGTTCTTAAGACTTCTGCATCCTGCGAACGCACCCGACAAAATATCGGTTACGCCCGAAGCAATATTCACTTTTTCAATCTTTTCGCAGTCGGCAAAAGCATTTTCGCCTACGGAAGTAATGCCCTCACCGATCACTACGGAGTTTACCTGCATATTTTTCCACGGAGAAACAACGTAATCGTACATTTTTCCTTCTCCGAGAATATTCAGCATATGTGTACTTTCATCAAGATACCATCTTACGTTGTCACCGCAGGTACCGTGATTTTCTTCTTTTGCAAGCGATGAAATACCGCTTAAGCAAAATGCGCTTACCATAGCGACCACAAGGAGCAGTCCGATAACGGCTTTAATACTTCTTTTTTTCATACAGCACATCCTTATTACGACATTTTAATACATTTGATAGGACAGTTTTCTGCGCATTTTCCGCATCCGGTACACTTGTCAACGTCTACACGTGCAAGGAAATTTTCCACGGTTATTGCACCGTATTCACAGTTGCGGGCGCACTTTCCACATCCTATACATCCTACCATACATTCCTTATGTGTGTCAACACCCTTATTTTCATTTTTGCACAAAACAGTGGCATATTTTTTTGCTTTGGGCACCATTGTAATAATATGTTTGGGACAAACTTCCAAACATTTTTTGCAGGCACGGCATTTTGAACCGTCCACGTGAGCAAGACCTTTTTCAAGAGAAATAGCGCCGTAAGGGCACTTATTAACGCAATCGCCGTAACCGATGCATCCGAACTGACAGTTTTTGTGTCCGCCGAACATCATTGATGCGGCTTTACAGGATTTTACACCTTTATATTCAAGTTTATCCTTTGCTTTTTCGCAATCGCCCAAGCAAAGCACCTTTGCCTGCATGGGAACTATTTCTTCTTTTTCCATTCCAAGCAGTTCGGAAAGTGCATCTGCAACGTCTTTTCCGCCGGGTCCGCAAAGTGCGGCACTTTTCGCTTCGCCCTTATTAAGCGCGGCGGCATAACCGTCACAGCCTGAATATCCGCAGGCACCGCAGTTGGCGCCGGGCAAACATTCACGTATTTTTTCTTCCCGTTCGTCTTTTTTCACCGCAAATATGCTTGATGCCACGGAAAGTCCCAAGCCGGTAATTATTCCGATGGAAGCAACAATTACAACGGCAACAATAATTTCATTCATTTTATTATCTCCTTGGTAAATCAGCCGAACAGATTTTCAATTATTCCCGAAAATCCCATAAAGGAAACGGAAGTAAGTGATGCGGCGATAAGTGTAATTGGAAGTCCCTGCAGGAATTTGGGAATATCACAGTTTTCCATTTTGCCGCGCACGCCCGAAAACATAATCATTGCAAGCATAAATCCCACGCCTGCGCCCACCGATGAAAACATTGACTGAGCAAAATTGTAACCGTTGCTGATATTAAGCAACACCACGCCCAAAACAGCACAGTTTGTGGTAATAAGCGGAAGATATATTCCGAGAGCGTTGTACAGAGCGGGAATATATTTTTTAAGCAAAATTTCAACAAGCTGAACGAGTGCGGCAATTACAAGAATAAACACAATGGTTTGAAGATACGAATATTTTTCGCCCAAGATAAAGGCATTTATGGGGTAACATACCGCCGTTGAAACAGCCATTACGAATATTACCGCAATGCTCATACCCACAGCGGTGTCGGTTTTTTTAGAAACTCCCAAGAACGGGCATATTCCCAAGAACTGTGAAAGAACGAAGTTCTGTGTGAGAATCGCCGTCAGAAGAATAGAAAAGAGTATTTTCATTTTTCTGCCTCCTTACTTTCGCAGGTACCGGAACAGTTTTCAGCCATGGGACAACCCTTGCAGCCCGTGTGTTCTGCCTTAGGTTTGCCCTGCTTTTCGGCAAGTTTATTAACGCAAGCCATAAGCATACCGAAAACGAAAAATCCTCCCGGCGGCAGAATGAATATAAGTAACGGAGTTTTTGAAAAATACGGAATTGAAAATTTAAGTCCGTCAACATAGCTTGTAAGGTCAATTCCGCCGGTGCCGAGAAGTTCACGGACAATACCCATGCAAAGAAGTGCGCAGGTAAAGCCGATACCCATTCCCAATCCGTCAAGCAAACTTGCGCCAACGGGATTTTTTCCTGCGAATGCTTCGGCTCTTCCGAGAATGATACAGTTTACAACGATAAGCGGAAGATATACTCCGAGTTGAGCATCCAAAAAAGGCAAAAATGCCTTAACGAGCATCTGCACGATTGTAACGAACGAAGCAATTATAACGATATAAGCGGGAATTCTGACCTTTTGGGGAATAAAATTTCTCAAAAGTGAGATTGCGGTATTTGAGCAGGCAAGAACAAGTGTAGCGGCAAGTCCCATTCCGAGAGCGCTTGAAACGGACGTGGTTACTGCAAGAGTCGGACAAGTACCGAGCACAAGACGGAGAACCGGATTTTCCTTAATAATGCCTTTTGTGAATTCCTGCGTTAAGGTTTTCTTATTTTCCATTACTTGTCGCCTCCAATCTTCTCAAATGCCGAAAGTGCATCGTTTACACTTTGAATGACCGCCTTGGACGTGAATGAAGCACTTGTTACGCCTTTTATTTCAGTATCGCTTCCGCCGTTTTTCACCCACGAAAGCTTTTTATTTTTACCCGTGAACTGTTCAAGGAAATCATCTTTTCCCGCATTCTGACCGAGTCCGGGCGTTTCATCGTTCATTGCAAGAATAACCGTTTTTGTAATCTTGCCCTCAAGGTCGATGCCGGTCATAACGGAAACTTCACCGCCGTAGCCTTTGTTAGCGGAAGTGAAAACATATCCGAGCAAATTTCCGTTTTCGTCGGTTGCAGTGCAATATGAAACGGTTTTGTCATCAAGTTCAACCGTTTTGCTTTCCGAGAATTCATTTGCAGATGAAAAGACGATTTTTTTACTTTCCGTTTCCTGCTTGATACGGCTTTCCTCGATTTTGTTTTTCGTTACGGCATTTGTTGCTCCCAGCAGAAACGACACCGCAAGGCATATAACGAACAGTTTTAATGCAGGGGCAATAATTTCTTTTGCTTTCATTATTTTGCCTCCTTTTTAGCGCCGAACGGCTTTGACAGAGTCAGATTATCAATATGCGGAACAAAGATATTCATCAAAATTATGGAGTAGGAAACGCCCTCGGGAAGTGAACCGAAAAGACGTATCACTGAAGTGATAATTCCGCATCCTATTGCAAAAATAATTTTCCCCTTATTGTTTATAGGTGACGTTGCATAATCGGTTGCCATAAATACCGCACCGAAAAGAAGTCCGCCTGAAAGAATTTCATACAACGCAATTTGCAAATCTCCCGTTACGGCAAGCATAAACAGGAACACTGTTCCCACAAAGCAAGCGGGAATTACGGGAGTAATGACTTTTCTTATAAAAAGATAAATTCCGCCTGCGATAATTGCAAGGGAACATACTTCGCCCATACTTCCGCCGTGATTTCCGAGAAGCATATCAAGAATCTTCGGAAGTTCCGCTTCGTTGCCCTTGATGTTTTCAGCCAAGCCGTTAAGCGGAGTTGCGCAGGTAACGCCGTCCGCCCAAAGCGAAAAACCGGGTTTTGTCCACGTTGTCATTGCTTCTGCGAAGCAGAGCATTAAAATTATTCTTGCGGCGATGGCGGGATTAACGAAATTCTGTCCCAAACCGCCGAAGAACTGTTTAACGACAACAATGGCAATAACGCTTCCGAGTGCGCCCATCCAAAGGGGCAAGGTGGAAGGAAGATTAAGTGAAAGAATAAGTCCCGTAACCACTGCACTTAAATCGTCGATAGTGTTGTCACGTTTCATAACTCTGCGGGCAATATATTCAGCCAAAACCGCAGAAATAATGCAGGTGGCAGAAAGCGCCAAGGCGTGAAGTCCAAAACGGATAACCGCAACCGCAAGTGCAGGAATGAGTGCAATAATAACATCAAGCATAATTCTTTTTGTGGAATTTATGCCGTGTGCGTGCGGTGACGAGCTTACAAATAAATTTGCCATATCACTTTTTCTCCTCTCTCAGCATTTGTTTGCCCAATCGCATATACTGCACAAGCGGTATTCCCGAGGGGCACGCAAACGAACAGCATCCGCATTCAAGGCAGTTCATTAAGCCAAGTTTTTTAAGTTTTTCGTTGTCGTTTCGTTTAGTTGCTTTCATAAGGAAAGTGGGTGTCAGACTCATTGGGCAGGTCTGAACGCATTTTCCGCAATTTATGCAGGCACGCTCTTTCGGAACGATAGCCTTTTTGAACGCAAGAATTGCGTTATTCTGCTTACAAATCGGTGCTGAAAGTTCATAAATGGAAGTGCCCATCATAGGTCCGCCCGAAATGATTTTTTCGGGTTGCGCCTTAAAACCGCCGCAGCTTTCGATTATGTAATCAATGCTTGTTCCGATGGGAACACGAACGTTCTGTGGATTAACTATTGCCGAGCCGTCCACCGTTACCGAACGTGAAACAAGCGGTTTTCCCGTTTTGATGTAACGTGAAATAAATGCAACAGTTCCGATATTCATAACGATGCACCCAACGTCGGCAGGAAGTCCGCCTGCGGGAACTATTCTGCCCGTTGCGGAATATACCGCCGTTTTTTCGGCACCCTGGGGATACTTTGACGGAACGGTCATTATATCCACCTGCGGACTTTTTTCCGCAATGTTGGTCAAAATCTTTATGGCTTCGGGTTTATTGTCCTCGACAACTATTACAACGTGAGGAATTTCCATTATTTCCATAATTGTATAAACGCCGGAAAGCACGTCCCACGAATTGTCAATGGCTTCACGGTAGTCAACCGTAATATACGGTTCACATTCCGCCGCATTTATAACAAGTGTGTCGATTTTCTTTTCCTTGGGAACATTAAGTTTAACGTGTGTAGGAAAGCCTGCGCCGCCTAAGCCGACTACGCCCGATTCCCTTACTGCCTTAACAAGTTCGTCACGGTTTGTGACCTGCGGAGGAGTAATTCCCTCAAAAAGTTCCATTTTTCCGTCTGACTGAATGGTAATTCCCTGGCATACGTTGCCCGTCGCAAGACGAACCGGTCCCACCTTAACCACCGTTCCGGAAACAGATGCGTGAATAGGTGCGCTCAGGAATTTATCACTGTCGGCAATTTTCTGACCGACCTTAACACAGTCGCCCTCTTTTACGATAGGTGTGCAGGGAGCGCCGATACACTGCTGCATGGGAAGTACAACAAATTCCGGTGTTTTAATACGTTTCGGTTCCATATACCGTGTATTCTTGTGATGCGGAACCGTTATTCCGCCCCGAGCCTTAGCCACAGGCTTGATTCTTGAAGTAATCATTTTTTCTCCTTAATATTCAAATAGGGTTTGACCGTTTTCACAACTATTCCCGTTATGCTTCCCGAAATTACCGAAAAAATCAGTAGCGCAGGGGCATACCACATAAGAGCAGTTGTTCCGCTTAGAATTATTGCAACAAAAAGTTGTGCGCCGTTATGTACGGTCGCACCGATAATGCCTATTCCCACAAATGAGAACGGACAGTTTTTCATTTTAATAAGCACTGATGTAACCGTGCTTGAACAAATTCCCCCTGCAAAACTCAGTAAAAACGCCGTAGTGCCGCGCGTGAACAGAGCAAACAGAGATTTTATTACGGATATATATATTCCGCCGCCAAACGGCGAAATAATGCAGGAAATGACCGTCACAATATTGGAAAGTCCCGGCTTTGCGCCCGGTGGAAGAAACGGAAGGTCGAACATTCCTTCAACGGCAGATACCGCTATTGCAGTTGCGCTGAGTATCCCCCAGAACGCAACCCACTTTGCTTTATTTTTCATCCGGTCACCCCGTCAACGTGGAAACTTCCCGAAATAACAATTACGACACCGTTAGGCACGCAGGCAACTGTCTGCCCTGCTTTTTCGATAAATCCCTGCTTTACGCATACTTTATCGTGGCACGTGGAATTGTTTGCACGTATTTTTCCGTTTTCGATTTGTATTTCAACATTATTGACCGTAAAGGTCATATTTTCCGATGTTTTCAGGTCAACGGTTTTATATATTTCGCCTTGGCAATACACCGTTGCAACAGAACCTTTTTTATTAAAAAAGAACGCAAGCATTATCCCCGCAAGTATAATTGCCGACGCTATAAGAATAAAATCTGCCTTTTTCACTGTTCCACCGTTTTATATCCTTCGGCACAATTTACTTTGATGTTTCCGAGAACGTTTACCGTTCTGTCTTTTCTTATAAATATTGCTTCGGCGTTATACTGTTCAAGCAAACTTTTGCTTTTCTCCTCGTCCAAAACGAAGCACGCCGTGGAAAGTGCATCCGAAACCGCTCCGTTGTCGGCGACCACGGTAACACTTATTAAGTCGTTTTCAACGGGATATCCCGTTTGTGTATCGAAAATATGGTGATATGTCTTTCCGTTTTCGTCGGTGAAATAACGTTCATAGCTTCCCGATGTGGAAACAAATCCGTCTTTAAGCGAAAACGTAAGCGCATAACCGCCGTCAAAGTTGGGGTCTTTTACCGCAACCGTCCAACCGCCCTGCTTTTTTCCGTAAAAAAGAAGGCTCCCGCCTACCGATACAACCGCTTTTTTTACCTTGGTGTTTTCAAGATATTCCTTTGCCTTATCGCAGGCAAAACCCTTTCCCGCACCGCCGAAATCAAGTTCGATATCTTTGCTTTTGGTAACTTTTTCTCCGAAAACGTTTACTTTTTCAATGCCTCTTTGCGTAACCGCTTCCGCTATTGCACCGCTATCCGGAACTTTGGCATTTTCAAAGCCGATTCCCCAAAGGGAAACAAGTTTTCCTGCGGTAAAGTCAAAAGCGCCGTTTGATTTTTCGTAAACGTCCTTGCAAATTTCAGCAATTTCAACAATGTATTTATCGTCCGTTTCGTTAGTGGATTTGTTCACATTGTACAGAACGCTTTTTTCATCGTTTGCGCTTATACTGTTCTCAATTTCCGAGAACATATCCGACAGTTCTTTGATACATTTTTCGTTTTCTTTTTCGCTTGACGTAAGCTTTAAGGAAATCACCGTACCCATACCGCTAAACGATATTTCCGAGGTTTTGCCCGCAATGCAGGTACAAAGCACCGTCACGGTTATCACCGCAATAAGTGCAAATATGATAACTGATGCTTTGACTTTCATTCGGTCCTCCGTCAAAATACGATTTTCCACTGTTTTTCAACTGTATTATACACTAAAAACATCTATAATTCAATATGTTTTTATTTGCAAATATTGCTATAAAATCCAAAATTCGGTGTTATTTTACAATGTATGTTTTAAGCATTGTCAAAAATCAGTCGTGGCGCAGATTACTGCCGTATGCCCGCGGCGACACACCCACGTATTTTTTGAACATTCGGCTAAAATACGTTATGTCCGAAAATCCGCACTGTTCCGCCACCTGAGAAACGGAAAACATTTCCGTTTCAAGCATACCGCAGGCGCTGTTTATTTTAAGCGATAAAATATATTTCTGCGGCGAAACACCGTAAACTTCCGCAAACAAACGTTTCAAGTATGAATAACTCATATTGCACATTTGTGCAAGTTCTTCGCACTTGATTTCCTTAAAATAGTTTTGCTGAATATAATCTATCGCCGGCATTATTTTTTCTTTTTTCGTGGACGGAACGTACGAATTCGTCAACACGCAGTCAAGTAATTCGTAAAGAAGTGCCATACATTTAACGTAATACCCCTGTTCTTTTTGTACCCATAAGTTAAAGATTTTCTTGAATGTAGCTCGAATTTTTGTATTTGCAATATCGTTAATAACGATCAGTTCCTTACCCAAGTCTTCTTTTGTACGGAAGAATATATCAATATATCCACCGCACTCGACACGTTCGACGTAATATCTGTTATGCTCGCCGTTTTGCATAAACCGTATGCTTCCGTCTTTAGTGATTATCCTGCTATTTCCCAGTTCTATAACGATATTTCCGCCCATTTGCAAAATCAGTTCGTTAAATTTCAAATTTGAAGGGAAATTAACTTTTCTCGGCTGATCCGATGTATCACGAACATAAATAACGTTTGCTATTTCCGTAACGGTATATTTTTCATTCATACATTTCACCTCTTTTTTATCATATCATATTATTATTTTTTTGGCAATAATTTGTGTCTAAAAGTGCAAATTTATCCTTGTGTGCATTTACACCGAAGCCGTAAGTCAATATAATAAATGTGAAAAAACAAAAAGGAGTTTTTGTATGAGAAAAGAAATCGTTGAATTACTTAAAGATTTTGACAATATGGATAATTACCCAAAGCCGGTGAGCATAGAATACGATCCGTTTGATTTGGCTCTCCCCGACGCAAAGTTAACGTCAAAAAGATTGCACGAATACATTCTTGCACAGGAGGTTGGCGATCTTTCATGGCAAAGAATGTTCGGTCAGTTCCGTGCAGACGGCTCTGTGCCTTTTGACCTATTCACCCGAAACGGTCACAAGAATATTCACGTTGCATTCGAGCATTTTTACTGTATTCCGATAAATAATTTGGGACTTTTTGAATGGCAACACTCTGCCCCCAACTATGACAGAATAATCCAAAGAGGTATTCGCGGATGCCTTGATGATATAAAGACCTCAAAGGCACTTCACGCAAACGACAAGGCGAAGCTTGACTTCCTTGATGCCCTTGAAGAAGTATGTTACACTATGATTGAATGGGCGCACAAGTGTGCAGATGAGTGTATTAAAGCGGCTGAATCCGCTTCCGAAGAAAGAAAACTCGAACTGAAGGAATCGGCAGAACGGCTTTACCGTGTTCCGGAATATCCGGCAGAAACGTTCAAAGAAGCGCTTCAGTCCATATATATTTGTTACGATATGCTCCCCGACAGTGTGGGTACTATTGACAGATATCTTTTTCCCTACTACGACAGAGATATAAAAAACGGAACGCTTACCCGTGACGAGGCAAAGGACTATTTGCAGGAATTTTTCTTCCGTCTGCAATGCAGAACTCCCATTAACAGTATAAACCGCAAAAGAGGCGGAGAATGTCATTTTGCAATCGGCGGATATCTACCCGGCGGTGAAGACGGCTTTACCGACCTTTCACGTCTTATTGTGGAAGCGCTTATGGAAATGCCCATGCACATTCCGGAAATCTCCCTGCGTTGGACTAAAAAAACTCCCCGTGAGGTTTTAAGATTTATGCTTGACTGCGAGCGCAATGACCCGTATAAGCGAATCGCATTCGTAAACGACGAGCCGCGCATAAAGGGCTTTATTAAAAACATCGGACTTTCGTGGGATGATGCAATAAAATACTCAATGGTAGGATGCAACGAACCCGCATTTCCGGGCGCAGTATGGATGGGCGGCACTACGGCGAACCTCGTTCGATGCCTTACAAATCTTCTGTACGATCATTCGGAAGAGGCAATTTCTGCAAAAACCTTTGAAGAATTTTTCACTATTTTCGAAAAATACTTTGCTTCCGACATTGACGAACTTATAGTTTTAATGGACAAATATACCGCAATGCGCAGCAAGGATATAAGCGTTTTAAGTTCGATTCTTCTTGACGGTTGTATCGAATCCGCAACCTCGCCTACGCAGGGTGGCTGCAAAATAAAGCTCGGCGGAGCCGAACTAATGGGAATTACCTGCCTTATTGATTCACTTTCTATGATAAAGCAGTTTGTATATGACGAAAAACTTTACACAATGGAAGAACTTATCGAAAACCTCAAATCCGATTGGGAAAAAGATCCCGATATGCACACCGTTATATATAAGACGGGCAAATTTTTCGGAAACAATGAAGAATTATCCGACAAAATGGCAGTACGGGTAACCGACCTGTTATATAAGTACACTCACGACAGACGTCTTATGTTCGGCGAACGAATCGTATTCGGCACACTTGCAGGATACAACCCGCACTTTGCCACATTCGGAAAACTTACTCCCGCCACTCCCGACGGCAGATATTCAGGCGACGCATTTATGGTAGGCGCAGGGCAGACCGGCGGAAAAGACCGAAAAGGTCTTACCTCACTGTTTGCTTCGGTATCGCAAATGCATCCCTCTGGAATTCTTTCCGGCCCGTTCCTTATGAACGTTACTCTTGATGCAAAACTTATTAAAGATGACAAATATTTTGAAAAAACCGTTGAGGAAATCGAAACGTATTTTGCCATGGGCGGAATGCACATTCAGCTTAACTACGTTACCGCCGAGGAACTGTTGGAGGCAAGAAAATGTCCCGAAAAGCACGGTAATCTTAAAGTACGTGTAAGCGGATTTTCGGGAGTATTCGTTGAGCTTGACGAAAGAATACAGAACAACGTCATCGACAGAACGGTAAAAGAAAGCGTATAAGACTGTATGATACTGTTTGATATTGAAAGGAATTCATACGTTGACGGCCCCGGAATACGCACAACGGTATTTTTCAAGGGCTGCAACTTAAAATGCGAATGGTGCCACAATCCTGAAAGCCAAAGTTTTTCAAAGGAAATAATGTTTTATAAAAACAAGTGTGCAGGCTGCGGAAAATGCGTTGAAAAATGCACGTTCGGCGGTATAACCGATAAAAGCAAGTGTACTTTCTGCGGAAAATGTGTTTTGTTCTGCCCTACGGACGCAAGAAAAATTTGCGGAAAAGAATATTCCGCCGACGAAGTTCTTAAAGAGATACTGAAAGATAAGCCGTTTTATGAAAGTTCCGGCGGTGGAGCAACGTTTTCCGGCGGAGAATGTTTGCTTCAGCACGAATCCCTTCTTGAATTATTGAAAGAATGTAAAAAAGAAAACATTCACACCGCAGTTGACACCGCAGGCAATGTTCCGTTCAGCAGCTTTGAAAGCATTATGGATTACACCGATATGTTTTTATACGATATAAAGGCATTTGACGGTCAAATTCACAAAGCGCTCACGGGTGCCGATAACAGTCTTATACTTGATAATTACAAAAAGCTTATTTCTCTAAAAAAACGTATTTGGGTGAGAGTTCCCTTGATTATGGGCGCAAACGAAAACGAAATGGAAAGCATTGCACATTTCTTAAAAGAATATCCCCCCGAAAAAATCGAGGTTTTGCCCTACCATGCCATGGGTGAACCGAAGTACGGCGCATTATCCATGGAAAGAAAAGTTTTCAGTACTCCAACCGATGACGAATTAAAAAAATACAATGCGCTTTTCACATAATATAGTAGCATAAAAAAAACGCTGAGTTGAAAAATCAATTCAGCGGTTTTTGTTTTTGTAAAAGCAAAAGTTTTAATGTATGCAGGACGAACAAGGTGTATATCCCTGTGTTTCTGCTTCCTCTAATGAATTAAAATAAATTCTGTTATCCTCTTTCGGTGCATTGGGGCAGGTTTCAAGATGATACTTTTTAGATTTTTTATTGCCGATTATTTTTTCGGGATTTTCAAATCCTGCAAAGCCCTGCTCCGCCTTGGCGGTTTCGGTATCCTTTCCGTAGGTAAACGTAATATTTTCGCCGTCGGTAGAGGAAATAATCGTTCCCAATTCATCGGTTCTTAATATTTTTGCCTTTGCCTGCTTAAGAATATTAAGTGTTTCCTTATGGGGATGACCGTAAGAATTTCCCTTTTCGCATGAAATTATTGCATACTGCGGAAGCACGGAACGCAGAAAATAATAACTTGTGGACGTGCTTGAACCGTGATGTCCCACCTTAAGCACGTTCGCCGAAAGATTTACTCCCGAATTAACTATTTTCGTTTCCGCATCTTTTTCCACATCGCCCGTAAATAAATATGAAACGTTGCCGAAAACTATTTTTAACACGATTGATGAATTATTCGTTTCTTCCTTTGAGCCGTCAAAAGGCCAGAACGCATATACCTCTGCATCGGAAAAATCCCACTTTTCCCCTGCGGTGCATATTTTCAATCCGCACTGTTTTTCGCAGGCATTAACGAACTTACTGAAGCAGGTGCTTGAATATTCGCTTACGGGTGCATAGGCATTAAGCACGTTGAATGAATTAACTACCTTTGCAAGTCCGCCTACATGGTCCTCGTGCGCGTGCGTGGCTATAACGTAGTCAAGTGTTTCAACGCCCTGCTTTTTAAGATACGAAACCACAAGTTCTCCGTCGTCAACGTTTCCGCCGTCAATCAGCATTGTTTTTCCGTTGAGTTCAATAAACTCGCAGTCCGCTTGCCCCACGTCGATAAAATGAACGTTAAGTTGCCCCTCCACGTTTTTCGGGGTATATTCCTTTGAATTATAAATAAATACTCCCACCGCAATTACAACGGCAAGCAACAATATCAAAATAAGTTTCAGTTTTTTATTCATAATTTTGCTCCTGTGTATCTTAATGACAGTATTTTATCACAAAAATAATTTTTTTGCACTATATGATTGAATTTTTTTCAAATATATGTTAAACTATAAAAAAATAAATGAGAGGTTAAAAAAATGAATCATAAAATATCAAACGGAATCATTACTCTTGAAGTTGCCGATAAGGGTGCCGAAATGATGTCGGTGCAAAAGGACGGCGGCGAATATCTCTGGCAGGGCAATCCTGAATTCTGGTCAGGAAGAGCATGCAACCTTTTCCCCATTTGCGGAAGACTTACCGACGGCAAATACACTTATAAGGGAAACACCTATGAAATGGTACTTCACGGCTTTGCAAAACTTTCCGATTTCGTATTAAAGGAGCAGACCGAAAACAAGCTTGTTTTCTCGCTTAAATCCAACGACGAAATCAAAAAAATCTATCCCTTTGATTTTGAATACGTTGTAACCTATACTCTTAACGGTGAAACACTCAACGTAGAATATTCAGTTGAAAACGCAGGCAAGGAAACAATGTATTTTGCATTCGGCGGTCATCCGGGCTTTAATGTTCCCTTGAACGGTGAAGGAAAGTTCGAAGATTATTACGTTGAATTTGCCGAAGCAACAAATCCGGAACAACTCGTTTTTGAAGAATGCTACATGAGCGACAAAACCGTTCCCTTTGCACTTGAAAACGGTGTACGCCTTAATCTTAAACACGATTTATTCGTAAACGACGCTATTTTCCTTACAAAGATGAGCAACAAGGTTACACTTGCATCTGCAAAGACAAACAGAAGTGTTACCGTTGAATACCCCAATATGAAATACGTTGGTTTCTGGCATAAGCCTTATTCTGAAGCCCCCTACGTTTGCATTGAACCTTGGATGAGTGTTCCTGCATACTATAATGTTGTTGACGACCTTGAAACAAAACGTGATATGACTAAACTTGAACCCGGCAAAACATTTAAGAACAATATTCTTATCACAATTAAGTAAAAAAAAACGAAAAAGGACTGAGAATTCAGTCCTTTGTTTATGCTATGCAAAAACCGCTGAAAAATCTTTCAGCGGTTTTTATTTTATCTCTTTTCCGTGAACTTTTTAATGGCTTCAAAGGATTCGTCACTTATATCGTGTTCGATTTTGCACGCATCCTCCATTGCAACGTTTTCATCAACGCCCATTCCCGTCAGAAAATCCGTAATTACCGTATGCCGTTCGTATATTTTTTGTGCTATTTGCTTTCCCGTGTCGGTGAGAGCAATATATCCGTCCTTATTAACCGAAATATACTCACCTTTTTTCAGCAAAGCAACCGCTCTTGAAACACTCGGTTTTGAAAAGCCCATATATTCCGCTACGTCAAGCGAGCGAACACAGTTGCTTTTTTTCGACAAAACGTATATGGTTTCAAGATACATTTCTCCGGATTCCTGCAAAGCCATTTCTGTTCCCCTTTATCAGTTAAAATACTTATCTGTGCTTTCCCATCCTGCAAGATGACGTGAAAGAAGAATTCTGTCTATGGAATTTACTTTTCCGTCGCCGTTAATATCCGCAACCGACTTGTACGTGAGAATTGAACTATCTTTCCATGCTGCAAGATATCTTGAAAGAAGAATTCTGTCTGCGGAACCTACTTTACCGTCGCCGTCAACGTCGCCCATGTTAAGAGGAGCGTTAAGCAACGTAGTAAACTTGAACGTAGGTGCAGGAAGGTCATTGCTGTTTGCCACATTGGCAATATACTTTACGTCACCGTCATAAGTGTTGAATGCAAGAAGTTCAAGTCCGTAGCCTACACCGATAACGCCCGAAATTCCGTTTGTTTTAAGAAGAATTTCGTTTTCGTTAATGATTTCTGCTTCAACGGAAACGTACTTTCTTGTTCCGGTGATTGCCTTAAAGCCTTTAACGTCGGAATATGTTCCTACTGTTTTCAAGCCGTCGCCTACATTATGATAACGAACCACAATGCCATCCGCCGTTTTGTACGCATATTCGGGGTACGGAGAAGTTACATAATTTTCGTCGCCGATGCCGTACTGCTTTGCAAGAACAAGGTCTGCAAGACGGTTTCCTACCGGCTCTTTATAGTTGGGATGCGCATAATCCTGGTCGGTAACTCTGAAGCCGTAGTCCATACATACAATCATTGCGGAATTCTGAATAACCTTTGTACCGTCAAACTGAACCGCACGCTGTTCGGCAACACCGGGCCAGCTTGTTAATCCCTGACCGTCGTGTGACGACAACTGAACATAATAGAACGGGAAGTTCTGATTCATTTTTGTTCTTAAATCTTCAACGTAAGCATTAAGATATACGTTATATTTGCCGTAATCGGAAATTGCAAGTGATGCTTCACTTTCGCCCTGATAGTAGAGCATTCCTTTGACCTTCATATTGATGAACGGGTTCATCAGTGCATTGAACATTCCCGAAACGGGGATACCATTTTCATATCTTGTATAGTTTACCGCCTGCGAAGCTTCCTTACTCATAAGCTGGCTTACGGGTGAACCGGCAGAGCAAACCATAACAAGTCCCACGGGAACATTAGTTTCGTTTACAATTTTATGTGCGAAGAATATTCCCATTGCCGAGAACGAAAGTGCAGTTGAATAATTTTCTTTCTTCCATTTTTTGCCCGGAATGGGTTCGTCCTGAGGTGTTGCCATTCTGTCGGGATTTGCTTTACCGTCAGCACAGCCCTGCGCAAACAGTCTTATCATTCCGTTATCACGGGAAATGAGCGATTCAATATATTCCTTTGAATATTCTTTTCCGCAAGCGGAAAGGCTCTTTTCTGCGTTTGACTGTCCGCCGATAAGGAACACATCGCCTACAAGAATTCCGGTAAGTGTTTTGGAAACGTCCTTGCATGTAACTGTAAGTTCATTTTCCTTTATGTCTGCGCTCTGCTGCGGAAGAACAACTGACCATTTTCCGTCAGTTCCAACAGTAGCGGAAGCGCTTGTTCCCTTAAATGTAACTGTTACCGTTTCACCGATAAATTCGGAATTACCCCATACGTTGATTGCGGTATCTCTTTGAAGCACCATATTATTGCCGAAAGCACCTGCAAATTCCACGGGACCTTTTTCTTCCTGAGGAATAACTATCGGCGCATCCGAAACGAAGAAGTTATCAATATAGATTTCATCTGCATAATTTGAAATATTGTCGATACAGCAGAACCATTCGCCGCCGCTCTGAGCCGCCGCAATATCTTCTTTTGTGATATCAATTTTAACGATAACAGTCGTCCATTCATATCCGTCAAGGGTTACCAATGCGATTTGCTTATCGTTTGTGCTGTTGGAATCGTGCCATCTTGCGCTGTCTTTTGCTCTGTCACGAAGTCGTACTGCGGTATTAAATCCGTTTTGAGTATAAATATCCATTGCAACGTACAGTGTGCAGGCATCCTTAAGCCCTTTAACGATAGTTTTAAGGTTGTAAGTGGGTGTCCACCACGTTTTGGGAGATTCGCCGCCGCTGTATTTAAGCACCTTACCGCCGCCTGCGGGATTTTTAACAACGGAAACATTTCCGCCGTAAGCCGCATTCCAAATGCCTGATTTGCCGTTTTCAAAATCCGAGCCGTCAGCCGGAACAAGGTTTTCTTTTCCGTCGGTAAGTTTTACTCTTACCACGGGTTCTTCAACCTTTTCCTTGATTACGCCATCGGAAACAATAAAGTTGTCAAGATAGAATTCGGTTGTGTTTTCGGAAATTTTATCAAAGCAAACGAACCATGCTCCGGGATTTTTAGCCGCCTGAATATCTTCTGCCGTAATGTCCAAAGTGATAATAACAGTTGACCATTCTTTGGTGACAAAATCAGCGGTGCCGATCATTTTGTCGTTTGTATCATTGGAATCGTGCCATCTGCCGTTTGTTCCTTTTCCTGCAAGGTCACGCAAACGCACTGTCGAAGTGTAGCCTTTGCCTGAATATACATCTACGGCAATATAAAGCGTGCAAGCAGCTTCAAGCTTGCTTACAAACGGTTTGATATCAAGCGTAGGTGCCCACCACGGGTTGGGATTTGAGCCGGCATCAAATTTAAGAACCTTTCCGCCGCCTGCGGGATTGCTTGCATTTACGACCTTTCCGCCGTAATTTGCTCCCCAATCGCCTACCGTGCCGCCTTCAAAATCGAAGTTGTCACCTGTAACAAGATTAGTTTTTCCGTTTTCAAGTTCCGTTTCGGACGCAAACGATACTGTGGACAAAGTACCGAGCATCATCACCGCAACAAGTAAAAATGCGAGTATTTTTTTCATTTATGTATTTCCTTTCCGCATATATTTCAATTTATTATATTATATTTATGTATAAAAATCAAGAAAAATTATTCAAATACATTGACTTTTCGGTAATCTCGTTGTATCATATCGGTGAACAAAAAATCTTTTCACGGCTTGCATCATTTGACGTTATGCCGATAAAATTAAGTTTATTAAAAAGGAGAATTGTTATGTATTGCAGTCAATGTGGAACAGAAAATCCCGATAACGCAGTTTTCTGCAAAGAATGCGGTTATCAGCTTATCAACGGAAACGACGTTGTTACACCCGCAGTTGAAGAAAATCATGCTTCCGAGGTGTTTGAAGTTAATTCAGTTGCTTCAACTCTGTCGAGAATTTTTTCTTCGGGACTTTTCCTTGCTTTAACAATAATTTCCACCGTAGGAATAGCCGTTTCTTATTCCTCATCATTTCTTTTGCAACTTATTTCCTCTATTTCCGATAGCGATATATCGTTGCCGTTTTTATCAGGTTCTGCTTCGGTATTTTCAATTATCATTACCGTATGCCTATGGATTATTTACGTTAACGCAAAGAAGGGAAATATTCACGGTAAAAGCTTAAAAACCGTTGCCGTTGTTGAAAAAGTTCGTTTTATTCTTAATATTGTAGGCGCTTCACTGTCTGCATTGTGCGCCGTGCTTTTCTCAATCGTTCTTGCACTTGGCAGTGCAGCATTCAGCTCGATAAATATGAGCGACATCACATCGCAAATTCCCGACGAAGTGCTTGAAAAAGTACCCGAAATAGGCATTGCACTTGACCGTCTTACCCCCGCAGAAATTATTGCCATTATCCTTGTGGTGACAATCGTCGTTTTCATCTTCATTACGGTGGCATGTATCTTGAACAGTATTTTCTCAAAAATCAAGAACACTCAGCTTAATGCCCTTATCGACGGAATCAACAATAACAAGTTGGACAGCAAGTTCCCCTCGTCCCTTAAAGTTTTCCTTATTCTGTTCGCCGTATTCTCAATTCTCGGTTTCAGTTTGGGAAGCATCTGCATGGGCACGGTAAATATTCTTTTAGTTGTAATTATCAATCAGGTCAATACTCAGCTTGAGCCCTTTATTCGTCAGTAAACAAAAATGGCTAAGGCACTTCCGCTTTTTGTGGCGGAAGTGCCTTTTTTATATTCTCATTAAAAAATACGCACAACATCCGGCGGTAAAAGCAACAAGCGTTTGCACGGCAATGGATTTCATCATTGTTTTTATGCCGTATTCTTTTCTTATGATGTTAAGCGAAGCAATGCACGGAGTATACAGTGCGGTAAAAACCAAAAATGCAACGGCGCTTTGCTTTGTGAAAATCTCCGTCGTCACGCCGAGAACCGAAAAAGTGCTTATAATTGCTTCCTTGGCGCTTATTCCCGAAAGAAGTGCCGCAACGCATTGCCACGAAGTAATTCCCATTAACGAAAATGCCGGAAGAAGCCACTTTGAAACGCTTGCAAGAATACTGTTTTCCACGGAAAAAGTTAAATCGAAGCTTAACGACGAAAGCAAATAAACGACTATTCCCGCAACAAGAATTATTGAAAAAGTTCTTTTGAGGAAATCCTTTGTTTTGTCAAAAACGTCCTTTAATACGGTGGAAATTTTCGGCATTCGGTACGGCGGAAGTTCCATTAAAAACGGCGGTTGTGTATTTTTTGACGAAACGGTGCCGAAAATCAGCGCCGAAGTGAAGCCCAATCCGTACAGTAAAAGAATAATCGGAAACGGATTTTTATAAAACCTTGCCGATATCATCATAAACACGGGAAGTCTTGCACTGCACGGCACAAACGGAACGGCAAGTGCGGTATTTTTTCTGTTTGTTTCAAGCGTTCGGCAGGAAAGAAGCGCCGGAACAGAGCAGCCGCACCCTAAAATCAGCGGCACAATGGCTTTGCCCGAAAGTCCCACCTTGCTCATAGGCGCATCCATAATAAACGCAACACGAGCCATATACCCCGAGTCTTCAAGCATCGAAAGAAAAAACGACAAAAGCAATACGCAGGGTAAAAATGAAATAATACTTCCGGTGCTTTCGATAATTCCGTTTATAACAAGTCCTTTTGAAAATTCGCTTGCTCCCAATGAAGTTAAAAGAATTTCGGCTTTGCCGCTTATCACTTCAACGCCGTTTTCAATCACCTGCGTAAGCATTTCCCCGAAAACGGAAAAGGTCAAAAAGAATATGGCTCCCAAAATGGTAAGCATACAAGGTATTCCCGTATACTTTCCCGCAAGAATTCTGTCCGCAAAGGATATTTTATCGTTTTTTTCAAGATGAATATACCGTTCAAACGAGTCAATCGCTTTATAAATACTTTCAGGGTCATTTTTCAGCATTAAAAATTTTTTGTTTGCCTTTTTTCCCTTTTTGCCTTTTACCGCATTTATCAGTTTATCAATATTTATTCCGTTTCTTGCGCTTATGGGAACTATCGGTATTCCCAATTCCTTTTCGATTTTGTCAATTTCCATGCTTCCTTTTTTGCCGACCTCATCCATCATATTAAGCGCAATTATCATAGGTATATTGTATTTTATCAGTTGCATTGTAAGATACATTCCCCGCATTATACAGTTTCCGTCAAGAATGTTTATTAAAAGGTCGGGTTTCGTCTTTAAGAATTCCTCGGATATTTTTTCTTCGGCGCTTAAAGAATTCAGCGAATATATTCCCGGCAAATCCGCAACGGTGTGGCTTGTGCCTTTCATTTTTCCCTCTGCAACCGAAACGGTTATTCCCGGATAGTTGCCCGTGTGCGCCGTGTTTCCCGTCAGCACGTTAAACAGTGTGGTTTTCCCCGAATTTTGGTTTCCGAACAGTGCTATTCTCAATTACTTTTCATTCCCTTTATGAATCTTTTGCAAAGCACGAAATGTACGGCAAATGCCGTTATATCTTGCAGACAGTTGGCAAGTATAAAGCCGTATATTCCGAACTTTCCTACAAGAATATATGTAAGTGCAAGTCCCGTAATTCCGTCGATTATTGACGAAATCATAAGTGTTTTTTGTTTTCCCAAGCCGTTTATCATCGTTGCGCATATCATTTTAGGTCCCAAAAATATAACGCTGGGGATAAGCATTACCATAAATCTTCCCGCCATTGGTTGAGAAAAAATCACTTTCGCCCCGTAGGGTGCAAAAAAGAACAAAATTACCGAAAATGCCACCGATACGCCCAAAGCCGCACACAAATTTTTGTAATACAGTTTTTTTACATACTTTTTATTGTTCAAATTTCCTGCAATTTTGGGAAGAAGTACAACTCCCAATGCACCGATAAGCGTCATGGGCATAAACACCACCGGGTACGCCATAGAAGTCAGTATTCCGTACTGTGAAAGCGCCGCTTCCTTGGTTAGTCCGTACGTCACAAGCCGAAGCGGTAATACGGTAGTGGTCAAAAGATGCAAAACGGAAGTTGCCATTCTTGAAAGTGTGGGCGGAACGGCATTTTGAAGCAGTTCTTTTGTGTAAACGTTTGTCGGTTTTTTCGGCAATTTAAGCGGTGCAAACATCAAAATAAACGAAACTACTCCGCCGAAGCTGACCGCAAGCACAGGTATGCACGCATCCCAAGTATCCGATTTTCCACCGATAAAGGACGCAAGTACGAATGCAAAAATAATTTTGGAAGCCTGCTCAATAATTTCAAAAACGGCGGGAAGTGCAGATTTTTCTTTTGCATGGTAATATCCCGCAGGCAGGCTTGCAAGTGCGCCGAGGCTTATTGCGGGAATAAGTGCCACCACCGCCATAGAAGCGCCCTGTTCGTGCAGAAATATCCGTGCGATAATATCTTTTCCGAAAAGCATAATAAGGCACGAAAACACAATGGGCAGAATTGCGCATTTTATTCCGTTAAGTACAACATCTTCGGAATTGTTCTTATACTTTGCGCACAGTCTGCTCACTCCGTTTGGAAGTCCCGAGGCAATGGGCGTAATAAAAAACATATATACCGACATTGCAAGTTGATATATTCCCAGTGCCACCGGCGAAATGATTTTTGCAAGCTGTATTTTGTAAAAAACACCCATAAGCCGAACAAGCACATTTGCACAAGTTATCATTCCAACGTTGAAGAAAGTTCGTTTTTTCATAAAATCACCTGTAAAAAATATGAATATTTTTCTAATTTTAGTACAAAACTGTTGCGCCGTAACGGTTCTTGCTGTATAATAATACGGATAAAATATGTTTATTTGGAGATAGGAAATGTTAGTTTACAACACTCTCACAAACAAAAAAGAAGAATTAAAAACAGTTAATCCCGGTGAAGTGCGTATGTATTCATGCGGTCCTACCGTATATTCATTTGCGCACATCGGCAATTTAAGAACATACGTTTTTATGGATTTGCTTCGCAGAACGCTTGCAATGGAAGGCTATAAGCTTCTCGGCGTAATGAACATTACCGACGTAGGTCACTTAACAAGCGATGCGGATTCCGGTGAAGATAAAATGGAAAAGGCGGCAAAAGCTCAACAGAAATCACCTCTTGAAATCGCCGCATACTATACTTCCGTGTTCAAGGACGACGTTAAAGCACTTAACATTACTTTGCCCGAAATCGTTCCGAAAGCCACCGAGCATATTTCCGAAATGATTGAATTCGTCAAAGGTCTTGAAGAAAAAGGCTATGCTTACGAAACGGACGACGGAATTTATTTTGATATTATCAAGTACGGCAAATACGGCGTACTTTCCAAGCTTGACCTTGAAGAACAAATGGCAGGCGCACGTGTTGAAGTAAACGACCAAAAACGTCATCCCGCCGACTTTGCGTTGTGGAAAAAAGCGCCTAAAGAACATCTTCAGCAATGGGAAAGTCCTTGGGGCATGGGTTATCCCGGATGGCATATTGAATGTTCTGCAATGGGCAGAAAATATCTCGGCGACACATTCGATATTCACACCGGCGGTGTAGACCATATTCCGGTACACCACGAAAACGAAATTGCACAGTCCACCGCACTTTTGGGACATCCTGCCGTAAATTATTGGATGCACGGCGAATTTATGATGGTTGACAACGGCAAAATGAGCAAGAGCCTCGGCAACACCTACACGGTTGCCGATTTGAAGAAAAACGGCATTATGCCTCTTTCATTCAGATACTTCTGCTTAAATGCCCATTACAGAAATAAAATCAATTTCACTTGGGACGCAATCAAGTCAAGTCAGAAAGCATATATCCGTCTTCTTGAAGCGGTTATGCAGAACAAAAATGCCGCAAGTGACGAATCAACCGTTGCAATTTGCGAGGAAAACTATAAACTGTTTAAGGAAGCGGTTTCCGACGACCTTAATGTTCCGAAGGCACTGGGTATTCTTTGGAACTTGTTAAGATGCGGAAAAACAAGCAAGGAAATTTACGATACTGCCCTTAAAATGGATGCAATTCTCGGTCTTGACCTTGAAAAGGGTTACGTTGCACCTAAGGAAGATATTCCTGAAGAGCTTCAAAAGATGCTTGAGGAAAGAACTCAGGCAAGAAAAGACAAAAACTGGGCTTTGTCGGATAAATTAAGAGATGAAATAAACGCAAGGGGTTACGATATAAAGGATACGCCCCAAGGTTCAACACTTATAAAGAGGTAAACAAAATGAAAAACGTAGCAGTAATAGGATACGGTGGACAGGGTGCATGGCACTGCAAACAAATAATGAAAAGTGACGTTTGCAATCTTTCAGGCACTTATGACATTCGTGAAGTGCGCAGAGAAGCCGCAAAAAAAGACGGAGTAAAGGTTTATTCCTCCAATGAAGAAATTTTTGCCGACAAGGACGTTGATATCGTCGTTGTTGCAATTCCCAATGACGTTCACAGGAATACGGTTGTTGAAGCACTCAAAGCAGGCAAAAACGTAATTTGTGAAAAGCCCGTGGAAATGAGCGTTAAGGCACTTGACGAAATGATTGCCGCTTCAAAGGAAACGGGAAAATTTTTCACAGTTCATCAAAACAGACGCTGGGACGTGGACTTTCTTGCAATGAAAGAAGTTATTACTTCGGGCAATATCGGAAAGCCACTTTGCATTGAATCAAGAATTCACGGTTCACGTGGTATTCCCAGCGATTGGCGCTGCGAAAAGGAACACGGCGGCGGAATGATTCTTGACTGGGGCGTTCACCTTATTGACCAAATGCTTCAGCTTCACGGCGAAACGGTTACAAAGGTTTATTGCACTTGCTCACACTACACAAACAAAGAGGTTGACGACGGCTTTAAGCTTCATTTAACTTATGCAGACGGTGTTACCGCTCTTGTTGAAGTTGGTACGTATAACTTCCTTCCCATGCCGAGATTTTATATGCAGGCAGAAAACGGCTCTGCAAAAATCGAGGATTGGCAGCACAAATGCCACGTTGCAAAACTTAAGGCATGGCAGGAAAAGGATATTACCCCCGTGCAGAACGCCGCAGGTATTACAAAGACAATGGCTCCCCGTGATGAAATCACTTTGGACGAATACGATATTGATATTCCGCAAAGTGATGTACATAATTTCTACCGCAACGTTTGCGATTTTCTTGACGGAAAAGCAGACAGATTTATCAAACTTGAAGAAGTTCGCAGAGTTATGTGCGTTATGGAAGCCGCTTTTGAGTCCGACGAAAAAGGTCAGGTTATTTCAGTAAACATATAAAACAATTCGGTGCAGTCTGTTTTCGGATTGCACCTTTTTTGTCCTTTATAGTATTGAAATGTTACACTGATTATAATACTACCAGAGCAAAATATGTTTATTGCATTTATGTTCATTTGTGCATATATACGATATTTGCGATGTTTTCAGCAAATTCAAATGATAAAAAGATAACTAAAAATGGCACGAGTATTTTTCAACTGTCAAGTAGGTAAAACATATATAATTAACATATACGTAAAATAATTGAGCAAAAAAAAGAAGTCGGATTTTTCATCCGACTTCTTTTTTATCAGTTTTTCGTCACAATCAATACCATATCCTGTGCGGTCGGCTTGTTGGGTATGTTATAGCCGTAGGTTTCACCGATTTTTTCGGGTTTGATAGCATTATCAATAAGTGTATATTCATTAGTTACGGGATTGAACCATTGAGCCGTATATGTTGCTTTTTGATTCATATTTATAAGTGTTCCTGCCGCATCTTCGTTTTCATTATAGAAGTATGCAACATAAACCTTATCCTTGTTGTATGCAACCGCATATAATGCGCTGTTGTTTTCTTTATTTGACTGATATGCATTTACGCCCTCAAAATCGGGAACAAGCTTCCACCACGCAAGCTTTTCAAAGAACTGACGCATATATCCAAGCTGGTCGCCGGTGGGAAGTTTTATCGCTTCGCCCCACGTGATCTGCTTATCTTCAAGTGTCACGGTGATATTGCCGTCACGGCTTTCGGAGTTCTTGCCGTATTCGCTCTTATAATACCAAATGTCTTGGCAGCCGTAGCCGCATCCGTACAAGCCGGAAAGATATGCGATCCAGCTCTTTGCTCTTGCACCGTAGTTATTTGTATCCAAGCACTCGTAAAGTGTTTCATAAAGAACCGCAGGTTTTCCCTCGCCGTTTTCCCAAAAATCTTTTACAAGAAGGAAGTTATACTGTTGATCCATTGCAGGGTGCCATTGAACGCCCCACCATGTATGCGCACTGTTTCCCAAGAAAACAGACGGCTCGTTAATGCACGCTTTTCCGGCACGAATGCTCGGTACACCGCCTTTTGCACCTACAAGTGATGTGTTTTCCTGATGTCCCGTAAGGGGACTCTTGTACGGGTCACACTCGGCAATATACTTTGCCATTACAACGTACGGGTTATTCTCAGTGGTAATGTTGTTTTTGCCGAAATAATCGTTGTCGATTTCCTGTCCCAAAGTCCACATAACGGGATAAGCGCCGTAACGGGCTACCCAGTATCTTGAAGCCGCACGAATAAGTTCCGTATCTTCGATGAACTTATCGGTTACTTCGCCGGGGAACAACAGTTCTGCATTAGCATGCACCATACCTTTTTCCGCTATGTATTGGAAATACTGGTCACATTTTTGGAAGCCCCTCATATCCGTTTTCGTAATGCCGTCGGTAGCAACAAATCCGTGACCGATAGGTTCGCTTTGATAAACGGTAAATCCCTGCTCAATGCGCTTATCAACGATATACTTAAAGTGGGAATCAGTTTGAATGTCACCTGCGTTCGGACCTGCCGAATCAAATTCTTCGCCAAGCATTCCCCAATGAGTGTCGCCCAAATAGAAGAACGGAGTTCCGTCAGCATAGGAAAAATATTTGTTTCCGTATGCGTTTACAAAACCGTGCTTATAAATATCAAGGTCGCCCTTGTACGTGTTGCAGGCAAGAGTTCCGCCTGCGGCAGTTATACCAAGGTCAGCTCCGGTAAACGCTAAAGTATAATCCCAAATTCCGCACTCGGTAGGTGCAAAACGAACTTTCCAATCCGTACCGCCGTCCCAAAATGCAGGCATTACCATTTTTGTTCCGGTTGTGCGATTGACAAACGTTACGTCAACCTCCGCATCTTGAATATTCTTGATTTCATTAGTTGCCGTAAACGGAATTTCTGCCGCCACCCACTTTTCCGTTACGTAGTCGGTCGCTTCCGTTACGTCGGGAGTTTCGTCGACAACTACGTTTATTACATCTTCATTCGGGTCGTCTGTAACAACGTCGTCTTGTTTTTCAACGGGTTGCTGACCGCATCCCGAAAACATCACCACCGCTATCAGCAGTAAGCTTAATAATGATAAGATTTTCTTCATGATATTCTCTCTTTCTTAATTTTTTTGAATAACCTTATACCGCAAAAAAGAAATATGGCATTTCTAAATAAATTATATCTTTTATTACTTAGAAATGCCATTAAAAATAAGTCTAAAAACTTATAAAATAAGCTTAACCCGTTTGCCTATTAAATTGTAATATTATTTTAGTTTTTAGTTACAAGCAATACCATATCCTGCGCAATCGGCTTGTTCGGCATGTTGTAGCCGTAGGTTTCACCGATTTTTTCGGGCTTGATTGCATTGTCAATAAGAGTATATTCGTTTGTTACGGGGTTGAACCATTGAGCCGTATATGTTGCCTTTTGATTCATATTGATAAATGCACCTGCGGCATCTTCGGTTTCATTGTAGAAATATGCAACGTAAACCTTATCTTTGTTGTACGCAACGCTGTAATATACAAGCATATTGTCTTCACTCTTTTGATATGCATTTACGCCCTCAAAATCGGGAACAAGTTTCCACCACGCAAGCTTTTCAAAGAACTGACGCATATATCCGTGCTGTTCTCCGGAAGGCAGCTTCATTGCCTCGCCCCAAGTAATCTTTTTGTCTTCGGGTGTTACCGAAATCTTAGAGCCGTCCGTGCTTGTGGAATCCATTTCGTAAGAACTCATATAGTACCACATATCCTGACATCCGTAAGCGCATCCGTACAAACCGGAAAGATACGCAATCCAGCTCTTAGCTCTTGCGCCGTAAGTAGTTGTACTTAATTTTTCGTACTTTGTTTCATACAATACTGCGGGTTTACCTTCGCCGTTGTCCCAAAAATCCTTAAGAAGATTGAAGTTGTACTGTTGGTCAATGTCAATGTGCATCTGAACGCCCCACCAAGTATGGTCGGGATTGCCCAAGAATACTGACGGTTCGTTTACCTTGATTTTTCCGTATTGTTTGCTCACTACACTACCCTTTGCACCTACAAGTGAAGTGTTTTCCTGATGTCCCGTAAGAGGACTCTTGTAAGGATCGCTTTCGGCAATATATTTTGCCATTACAACGTACGGGTTATTCTCGGTGGTAATGTTGTTTTTGCCGAAATAATCGTTATCAATTTCCTGTCCCAAAGTCCACATAACCGGATATGCACCGTAGCGTGCTACCCAATATCTTGAAATTGCACGGATAAGCTCCGTATCTTTGATAAACTTATCAGTTACTTCGCTCGGGAAAAGAAGCTCGGCATTAGCGTGAACCATGCCCTTTTCTGCAATGTATTGGAAATACATATCACTTTTTTGGAAGCCCTTAATATCGGTATCGGAAATACCGTTTACGGCATTATAGAGATGTCCGATAGGTTCGCTTTGATAAACAGTAAAGCCCTGTTCAATTCGCTTATCTACAATATACTTAAAGTGCGAATCAGTTTGAATATCGCCTGCACGTGAGCCGGCAGAATCAAATTCTTCGGTAAGCATAGTCCAATGCGTATCGCCTAAATAGAAGAAAGGTGTTCCGTCCGCATAAGCAAAATATTTTTGTTCCGGAGTAGTTTTTACGAAGCCGTGCTTATAAATATCAAGGTCGCCCTTATACGTGTTGCAGGCAACCGTTCCGCCCTCAACCGTAAGTCCCAAATCAGTACCGGTAGTTGCAAATGTGTAATCCCAAATTCCGCATTCGGTTGGTGCAAAACGTACTTTCCATTCTGTCTTTCCTTCCCAAAATGCAGGCATTACCATTTTTGTTCCGGTTGTGCGGTTAACGAACGTTACGTCAACCTCAGCTTCCTGAATGTTCTTGATTGCATTAGTCGCAGTAAATGGAATTTCAACTGCAACCCATTTTTCTGTTACATAATCAGTGGCTTCCGTTACATCGGGTGTTTCATCAACAATTACGTTAATTACATCTTCATTCGGGTCGTCTGCAACAACGTCGTCTTGTTTTTCAACGGGTTGCTGACCGCATCCCGAAAAAACCAGTGCCGTCAAAAGCAGCATACTCATCAGTGATAAAAACTTCTTCATTCTTTTCTCTCCTATATTTTATTAAATCTTCTTACCCTTTTGCCGGGCAAAATAATATAGTCATTCCACATTTTTTTCGGTCTTACCCAAATTCCGCCGTCACCGTAAAGCGCCTTATAAACCACTTCCTCTTCAAGTGTTTCACTGTTTTTGCCCACGTAAAGCACCTCGTATTTATTGCCCTTGTAATGCTCATAAATGCCCGGCTCAACGGTTCGCTCGTCCGACTCCAAACAAAATATGTCGCCAACGTACTCATTAGTTGCGTGAACTCTGCTTTGCACGAATTCGATTTTCTTTTCCGATTTGATACTGTTATAAAGGCACATTACCGAGCGGGGCGGACAGCAATAATCGCCGAGTCCTGCCGAAATCTCTACCGGACAGGTAACTTTCATTCCCTGCGCCACCGTATCGAAATATTCAAGTCCGTCGGCACGCTTTGGCCGCCAACCGGCGAGATAACCTTTGCTTTCTCCGTTAAGGTCGCAGAACCACGGAACGTTTATTTTTAAAAGTGTTACGTCCTTATCGTGTGCCGCAACGGTGGTAGCCTGAAGTGCCGCCTGGCTTCCGCCTATTGACGTTATGTTTACGCCGTCCCACTTTTCCAAGGTTTTTGCCCATTTTACGCCGCAAAGGTCACGTATCATCATATTCTGCCAATAAGTCGTTTCCGGCTTTTCGTTTTCCTTTTTGTCGAAGCCATAGTTTTTCAGGTGTTCGTATTTTGCTTCAAGAACCGTATGTTCAACAAGATTTTCTATTCCGTGGGCATTGAATACAATTGAGATCGCATTGTTTCGTACTATGGGCGTTGCTGCGCCCGCAATGCCGTAGCCTATAAAACTTATTTCCATAGGATATTTGCCCGGTTTTGACGGAATTGACACTATTCCCGATGCAACCGAATTAACAAACGTTGATATACGTACATCATAAACATCTGCCCAATCGGGAGCGTAGTCACTGCCCAATTTTTCATTTTTCAACAGTTGCGGAACAAAATTGCTTACGCTGTTTTCAATATTGCCCCAATATTTATCGAAATCATCGGGAACTTTACCGTTATACGTTATTTTATCAACGTCTGCGCCGGCACCCGAATCGCTAATCCACACGTTTTCATCCTTTGAACCGTCCGCTTTCAGTGCTTCCAATGTCAAATGCACAAATCCGGGACAATCGCAGGATGTTTCGATTTTGAATGGAACTGTCGGCAAACAACTTCCCTCGCCGCTTGAGATTTTTCCGTCATCTCCCTCAAGCTTCCACGAAAACCTCGAACAGCCGGTATATTCAAGTCCATGAATTGTGCGCACCGCAAACGTCATTTTTTCACCCGACTTATATGAAAGTGCAGGCTTATCGGTTTTTATTTCAAAAAATTCCATACTTTTCTCCGTAGTTTATATTGCTGGAAAGATTATATCATATATAAACAGGCAATGCAATAAAAAAAATTCCACAATTTTTAATTATTACAAAAATATTACAATATTACGTTGACATTTGTATTTTGATGTTATATAATTTAAGTATAAATAAAATAGAGAAAGGTGGAATTTCTTTGAAAGAATTCTTTGCAAATCTTTGGAAAGATTATATCTTTTCCGCAGTGCTTACCATCGTCGCCGGCGTGCTGATAACGCTTTTCCACTCGGTAGCCATTGACGTGGTTTGTATCGCTTTGGGAATCGCTACCCTTATTTTAGGAATAATAAGTATCATTAGATTTATTAAAGAACCGCTTGTTTCAAACAGATTAGGACTTTTCTTCGGTCTTATCTTAAGTGCAGTGGGTGTTTACATTATATGTGTTCCCACAGTTCTTGCTAATCTTGTAGCAGTGGTATTCGGAATAGTAATTCTTTACCACGGAATAATTGACTGTGTTCAGACGGTATCGCTTCGCAAGGTAAACTACAAATATTGGTATGTCGGACTTATAATTTCAATTTTGACAATTCTTTCGGGAATAGTTATGATAATTTTACAGAACAGAGTTATTAAATCGCTGACGCTTCTTTTGGGAATATTCCTTATTATTGAAGGCGTAATGAATTTATGGATGGCAGTAAAGGTGAAAAAGATAAATGGCTAAGAAAGTAGTTTCATTCCTGCTTATCATTTCGCTTTTATGCTTTGCAGGATGCAAGAAGAACCGTTCGGGAATATCCGAACCAATCAGTAAAATTGCGCTTATTACAGGAACAAGCGACTTGGAGCTTGACTTTAACAACGGTGCCGTATGGGAAGGAATAGCTACCTGCGGCGATACGAACAGCATTGAATACACATATTATCAGCCGGAATCAGCAAGTGTTGAAAGCATTACGGCAAAATTTGAAGAAGCCGCAAAAGACGGTGCAAAAGTAATAGTTTCCATGGGCGATATTTTTGCCCCGATAGTTGCCGAGCAGCAGACGAAGCACAGCGACATTAAATATGTGCTTATCGACGTTTCGGGCAACACCGTAGGCAAACTTGAAGATAATACCCATTGCGTAATGTTCAGAGAAGAGCAGAGCGGATATCTTGCCGGCTACGGTGCGGTAAAGGACGGATTTACGAAATTCGGATTTATGGGTGAAAGAAATTCCGAAACATATTCGCCGTACTGCTACGGTCTTGTGCAGGGAGCGAACGATGCGGCAACGGAATTTGACAAGACAGTGGAAATAAACGTTGCTTACTGTGATGAATTCGGTTCGGAAAGCGCTTCCGAAAACGAAGAAGCATCGCTTAAGCAAATACAGGATTGGTACACAGCCGGAACGGAAATAGTAATGGTAGTTGCAAACGATGCTTTTACCGAAAGATGTGCCCAGCTTGCGGTTAACGAATTTTCATATATGATCGGTGCAAACAACGATCAGTCATATCTTACAAGCACGTTTGACTATAACCCGTTTATGACAAGCGCAATGAAAGGTCTTCGTGAAGCAGTTGACGCAACACTTGAAATGATGCTTGCAGGCAACTGGGATTCCATGTTGGGCGGACAAACCGTATTTTACGGTTTGCAAAACGGAAACTACGTTTATCTTCCCGACGACGAAGCCCTTTGGTTGTTCAAGGACTTTTCATTAGAGGATTATTCCAATGTGAAAGATTCTCTTTCATCGGGTGCCATATCCGTTTCATCGCAGGACTATCCGAAAATTGAAGAAGAACGTGTTACTCTCAATATTCTGTCAGAAGATAATGAATAATTGACTGTGCTTCAACAATTGATTGTTAAGTAAAAAACATATCATAATTCAAGGAGATGTAAAAATGAAAAAATCAAAAGAATTCAAAATCGGCAGTGTATTATCCTGTATAGCTTTGGTATTATTTTTAATATCTATTGTTACGTCACTTATCCCCGGACTTGCTTTCTCAATAGATAAAATATGTATGTATCTCGGCTTTGCACTTCTTTGTTTAGGTTCTGCTTTTATAAAAAAAGCCGTAGATAAAAACGACAAGGAAGATAAATAAGAGGAACACCCCTATTCATCGAACTAAAACAAACAACCCGCTGAAAAATATTTTTTCAGCGGGTATTTTTTATTGTATTTTGTTTTCAGTTTTTTATCTTAAAAACTTATAGCCCACGCCTCGCACGGTTTCTATCATATCTCCTGCCGAACCTAATTTCTGGCGCAAAGTTCTTATATGCACGTCAACCGTTCTGTTTTCGCCGTCAAAGGAATATCCCCATATTTTTTCAAGCAATCTGTCACGAGTTAAAACGGTGTTTTCATTTTTCACAAGCAGCAATAACAGTTCAAATTCCTTAAGTGTAAGAGAAATTTCCTTGCCGTCCACAAGCACCTTGTGTTTCGTTTGCGAAATATATAGTTTGCCTACCGAATATTCATCCGTGTTTCTGTTGCTTCTTCTGAGCAATGCTTTTATACGAGCCACAAGTTCCATCATTCCGAACGGTTTGGGAATATAATCGTCTGCGCCTCTGTCAAGGCCTATAACCTTGTCGTATTCGCTTCCCTTTGCCGTGAGCAGAATAACGGGTAATTCGGCCGTATCGCTGCTGTTTCGGATTTTATCAAGAATGGAAAGTCCGTCTTCCTCAGGCAACATAATGTCAAGTAAAACAATGTCGGGCAAAGCGATTTTCATTTGCTTATGAAATTCCGACGGAAGTCCGAAGCCCATTGCCTCTATTCCCGTAGAATTAAGAGTATATACCACAAGTTCCCTTATACTGTCGTCGTCCTCAACAATGTAAACCACTTTTTCCACTCCCTTTTGCCTGTTTTTTATATTATACCGCAAAAGGGAAATATTCACAACATTTTTATACCAGTGTAACAGTATATTTTTGAACCGCTAAATAACCATTTCACCCGAATCCGAATTGATTATTCTGAACGAAGTCAGTTCTTCGCCGTTTTGTGCGGAATAATAAAGAACATACTTCATATTTTTGTATTCTCCGAAAAATTCCCAGGCAAGTTTTTCCTTATTGTTTACGGAAATCACGCAAAGCCGTGCCGAAGTTACGGTAAACCCGCCTTTTAACTTTTCTGCGCACTCGTTTTTTGAAATTTTAGGTTGTTCCTTTTCACGTTCACGGTTATTGATAACGTAACTTTTCCCTTCATACGACAGTATTTCTCCGTTATCAAGTGCAACCTTAACCTTAAAAATATCCGGATAACATATTACTCCGTCAAAATCAGTGGCAAAATTGTAAATCGCCGTATTTCCGTAGTTTTCCTGCCAAACGTTTTTCACACTTCCGTAGCCGAGTTTTTCAACAAATTCAAGTGCATAGGTCTGTCCGTCCTCCACGGACATATTTTTTTCGTTCACTTCACGTTCGGAAACCGCCATTAAAAGCAATCCGCCCTCTTTTGTTATCTGCACACTGCTGTTTTCGCCTTTAAGCAAATACGCAGGAATAACACCGTCAATTTCTCCCGAATATTCCACATTAAAGCCAAGTTTTTCTGCAATATTCTGCGCCGTTTCCGCAGAAATCGCTTCACGTTTCACCTTTGGTGTGGTACTTTCCTGCCCGTCGGAAAACGGACCGTCAAAAATGACTGACGGATATTCCATAATGCTGTCCGTAATGCTGCCGAACATTCCGTCGCTTGATGTTTTGCCGTCACCTACGGTCAGAATGTCAAGTTCGCCGGAAAGTATTTGTGTTTCAAGTGCGGAAAGCTGTAAATTTACCTGCGTGCTTGTTTCGAAAAATTCAAAAATCTGCTGATCAAAATTTTCGGGCAGAGAATCTTCTTTTAACACCGTAGTGCAATAGGACGAAAGCTGATTTGTGAATTTAAGCACGTTTTGCGCATTTGTTGCCACTATGGGAAGAAGTGACAAATTGTTGCCGCACCCTGCACTTTTAAGTGCAACGGAAGCAAGCATTTCGGAATTTCTGTCTGTTGTTACAAGAAGTTTTGATAAATCGCTTTCGATAGTTCGCATATCGCTTATGCTTTGTGAAAGCGACGATTTAAGTGCGTTTTCATAGCGAATTTGAAATTTGTTCGCCCGTGCGGATTCGCAAATTGCCGCAACGCTCATAGTCATTAAAAGTACAAAAAGTACCGATATAATAATTATCGCAAAAGTTTTTTTCATAATATCACCTACAAAAAACGTGATTGCCCACAGTAAGAACTACGTCCTTGCTGAGCATCCATTTATTAGTTGTATTCTTCGGATTGTAATAATAAACGCATCCGTTTGTAGGATCCCACCCACCGAACGCATCACGGGCGGCACGAATACATTCTTCGTCGGGAGAAAGATTGATTTGCCCGTCGGATACCGAGTCAAATGCTCCCGGCTGATAAACCACGCCGGAAACGGAATTGGGGAAAAGCGGATCGTCTATTCGGTTAAGAATAACCGCCGCCACCGCCACCTTGCCGATATACGCTTCGCCACGTGCCTCCGCATATACCGCTCTTGCCAAAAGATATATTTCCGAACTCGAATTGTTTGATGCGATTTCAAGTCCCATTTTGCTTAACGTTTTAGGCCCTGCAATGCCGTCAACGGTCAAGCCGTTGTCCTTTTGGTACTGTTCTACCGCCTTTTTTGTTTTGCTGCCGAATATTCCGTCCACTTGCACCGAATATCCAAATTCGTTAAGTTTTTCCTGCAACCGTTTTACGTTGTCGCCCGTATTACCTCGGCTTAGCGACAGCGCCGATACCGAAACCGTTAAAACTACAACCGTAATTATTAAAGCAAGTATTTTTTTCATAGTATTCCTATCCTTTCCAAAAAATCATATATAAGTGATCTGTATTCGGTTTTTCCGCTTTTCGAGCTTGTATAGCACATGGGCGGAAACGCCACACACCACCAATTATGTCCCTCTCCCTCGCCTATCGAAACAATAAGCGCTGTATATTCTCCTGCCGGATAAACCTTGTCATTATACGTTTTTTCCGGGAACTGTTCTTCCGAGAGTGTTACATTCACATTTTCGCCGGAAACATTTTCCGCTATTTCCTTTATTTCGGGAATAGCACCACTGATTATTTCTTCAGCCTGCTTTTTCGTTTTCACATTTGTAAGTTTCGGTGACAAATATTCGTTTATTTCGTCCCTCACCTGAATTTTTACCTGCTGGTCGGCTTCGGAATCCGAATTTGCACGAATATGTATTCTGACAATATCCTTTGGGTCGTTCACCGCCACCGCCATTATTACCGATAAAACTATTGCCGTTGCCAATGCGATTATTCTTTTCATAGTTAAACTCCTTCTTTCTTTTACGGTCAGATTATGTGTCCAAAAGAATAAGTCTATACAAAAATATTCAATTTTTCATCCAACTTAAAAAACTATTGCAAAATTGCAATAAAAATGATAAAATAGTATTTGCGACTAAAGATTAGGAGGAGTTCCGCTTTTGCGGAATACATAAGCATTTTGAGTAAACTACTTATCAACGGCGGAAAGCAAATGCACGGTGAAGTTTCTGTAAGCGGCGCAAAAAATGCGGCGGTTGCGATTATTCCTGCAGCACTTATTTCCGACGGTATTTGTGTTATAGATAATATTCCCGATATTGACGACGTTAAGGTCATTGCCGAAACAATGCGTTCTATGGGCGCAAAGGTTGATCTTTCCGTTCCGGGACAGATAACTATTGACCCCACAGGTGTTAAAGACGTTTGTCCGGATAAAAATCTCGCAAAAAAAATGCGTGCTTCATATTATCTTATGGGTGCGCTTCTTACACGTTTCGGACATGCCACCGTTCCCCCTCCGGGAGGATGCTTTATCGGCAAGCGCCCCATCGACCAGCACTTAAAGGGATTTTCCGCATTAGGTGCAGAATATAAGGTCACGGACGTTGTTGATATCACCGCAGAAAAATTAGTCGGCGCCGAAGTGTATCTTGACGTTGTTAGCGTTGGTGCAACTATCAATATTATGCTTGCAGCGGTTAAGGCTGAGGGCGTTACCACAATTTTCAACTGTGCAAAAGAACCTCACGTTATTGACGTTGCCAACTTCCTTAACAATATGGGCGCAAAAATCAAGGGTGCAGGAACCGACACAATAAGAATTATCGGTGTAAAGAAACTTCGTTCCTGCAATTACACGCTTATTCCCGACCAAATAGAAACGGGCACGTGGATGATAATTGCCGCCGCAACAAACAGTGATATTACTATAAGGAACTGTATTCCCATTCACATGGAATCGCTTTCCGCAAAGCTTTACGAGGCAGGTTACCGAATTGACGAGGGCGAAGACACGCTTCGCATTATTCCGCTTAACAGACGCCCGAAAGCCGTGAGAGTTAAAACGATGGTTTATCCCGGCTTCCCCACCGACCTTCAGCAGCCGTTCTCCGCATTACTTTCGATTGCGCAGGGAACAAGCACCATTGTGGAAACAATTTTCGAGCAGCGTTACCGTCATCTTGACGAAATCAAGAAAATGGGCGGAAACAACGATTATAACGACAGAATTGCCACCATTACCGGTGTTGAAAAACTTTACGGCACGTCCGTCGAAGCGCTTGACCTCCGTGGCGGCGCCGCACTTATCGTTGCAGGTCTTATGGCAGAGGGCACAACGACCATTTCGGGTGTTCACTACATTGACCGAGGCTACGAAAAAATCGTTGAAAAACTCACCGAATTAGGTGCAGACATTAAGAGAATAGACTGATAAAATCAAATATACAAAAAAGAACCGCTATACGCGGTTCTTTTTTATTTTCGTTCTCATTTGTGAACGATTCTTATTTATTTTTTTCTTCGTTCGGGAACAGTTCCTTTAAGAAATACGCACGGGTGTGCGCTTCTTTTCCGCTGAAATCGTACAACGTAATGCGGAACCATGCTTGATTCCATATTTCTTCGGATAAGTGACTTTGTTCAATATAATCAGCCAAATCGAACACGGCTTCGGTAATGGGTTTTTCTTTGCTTGACTTCGGGTACTGAACACGTCGTTCAGTTGTTACAAATACGTCCCGTACCCCCGATGTTTCCACGGTGAGTTTTGTTCCGTCAAGAATGACGCTTTCAAACAGCGGTCCGGTAGACGAATAGAAATCGCCTTTTTCCATGGCGTCCAAAATTGAAGCATACGAAAGTTCGTTTGCCTGAATCATACAAAAGCCGCCAAAGCAGCCGTTCAGCTCGTGGGAGTCATCCCCCGCTATCGGGAAAACCTGCTGACCGTTATGCAAAAGGTCGTCCATCGGCCCGATAGTTTCTATCATACCGCTGCGGTTTGAGCCGTAATTGAACCATTCAACACCCCAAAGTCCCTTTAATCCGGCATAATCCGGATATGAATGACGGTTGCCAAGCGGATGATTGTAGCAAACAAGAAATCCTTCATCATTGGCACGGCTTATCCATTCATTAAAGCCCGCAATGGAGTATTCAGGAACATAGGTATTTTGTTGCATTTCTTCGGAAATATAAGGCAATGACTGTTTCAGCCACACGGTTACGGGTGAAATCAGCGAAGTAAAATCGGTGTCCGGGGATTTAGCATACATATTCAAATGATACGTATGAATAAACGGCCAACCGCCCAATTCGTGAGGCGTGTAATTAAGAGCATATTCCACACTGTTGATTGCTAAAAAACCTTCCTCGGTCAAATCGTTGTGCGGAACAAAAACCTGATGGTCTGTAAATGCCACTACGGAATATCCCTCGTTGCGATATGCCTGCTTGACCTCCTCCGGAGTCATCTTTCCGTCGGAAACCGTGGTATGAACATGAAGCGCCGCCTTGTATGAATTTTTACTTTTATCAATCAATTGTAACATTTTTAATTTTCCTTTCCGTTGCAAACCGCAGAAAAATCAAATCCTTCAAGAGCGTTAAAATAATCGGCTTTTTTCATAAAGTCAACGTATTCAGCGTAATCGACCTTATCGCCGATAGCGCCCACAAAGTGGTTATTTCCCTTAACGTCGCCCGACCATTCGATAAAATAGTATGTATGTTCTTCCTTTACCGTGCCGAGTCTTACGGTAGTATCGTTCGTTATATCGGAATTTCCTTCAAGAACTACTTTGCCCGTTTTCATATCCGTAACTTTGTAGGAAATATTTTTTGTCTGCCTTAAATCATTAGAAGCGCAAAGTGTTATATTTCCGTTTTCGTCGGGCTCGTCAAAGAACAGACAAAGGGGCTTTTGTGAACGCATAATATAACTGTACGCAAGCTTTTTCGTTCCGTACCAGTCAACCACCGCATCGGAAATCTGCGGCCATCCGTCAATAATATTCCACCAGATAATACCCGTTCTGTACCATTTTTGTATTCTGAAATGTTCAATAAAGAACTTCACCGCTTCTGCTTGAGATATCTGACTCATAAGTGCATAATCGTCAATGCTTTCGTCACCGTTAAAGCCGAACAGACGGTCTATCTGTCTGCTCATCAGCGGAATTCTGTACGCATAGGGTTCGTTTAAGGACGTTCCCGGATTAGCGGCGTGAACTATCCATGCTGCATTTGTGCATTTTTCCTTATCGCCGTGATCATTGAGTTCGCTTTCGGGAATAAATTTTCTGAGTGTTTGGGGTGCAGGGCATCCGTGATAACCGGTTTCCGAAGCGAAGTGGCATACGGAATTTTTGTTATAGAAATCGCCCTTAAAATAATCTCTCGGACCCCAAAGATGATCTTCAGCCATTGGAAGCTTAGTTTCATAAGCCACTTGGTCAACGTACGGAGATGAAGGCAAATAAGGACGTGTGTTATCCTCCCAATAAACAACGTCTTTAAGAACCTCACGGGTGATTTTGTTTCTGTTGGGATCCATTCTTTGTGTTTCCTCGCCCTTAAATGCAGAACGGACCCATCTGCACATTGAGTCGCACTCGTTATCGCCCGACCACAAGGCAATGCAGGAATGTTGTCTTAACCGTTTTACAACCTGTGTTGCTTCAAACTTTATTGCCGCCATAAATTCATCGGTATTCGGGTAAATTCCGCAGGCCATAGCGAAATCCTGCCATACCATAATTCCGTGTCTGTCGCAATAATCGTAAAGCATTTCGGAGGGATAAACGTTACCGCCCCAGCATCTTATCATATTGCAATTAAGTTCATTTGTAAGTTCAAGTCCACGCAGAGTAAATTCATCGTGTCTTGACGGGAACGCATCCGTAGGAACCCAGTTTGTACCCAAAACGAAAATTTTCTGTCCGTTGACCTTAAAGCAGAACTTTCCGTCTTTTCCGGCAAGTGAAGTACGTTCAAGCTCAACGGTACGAATACCGAATGAAAATTTCTTTTCGTCAACGGCATTTTCGCCGTGCAGAAGCTTTACGGTGAACTCATACAAATTCGGATCGCCGTAATTTTTCGGCCACCAAAGCTTGCATCTGTCACTTGAAATCCGAAGTCTGCCGAATGCACTTACGATTTTCGACGAACATTCAAATTTATGGTCGTCACAAATTCCCGTAACCTCAATGCGCAGTTCCTTAATATCGTCAAGGTCGGACATAATTGAATATTCAAGTTCAAGCTCACAGTAATTATCTTGAAGCTGTACCGTTCTTAAGTACGTTTCTTCAAGTCTTGTTCTCTTTTTGTAAACCACGCTGACGGGTTTCCAAATTCCCGAAGATACCGTTCGGGGCATAATATCCCAACCGTACATATACGGCGCTTTTCTGACGGAAATGCTCGTCATATTATATCTCATTGCTCTGTTTCTTGAAGAAATGGGAATTTCACGGGCAACGATTTCGGTAGGCAGAATATGCACAAGCAGTTCATGCCTGCCCTTTTCCGCATAATCTATCGAAAACTCGTGTGAAATGAGCATATTATCCGTTGAACCCGCATATTCGCCGTCAATGAATATTTCAGCAAAGGTGTCAATTCCCTCAAAGCGAAGCACCTTTTCGTCCTCGGTGTTTTCAATTTCAAATTCCGAAACATTCCATGTGTGAACACATTCAAGCTTCTGTGCTTCAATAATGTTCGTTCCGAAATAAATATCCTCGGGCAGTTTGCCCAATTTTGCCATATCAAGTTCAAGATTGCCCGGAACTGTCGCCTTGTAAAGTTTTAACCCGGACTGCTTTATATCCGCAAGTGATGTAAAAAAGTAATTCTTTTTATTTACCGTACTGTTTTTTTCATAAGCAAATTTCCATGATGAAATTGTTACTGTTTTTTCCATAAAATCACCTCAACCAAATAAATCTTCTTCAACCTGAGCGCAAATAGCGTGGTACACCGGCAAATGTAATTCCTGAATCTTGAACGTTTCGTTTTCGGGAACACAAATGCACACATCACATAATTCTTTTAATTTTCCGCCTTTTGAGCCCGTAAGACCGACGGTTTTTATCCCAATGGCTTTAGCAACCTTTACCGCTTCAACCACGTTTTTTGAATTGCCGGATGTGGAAATGCCAAAAAGCACATCATCCTTTTTGCCAAGTGCAAAGCAAAGTTGAGCAAAGCAAAGTGACGGTTCAACGTCATTGGCAAATGCGGTAAGTGACGACGAAAGACTTGTAAGCGGAATAGCCGGCACGCCCTTTTGTAAATTGGACTTTACGCTTTCTTCCACTTCGATATTTTCGGTCACTTCCCTTTTAAGCAGGAAACCTTTAAGTAATTCTCCCGAAATATGCTCGCAGTCAGCCGCACTTCCTCCGTTGCCGCAAAGCAAAAGCTTATTATCGCTTTTATACATTTCTTCAATCAATAAAACCGCTCGTTCTATATCTTCTGCACATATATTCAATTGTGCATATCTTTCTTTTAGTATATCAATATGTTTCATTTTCTACCTCTCTTGCCACTGCAAGTGCCGCCGCATCACCTATGTTTTCCAAAAGCTCCGGTGCGCAAACCTTGCACACCTTTACAGCATCGCTCAGTGCTTCTTTATTAAGAATGCTTTCCATCGGTTCACGAAGTAAATCCTCGCAACGAGCAAAAACGCTTCCTATTATTATTTTTTCGGGGTTAAGAAGGTCCACCACAATGGAAAGTCCTTGTCCCAATTTTTTTCCGCAAATATCGAAAACGTTTTTTGCGATTACGTCGCCCTTGCGTGCATATTCAGCCATAGCGGCAACGTCAACGGAGTCAATTCCGTCCTTTGCCCATTCAACCTTTTCGCCTCGCTGAATTGCTTCCCTCGCCATTGCTCTGCCAAGCTCTTTAAGTCCGCTTCCCGAACAAAATCCCTCAAAAGAGCCGCACTTTCCGTAGCCCGACGGACCAAAGTTATCAAGTCGAATATGACCTAATTCCCCCGCAAAACCGTTTGTGCCGGAATACAGTTTTCCGTTAAGAATAAGTCCCGCACCTAATCCCGTGCCGAATGTCATGAACACCATATTTTTACAGCCTCTGCCTGCCCCGAAGTAAAATTCCGCCATAGCGCAAGCATTTGCATCGTTTCTTACCCCAACGGAAATACCCAATGCGTTTTCAAGGATCTTCTTTATTTCTACGTTATCCCAATCCGGAAGATTGGGCGGACACATTATTATACCCTTGTTTTCATCAAGAGGTCCGCCGCAGGAAACACCTGCCGAAACGGGATTATACTTTTCATTCAGTTTAACGGCATTTAATTTAATGTTTTCAACCGTTTCATTTACAGTTGTTGTGGCGAATTTAATTTTTTCGATCACTTGACCGAGTTCATTGCCTACGCAGATTGCGCATTTTGTTCCGCCGATATCAATTCCTAAATACAAGTTACAACCTCCCTGTTCTTTTTTATAAATTTTACATCATCAAGTGCTCTTTTTCAATAGCAAATGCAAGAATTATTCGCAATATTTCAAGATTTATGTTGATTTTCTTAAAAAAATATAGTACAATTTAATTGGTGATAGATTTGAAAAAAGAATTAAGACTTTCGTCATCCAAATACATTCCGGAAGGCAAGCATTTAAATATTAAGTTGAGAAATACTCATTCTTTTCCTATGCACGCCCACGATTACTACGAAATAGAAATTATTCTTGACGGAAAAGGCAAGCATATTTTTAACGGAAAAACATATCCCATTCAGCCGGGGAGCGTATATATCGTATCTCCGTCGGACTTCCATTCGGTAGAACTGGACGGTGTTGCCAATCAATGGAATATTTCCTTTGACGAAACGGTAATTTCGCCTAACCGCTTAGAAGAAATATACAGTAACCGTGTTTGCAGAGTTCTTTCCGAAGAAGAACTTTCCAAGCTTAACATAGCGGCAAAGCTTTTAGAAGAAGAAAACGAAACATCGGGTTTTGTTCAACCGCTTTGCGATTATATTATGACTGTAATTCTAAACACACCTGAAAAAGACGCATACATTTCACCTATTAAAAAAGCAATTTTATACATTGAAGCACATTTTAGAGAAAGCCCCACTCTTTCAGCCGTAGCCGAGCAAGCGTGTCTTTCTCCCGTATATTTCGGAAATCTTTTTAAGCAGGAAACGGGTGAAACGTACATAAGTTACCTTAACGGCAAAAAAGTCAACTGTGCAAAAATGCTATTAAAAACAGGAATGTCCGTTACAGACGTGTGCTTTAATTCGGGATTTGGCTCTTTATCGGGATTTTTACATTCATTTAAGCAAAAAACGGGAATGTCACCCGAAGCATACAAAGAACAGTTTTACAAGAAAAAGAAATAGACAAAACGAACCTTGAATGTTCAAGGTTCGTTTTATTTTTATCAGATTATAACATTATTTCGGTAATGACCGTCTTTTCGTCCGTAAAATCATTCCATCTGAGTCGAGTTGCTCTATCCTGCTGATTGTCGTCGTTCAGGCAAGGAACACACGAAAGTGTAAGTTTTTCGGTACTTTTTACCGTAACAAGGTCAAGACCGTGAAGCACCTTAAATTCGCTTTCTTCGCCCTTTGATGTTAATTCATCGCCCATATACCATATATCATCAAGAGTCATTCCCTTATCGGCAAAGAAGAAGTTTCCGCATACGTTAAGCGGTTTATCTGCTTTGATTTCATCCTTAATTGTAAGCTTCATTCCGTCAAGACATGCGGTACGCTTCCAAACAAGTTCGTGATTTTTGTCCTTATACGTTACCTTACCCGATACGGTATTGGTCTTTTCGTCAAACGTAACGTCCTCAACCGTAGTTTGAGTTTCCCATAAAGCAAAATCATTACTGTAAACAACGTTATGGGAAGCTTTATTTCCCACTGTATGATAACTTTCCTGCCAATCGTAACTGCAGCATCCTAATTCGGTAAGAACGGGGGTTCCGTCAACGTAATAAATGAGGTTGAGTCTGCTTCCGTGCTGATGTCCGCCGTAGTGCTTCATTCCGTCAAAGAAAAGTTCCGTTCTATCGCCACGAATCATTGCAGTTTGTGAGTCCTTCAAGAACTCTGTTTTTTTGGTAAAGTCGGGAGTAAATCCGACAATTTCAGCAACTCGGCAAATATCTGCGTGCGCATCCATACCGTAGCAATCGCCGGTGCGAACGGTTCTGCCGTTTTTATATGACATTTTTGCAAGCCACTGATACTGTCTGATAATCGAATCGTGGATGCCGTCCATTTGCGGATAGCCGTTGCGTTCAAGATTCATTTCCGCTTCCACGTAAAGTCGGGCAATAAAGTGGCTGTAACTCGGACTTGCTTCCGTTGAGCAGCCGTCAGCAAGAATTGAATTTTCGTGGCAGAAAAGCATTGTTTTTTCGCCCACTTCAAGATATTTTTGGCTGTCTTTCATTTCGGGGAACATAACTGCACCGGTAACAAGCCCCGAAGCTTTTTGAAGCACGTGATTTCCGAACATATTTTTGCCCATATTATATTCGCATTCAAGAACGAGATGATTAAAAGAAAGTTCAAGGAAATCATAGATATACTTCCATTGATTTTTATCAAACGGCGAATTTTGACCGAGCATATATACACTGTATATTATCGTCAACGTACGCCAACTTATTTGCATATCACGCCATTTCATAGACGTATAAACGTGATTCAGTTCGGGATTGAACGTTTCGTACGGACATTCCTCTACCCATTTTGAGAAAATCTCGAACCATTTATCCGAATATTTTCTGTCGCCTGTTTTCATATATTCCTGCGCAAGAGGAAGAAGCATATAAAGGCGCTGCGGCCAGCTTTGCCATTCGTGCTTTTTGTTAATTCCGTATTCAGCGCTTTTTTCATAGGAAATTCCCCAATTGATTTTACCGTCTTTGTCACGGATGAAGTCAAATACCTCGCCCGATAAAGTTTTTTCAAGAAGCGTTTTTGCATCAGTTCCGCCGAATTTTTCGTTCATTAAGAAAAATGCACCGCCGTCAAGTACAAGATACGGAAAAATCGGTTCAATTCTAAGTTTTTCTCTGTCATAAACGAAATAACGTTTTTCCGTCTTAACATTGTATATTTCGTCATAATACGGTTTGAAAAATTCATTATCCATAGAATTACCTCTTTTACTATAATTACAACATAATTATAGTACATCAAAGCACTAATTTCAATGTATATTAAAGCAAAAAAATTGTATATTCGGCGCAAAGTCATGTCCACCCGTCAAACGGGTGGTTCTTTGGCTTGCTTCCGCAAGCCAACCTAAAGTCATAAAAAAAGGTGAAATACGAATTTCGTATTTCACCTTAAAATTTTCTGAAAACAATATTTGCCGTACTAAACGCAATTATTTATTTTCTTTTTTCTTTTTAAGAACAACTACACCTGCAACGCAAGCACATACAACACCTGCCGCAAGAACAATGATTGCGGGAACCTGAATGTTTGATGAGTTACCTGCTACTGTTACATCTGATGCGCCGGAGATTTTACCGTCAACGGTAAGAACCTTTTCCTCAAAGGGATTAGCAGAAACACCGTTTGAGTAAATTGCAATATCGGCAATTTCCGTTTCGGAATAACTGTTCTTTGTCTGACCGTTAAAGAATACTCTGTAATTAAGGTCAGCCGTTTCCTTAGGATCAAGTGTCTTAGCATTAAGAAGAATAATCTTAACGTATCTGAATCCGCCGGAAAGTTTTTCGGAAACATTTCCGTTTGCGTCAATGTCGTTTTCACGAAGTGAATTGTTTACAAGAATTGTCCAATGCTCGTTATCGTTTGAAGCATCAACCCTGATATTGGGGATGATTGTTCCTGCAGCAGGAGTGATTACAAGATGTGTAAGATCCTGTGCTTCGCCTAAATCAAGGAAGAATGTCTGTGATGAACGGTTAGCAAAAGGCTTCCATGTTGTGGTTGTTTTGCCGTCGAAAAGATTGATTGTGTTATCAATAATCTTTTTGCCTTCTGTATAGACACCGCCCAATGCGCTTATCTTTTTGGGATAAACTGCAGTACCTTCAACTTCGCTTGTTCCGGGATCCTTGAATGTTTCTTCAAGGTAAACATCGTTGTTAAGCTTGTCGGCAGTCATAAGGAATGCCCAATCGCCTGCCGTGGGCTTTTCGGGAAGCGTATATGTTCCGTCTGCGCAAGTGATGTTTGTATCAATAATGATGTACTTGCCGGTAAGCGGGTTATACCAATAAGCATTGTATGACAATGAAGAATCCAATGTCTTAACAGTTCCCGATGTTTTATCCTTGTTATAGAAATATGCGAAAACTGTGCGCATATCATCAGTAGTTGCAACGTCCTTTTCTTCAACATTGAAGAAATCAGCGTACATTGCAATGTTATATCTGGGAACAAGTTTTGTCCAATCGGGCAAAGTTGTAAGGAAGTTCTTAAGGTAAGTGATTTCAAATGAACCGGGCTTATCAAGTCCCATGTACCACAAATCGTAACTGTATGAAGAATCTTCGCCCAAGCATCTTGCATCTGTTCTTGTATATGCGTCAATCCAGATACCCGAACCGCCGTATGTAAATCCTGCGCAGCCGGAAATCATTGCCTTCCATGCGCACATACGGGGAGCATCGTAGCCGGTAAATCCACCGCAGTTGATATCCTCGTAGTTACATTCGCCTTCGATAAAGGGTTTAACAGTACCTGAAGCGTTTCTGTAATAGCTCTGATAGAAGTCGCCGGTCTTAACTTTTGCGCCGTGACCGCCCTGAAGAATCCAAGTCTTATGCCATGACTGTTCGTCAAGAAGTTTAGCTCTTGCATCGTCGGACTTCATGGGGTACATGTGAGCGCCGTTGGGATGTCTGTAACCGTCGGTTGCATCAACCATTTCTGCCGCTGCCATGAAAACTTCCATACAGTTTTTGCCGGGAGTAGCACTCTTTTCAACGTTTGTGATTTCCTGACCGGTTATCCAAACGATTGAATAGCATGAATAACGTGCAACAACGTATCTTGTAAAGCGTACGAAATCTTCTTCGTTGATAGAAGTGGGTGTTCCGCTGTGAAGACCGAAGCCGAGAGCAATTACCATATCCGAATTGTAAATGTAGTCAAACATAAAGTCAATTCTTGAATTGTAGCTTTCGTAATCGGGCTTTGAGAAAGCCGTTTTCCAAATGCCGGTGGTAACACTGCCGCTGAAATATGTCTGATAAACGTTAAAGCCTTTTGCTTTACGGTTATCAACTTCGTGCTTCAACTGACTGCCGCAGGTGCATCCGGGATAGTTACATTCAGCAGTATGAATGAAATTAGGTGACTGCCAGTTGGTATCACCCATCCAAAGGAACGGAGTGCCGTCATCGTATGTAAAATATCTGCTTGTATCACTGATTTTTACAAAGCCGTGCTTAGCAAGTTCCGTTGTGCCGGTAGATGCCGTAGCATTTACGGTGCCGTCTGCAAAAAGAGATTTGTTTTCAGCATCGGTACAGGTAACGTTGTATGTCCATTTACCGATTTTTGTAGGAGTAAATCTTACTGCCCATTCAAGTTTACCGTCTTTAACAAATCCGGGAGTTGAAATTGTTGTGCCGTCCTCATGAGTGAATACAGCATTGATTTCAGTGTCCTTGTAAGGATTTGAATATGACTTTTCACTTGTCAGGGTAATCTCGATAGGTTTCCACTGTTCTGTTGTCAGTCCGCCTGCATTTTCCTGCGCAAAAACATTTACGGCGCCGAAAGATGAAAGCAATCCGAGTGCAACAGCCAATGTAAGAATTGCTGATGTGATTTTTTTCATATTGATTTTCCTTTCACAACATTATTTAATGCTAATACATAAGTGCATTGCCCTATATACTTGGCTTATTATATCATATTCAAAAAATAAATGCAATATAAAAATAAAAAATTCATATTTTTTCGGAAATATTCCGACGAAACGGCAAATTTGCAAAAAAAGAACGGTAACAACTTCCGTTACCGTCCGTATTTGATTATTCTATTCTGATGCTTTTTTTCGCCGCAGCGGAAATTTTCAGGCAGCCGTTTTTGAATTCAAAGGGAATTTTCTTACCGTCGGCATACACGCATTTCACCTTATTCTTAAACGGAATACGAATTTCTTCAAGTTCTATTTCGCCCTCGCATATTTTAATTCGCACATTTGCGCCGTGCTTTTCGAACTGTCCCCAGCATGTTCCGCAGGAAAAGAAACTTATGAACGTGTCCTTTTTTTCCACGGGGTCAAAGCCGATGCACTTATTCGGCAGGTCAAAGTAATATCCCGAAAATATGGGTATCAGCGCAAAACTTGCCATTGCACGGGCATAATTGCTTCCGCATTCAAGTTCGTTATAAGGATTGCGTTTCTTTCCGTCATATCTGTCACGAATCGCCTTTACGACTTTTTTGCCTTCTTTGATAAATCCCTCGCTGATAAGAAGTCCCGCAAATGCGTACTCAAAGCCGGTCATACATTCTTCTGTATAGGTTATGGGCACAGTCGGTTTGTTTGCGCCCTCGGGATAATCGCAGATAACCGTTCCCGCTTCGTCGTTAAGTGCAAACACACGCCAGGTATTTACCACATTTCTCAAGTTTTCCTTGAAATTATTCTTATAGACGTTCTGCAATGCGATTTTTGCCTGTGCGTTATCAAATATTCCGTCAATTCCGAGAATATTGCCGTGCCATTTTGCAAGAAGCTGATCTACGGAACTTCCCTCGCCTATCTGATATTTTATCTGTTCACTTTCCTCGTCCCAATAGTTTTTAACCACCCATTCGCCGAACTTTTCAAGCACGGATTTATCATTCAAATTGATTTTTTGAATAAAGTATTTGCCGTTAAACAGTTCATTTTTAATATAATTGTATCCGTTTTCACAGAATTTTCCGTACTTGATTTTTGCCGCCTCATCGCCTAAATATTCCGCCATTTCAACGGCACATTTAAGTGCAAGAACATACATTCCCTGAAGCCACGACGAAGCGCCGAACAGTTCCATATCAAGAGTGTGATGTTGTCTGCCCTCTAAAATTCCGTCGCCGTCTTCATCCCATTTGTCGTTATTTTGTTCCGACTGGGCAAAATCAAGAATAAGTTTTATTTTCTCCCAATTTTCTTTCAGCCAAGCCGTATCGCCGGAAAGTTTCCATTCTCTGTACCACTTGAACACAGTTCCCATTTGTCCGTCAACGCAGGCGTGCCAAATGCCGAAATTTTTTCCGAGTGGGAGTTGAAGCCGAAAACTCATATATCCGTTTTTATCCGTGGAATACTTAAATTCAAGGTCACGTACGGATCTTTCAAGCCTCGGGAACAGAAAGCAAAGAGCGTAAGCATAATTGTAAACGTGCTGACAAGTGCCCTCGCAGGAGCCGGATTTTTCATGCAAGCCTTCCCAGCCGTAGAATGAGCCGTCCTCAAGCCGAAGCACCGCCGCCGACCGCAGCACCGAAAGACACGATGAAGCGGCTTCCTTAACTGCCACGTCAAGCGTTGACGAAAACAGCGTTTTTCGAAACATATCCGTCCGTGAATAAAGCATATTCCAATTTTCAAGAGCATATTTGGCACTTTCAACGGAATTTTCAAACATCACCGCATAATAGTTTTTCCACGCCGTGTCCACTCCGTCATTTGACCAATCGTTCTTTCTTCGCGGAATATTCCACGTAAGCACGAATCTTACGTTCACTTTCTGCCCTGCTTTTGCCTTTACACGGGCATAAACGGTTCCGTGGTCCTTTTCCGCCGACTCGCCGTAATGTCTGTTGCAAATCTTTTTTGCGTTTGACAGTTCATCCCAATATTTAACAACGTTGTCACTGTGCCAGCTTGTTCTGTGCCAATATTCCTGAATTTCGCAGTTTTCGCTGTCGGTGGCAACGGTCAAATCGCCGTATTCCACACTTTCCTTATTTTCTGCGGAATAAAATGTAAGCCGTTTTTCGCTTGCGGTATTATATCCGCTTTTGAAGGGATTCATAAGTGAAAATGCCACGGTAAAGTCAATATCCGCATCAAGAGTATTTTGTGCGGAAATTTCAAAGAACGCCGCAGGCAAACTTGAATTATCCTCGTCAAGCGGAATAAACGGACTGAATGCCTTAAGTTTTACGTCAACGGGGAATTCATTATCCGAAAATTTTATTTCCGCAATGGGGAATTCGCCCTTGAATTCACATTTGGAAAAATGTGGAAATCCGCACATAGTCCTTTGGTCGGGACCGTAGCCAAAACCGCCGAACTGACGTTGCTCGTAAATTCCCGAAAGTGAAGAAATATGGTCGCCGTTAAGCACCTTAACGAATTTTTTCCCTTTATATTCGGCCTTTACGGCAAAATGAGAATATCCGTTAATGCTTCCCTTGTTAGCATGATTGAATATTTCCCAGTCACGAAGTGCACCGTTTCCGCAAAGTCCTATTGAGCCTGAACCTATTCCGCCCAAGGGAAACGATATTTCCGAAAGATACTCGTTTTTGTATTTCATAATGACCTCCTGCATCAGCCGTATATGATAATTTTATCCCTTTCGAATAAATAAAAATAGTGCTAAAACCGTAATTTAATAGCACTATTTTGTAATTTTGAAATTATACGTCTATTATACGTTAAATCTGAACAGTGTAATATCGCCGTCCTGCATAACGTAATCCTTGCCCTCGGAACGAACCAAGCCATGTTCACGGGCAACCGAATATGACTTAAACTGCATAAAATCGTCATAGCCGACAATTTCGGCACGAATGAAGCCACGTTCGAAGTCGGAGTGGATTTTTCCTGCCGCCTGTGGTGCTTTTGTTCCTTTGGTGATAGTCCATGCACGAACTTCGCTTTCGCCTGCGGTAAGGAATGAAATAAGTCCGAGAAGCGTATAGCTTGCTTTTACAAGTCGGTTAAGACCGCTTTCTTTCAAGCCGTATTCTTCCAAGAACATCTGTTTTTCATCGGGGTCGAGCTGTGAAAGTTCTTCTTCTATTCTTGCGGAAATAACAAGCACCTGGTCATTATCCTTTTCAGCCATTTGGCGAAGTGCCTTTACACCCTCAGGTTCAGTTCCGATTTCATTTTCGGAAATATTTGCGGCATAAATTATTGGCTTTGTGGTCAAAAGGAAGAACGTTTTTGCAAGTGCCTGTTCTTCTTTTGTCATTTCCATTGTTCTGACGGGCTTTTCTTCCTGAAGCCATGCCACCATTCTTGTTAAAAGTTCAACTTCCTCCTGCGCAAGCTTGTCGTTGCCTCTTGCCGCCTTGATTGCCTTATCAAGACGTTTTTCGCAAGTTTCAAGGTCTGCAAGAATAAGTTCGATATTAACGGTTTCAACGTCGCTTACCGGGTCCTTTGAACAGTCTGCACGGATAACGTCCGCATCTTCAAAGCAACGGACAACGTGAATTATCGCATCTACCTCACGGATATGGGAAAGGAACTTATTTCCCAAACCCTCGCCCCGTGACGCACCCTTAACAAGGCCTGCGATATCAACGAATTCAATAAAAGCGGGGGTGATTTTTTTAGGATTGTAAATTTCCGCAAGCTCGTCAAGTCGCTTGTCGGGAACGGATACAACACCTACGTTCGGTTCAATGGTACAGAACGGATAGTTTGCCGCTTCCGCACCTGCGTTTGTAATTGCATTGAAAAGTGTGCTTTTGCCTACGTTAGGCAATCCTACGACACCTAATTTCATATATGAATTTCCTCCGAAAAAATAATCTTTATAGATTATAATATAAAATTTGATAAAAGTCAAAGATAAAAGTCAAAAGAATGATTTGACTTATTTAATATTTGCCTTTACAATAGTATTGAAAATATTCGCAGAGTAGACGGTGTGCGCTGAAGCACTTGCTTCTTAGTGTTACGGGATGGGAAGTTGCCCGTAAACAAGAAATGATTCATCATTTGTGATACACCGTTGCATCCGCTGTCGGATGGACTACTCTCCTTATTTTTACATTTTTGTAAAGAGGAGATTTTTTTATGTCTGTTTTCACAAAATCCTATTGGAAGCAAGCGCTTTCAGAACTGAAAAAGCCAAAAATGCTCATTTTGGCAGGACTTCTTATTGCCCTTCGTGTTGCACTTAAAAGCGTACAAATTCCCATAATTCCCGGTCAGATGAATATTACCTTCGGATATTTTGTAAATGCCGTTGGCGCAATGACCTTCGGTCCGGTGGTAGCGATAATTTCGGCGGCGATAAGCGACACCTTAGGCGCCGTAATAGCACCGCAGGGCGCATACTTTTTCCCGTACATTTTTCAGGAAATCGCCGGTTCGCTGATATTCGCTTTGTTTTTGTATCGGCAAAGGCTGACCGTGCCGAGAACGATTCTTTCAAGATTTTTCGTTGTTCTCGTGTGCAACATTATTCTTCAGCCGCTTATAACGATGCTTTGGAACTTTCTTAATCCGGATGCAAGTTACACGGTAATAACTACCCTGCGTGTGGTTAAAAACCTTGCGCTGTTCCCCCTTGAAAGTTTGCTTCTGGTGCTTTTCATCAAAGCAATGATACCCGTACTTAAGTCCTTAAAGTTTACGGAAAACGTAAATTTCAAAATCAAACCGATTCATATAATTCTACTGATTGTTTTAACGGTCATTATGCTTTTGTCGTTCTGTGTTTACAGAGAAATCACCAAGCCGGGTTCAATCGGCTTTATGAGTTTTATTCATAATATTATTTAGGAGAAGAAATATGTTAGCAGTTATAACGGGTGCAAGCAGCGGGCTCGGAAAAGAATTTGCCGTTCAGCTTGACAGTGCAGGCTATGACACTGTTCTTGTTGCAAGACGTGAAGACAAATTGCTTGAAACGAAAAAATTGCTTAAAAACAAGTGCGAAATATTTGTGTGCGACCTTTCCGACCGAAAAAACTGCTTTGAGGTTTTTAACAAATATCCCGATGCGGATGTGCTGATTAACAATGCAGGCTTCGGCTCGTTCGGTGAAATCGCCGAAAGCGATATAGACCGTGATTTGAAAATGATAGATACCAACGTTACCGCACAGTACGTTTTAATGAAACTTTATCTTGAAAAATTCAAAGAGCGCAAAAGCGGATATATTCTTAATACCGCTTCCGCCGCCGCATTTATGGCAGGGCCTTATTTCGGACTTTATTATGCTTCAAAGTCCTTTGTTATGAGAATTTCCCAAGCCGCCTCCCGTGAAGCAAAGGAATACGGTGTAGGCGTATCGGCACTTTGTCCCGGTTCTGTTGCCACAGAATTCAATTCCGTTGCAAAAACCACTTTTTCTTCAAAACCGTTGACCGCCGAAAAAGTAGTTGCTTATTCGCTGAAGCAGATGTTTAAGAAAAAACCGCTGATAATTCCCTCTGCGAAAATTAAAGCGGCATTCGTAATGTCAAAGCTTATGCCCGAACCGCTTTTGACCGAATTTTCCTGTCATACGCAGAAAAAAAGATTTTAATAAAAAAAGCAATCCTGCCATTTGCCGGCGTGCGATATGGATGTTTTTGCGGATGCGAATTTTGCACGGTAAAATCAGATGCTCGTTACAAAAGCGGATAAATCACCGTTTATATATGGATACTTATGGAAAAGAGAAGGCAAAATCGATTAAAAGAATATGATTACTCGCAAAACGGGTATTATTTCATAACGATTTGTACGGCAAACAAGCAAAAATTGTTATGCAATATCGTAGGGGACGATGCCCACATCGTCCCGACAAAATACGGTACTGTTGTTGAAAAATTCATTAAATCAATACCGGGCATTGACAAATATGTTATTATGCCGAATCATATTCATTTGATTGTTAAAAATGAAAACGGGACGATGTGGGCATCGTCCCCTACGGTTTCACAAAAAATCAAATCGCTTAAAATAATGGTGACAAAAACCATCGGCAAGCCGATTTTTCAACGTTCCTTTTATGACCATATCATTCGTGATGGAAAGGATTATTTGCGAATTTGGAACTATATCGAAAGCAATCCGCAAAAATGGGCAGAGGACAAGTATTTTATTTAACAAACAAATACCGACTTATCGGATAAAAAACTACCCGCCGAAAAGCACTGCTTTTCGGCGGGTTTTGCTTTGTCAAAAAAATCCTTACAGAACGTCAGCATTCGCAAGATTGCTTTTTCAATATACGGATTATTTTATTATTCCTCTGTTGCTTCTTCTTTGATTTCCGAAGTGCAGTGAGGGCAACGAGTTGCATTGATGTCGATTTCGCTGAAGCAATAGGGGCATTTCTTTGTTGTGGGTGCTTTCGGTTCTTCTTCCTTTTTGGGCTTAAAATCTTCAATTTTCTTAATAAGCTTAATAATGCAGAAAACAACAAGCGCCATAATAAGGAAATCGATTATAGCCGTAATGAAGTTGCCGTATGTAAGTGTTGCAACACCTGCCGCCTGCGCATCTGCAACAGTCGTGTATGTATTGCCGATTTTACCGTCGATTTCAATAAACAAATTTGAGAAATCAATTCCGCCGGTAAAAAGTCCGATAACGGGTGTAATAATGTCGCCTACAAGTGATTTAACTATTGACTGGAACGCACCGCCGATAATAACGCCGACTGCAAGGTCCATAACGTTTCCGCGCTGAATGAATTCGCCGAATTCTTTTACAAATTTTTTCATATTATCCTCCTAAGTACCTTTTTTTATAATATACAACATTTAAGGCATAAAAGTCAAGCATAATAATACAAATTGACATTATCGGCGCAAAAATATATAATATGTATGGAATAAAGAAAGAAAGGGGACGTAAGATGAAAAGTGTTTTTCTTGTTTTTTCCGCTACCACGTTCAAAATCGGAAAATTCATAAGATTTTTCACAAGAGAAAAATACAGCCATACGGCGGTCTCCTTTGACAAAGAATTAAACAACGCTTACACTATCGGGCGCATTTATTATGACACTCCGTTTGTAGGCGGACTGACCCGTGATTTCAGCGAAAGATACGAATACAAGGGTAATATATCCGACATTGCAATTTGCGAAATAAAAGTCACCGACGAGCAGTACGGTGTTCTGTCCGAAGAATGCGAAAAAATGTATTCGCACCGTGAAGATTACATATACAACTATTTTTCGGCGCTTGGCAATCTGTTCCGAAAAAAAATCAAAATCAAAAATGCATACACCTGCGTTGACTTCTCGGTAAAAATGCTCTCAACGGTATGTTCCGAACTTGACAGTGATAAATTCTATTCGGTATGCGATTTGTTAAAAATATTTGAGGATAGAAAAATATACGAGGGAAAAGCAAATTTTCCCGAGTCATATTCGGAGGAATACCACACCCGTCACAGTTTCGGTACACAGTTGAAGCTGACCTTCGGTCTGCTTAAAGATTTAGTGGGGCGCAAATAATATGAAAAAGACCTGTTTTTGGGCGTACTATATATGTTCTGCCGTAAGCGGAGCCGCAGCATTGTTGCTTTCGCTTTTGAAAATCGGAAACGATATTTGGTTTGGACTTATACTGTACGCCGTTTTCCTTATTATAAACATTCCTTTAGGCTACTTTGTTTCGGGACTTTTGGTGAAAATTATCGAATCCATCGACCCAGACGACGTGGATGCAGACGACTGTCCGCAGGAACTGAAGCCGCTGATAAGAAAAATCGTGCGGCAGGACTCGCTTATAAGCAGGCAGATGAGCCAACTGAAGCAACGTCAGCAGGAGTTTTCCGCAATAACCGAAAATATGGCGGAAGGTCTTATCGTTTCGGACAAATCGGGCAAACTTCTCGTAATGAACTCCCATGCGAAGAACATATTCGGCAAGGACATAACTTCGATTTTTCAGTTTGACCGTTTCGAAAAATTTCTTCCTGCGGTTACCGATGCACTTTCGGGCAAAAATGTGGTGGACACCTTTGAAGCAGAGCAGTGCATTTACCGTGTTTATGCCAACCCGCTTCTTACCGACGAGGGAATATCCGGCTGCGTTATTCTCATTATGGATATTACGGAGCAGGAACAGCGTGAAATTATGCGCCGTGAATTTACCTCCAACGTTTCCCACGAACTGAAAACTCCGCTTACCGCAATTTACGGTGTTTCGGAAATTCTTGCCGGCGGAATAGTAAAGGCAGAAGACATTCCCCGTTTTTCGAAAAATATTTTTGACGAAACGGGCCGTCTTATAAATCTTGTAAACGATATAATAAAACTTTCCAAGATGGACGAAAATTCCATTGAAGAAGAACGGGAGTTTATCAGTTTAAGAGAAGTTTCGGAAAAAATCTGTGAACGGCTTGAAAGCATCGCACAGAAGAAAAACGTTACGCTTTCCGTTGAGGGCGACTGTGAAAAAATTTCGGGAATTTACAGTATCATAGACGAAATGATATACAACTTAACCGATAACGGAATAAAATACAATAAAAACGGCGGTTTTGTAAAAATAAAACTCGCATCTTGCGGTGACAGACAAACCATTTCGGTAGAAGACAGCGGTATCGGCATTGCGCCGCAGCACACTCCCCGCATTTTCGAACGATTTTACCGTGTAGATAAAAGTCACTCTAAACTTGTGGGCGGAACGGGCTTAGGTCTTTCCATTGTCAAGCACGGTGCAAATTTCCACAAGGCGACAATTTCCGTAAAAAGTGAAATAGATAAAGGTACCGAAATTACTCTCGGCTTCCCGTCATCCGACGAAGCAAGCAAAATTTAACATAGATTTAACATTATCTTTTCATTAGATTTAACATACTTACCATATAATCAGCGCATAAATATATTTTCGGGAGAAAAAAATATGTCAGTTACTGATGTCTTGTCTTTGGTAGGCGGCTTGGCTCTGTTCCTTTACGGAATGAACCTTATGGGTGAGGCACTTGAAAAACGTGCCGGAAACAAACTAAAAAAATTCTTAAGCAATGTTACGGCAAATCCCTTCAAGGGATTTATTTTAGGCTTAGGCATTACACTTTTAATTCAGTCCTCGTCGGTTACCACGGTTATGGTCGTAGGCTTTGTAAACTCAGGACTTATGACCTTAGGCGAATCCATAAGCATTATTATGGGTGCCAACTTGGGTGCAAGTATTACCGCATGGATTCTTTCATTGCAGGAAATTCAAGGCACCGGAATACTGCTTAACCTCTTTAAGCCTGCAACATTCGTTCCGGTAGTGGCACTTGTCGCCATCGTACTTTACGCTTTTATGAAAAAGCCGAAGTTCAAGGACACCGGCGCTATTTTTATGGGCTTTGCAATTTTAATGTTCGGTATGGAAATGATGTCCTCCTCCGTTGCAGGACTTCGTGACGTACCTCAATTCCGAAATATGCTTGTTGCATTTGAAAATCCGTTCCTCGGTGTTTTGGTAGGTACGGTATTTACAGCAATAATTCAGTCTTCGGGCGCATCCGTAGGTATTTTGCAGGCACTTACCACCACGGGACAGGTCTCCATCGGAATTACCATTCCCGTTATTATGGGACAGAACATCGGTACCTGCGTCAGCGCAATGATTTCTTCCGTAGGAACCGGAAAGAATGCTAAACGTGCCGCAGTTATTCACCTTTCATTTAACGTTATAGCAACAATTATTATTTTGCCTCTTTTCTACGTTGCAAACCATTTCCTGAATTTTGCATTTATGAGCGCCGCTTCTTCGCCTCTGCGTGTTGCAATCGTTCATACCGCATTCAAGCTTGTTGCATTGGCAATTCTTATGCCTTGCTCGCCGCTTCTTGAAAAACTTGCTAAGGCAATCGTCAGAGATGCAAAATCAAAAGAAGCAGAACTTCTGGATGAGCGTTTGCTTTCCGTTCCCTCGGTTGCTATTCAAAGAGCAAAAGACGTTGTTTCTTCCATGGCTAAAATCGCCGTTGAATCCATCAACAGTTCATTTGCACTGATGAATGAATATTCCGAAAAGCAGGCAGATAAAATCCGTGCTTCCGAGGAAGAAGTTGACCATTACGAAGATAAGCTTGGTTCGTACCTTGTAAAGCTTTCGGCGCAAAATATGACCGAAGCCGACAGTGCCGAACTCAACAAGTTGCTGCACGTTATTTCCGATTTTGAACGAATAAGCGACCACGCAGTAAACATCGTTGACTGCGTCGAAGAAATTAACGATAAGTCGGTTATGTTCTCCGGCGAAGCTCAGCGTGAGCTTGAAGTTATCAAAAATGCACTCAAGGAAATCCTTGATTTGTCCCTTAAATCTTTTATCGACAACGACCTTAACAGTGCCGTTATGGTAGAACCTCTTGAGCAGGTTGTGGATCTTTTGAAAGATACTATCAAAAAGCAGCACATTAACCGTCTGCGTCATCAGGAATGTACTATTGAAATGGGATTTATTCTTTCTGACCTTTTGACCAATATGGAAAGAATAAGTGACCACTGCTCGAATATTGCAGGATGTGTACTTGAGATTTCTCACGAAAATATGGACGTTCACGAATATCTGCGCAAGGTAAAAGGCGGAGAAATGAAAGAGTTCAACGATTTCTACGACTATTTCAAACTTAAATATTCGATAGCGGAATAAAGAAAAATCCTATGTGCATTGCACATAGGATTTTCTATTATCCGAATAATCAATCAATATCCTCGATCACAGTTTCGGGTGCGGTTTCAAGGCGTTCGGGATTGCGAATATTCTTGTCCAGCAGCTTAAACGCCGTGGCAAGATAATGTCCGTCCGTGATTCTTTCATCTGATACAACGGTGTAATCAACCATCATTTTTGTTGAAATTGTTCCGTCCGTTTCCTGCACGAATTCCTTACGTTTTGCGCCGAAAGTAACAAATATGGGTACGTTACCGAAATTGTAAAGGTGATGATATATCGGCTGAATTCCCAATGAACCTAAATTCGAAATGAATATGCTTGCATGGAACGGTGATGCTTCATCAATGACCTTGGGCATAATTCCCAAAAAGTCGAAGAACTGCATCAGCGCAACGAACCAGCGAAGAATAAGCTTCGGAAGTTTGTTGACAACCCTTGCAACATTATCAAGGTTAGTGGTATCTCCCTCCATACGTGCCTTTTCGATTTCCGCTTCCATTTTGCGGTAAACGTCCTCAACGGTATCGTGGGGATCAAAGCGTACCTTAATTGCACTTTCCTGTGCATTAAGTTTCATTTCCTTTTTTACCATCATGGAAAGAACGATTTCGTGTCTGGCAAAAATGTTGTAGCCCGCAACGTATCTGTTAATAGCAGGCTTTTGCGAAACGGTACGAACGTATGCCGCCACAAGCAAGTGCATAAAGCCGAATCCGGGCATACCGTTTTCTCTTTTTTCTCTGATATAATCCTCTATATCAGAATAGCAAACCGATGTTTTGAAAAGATTCTGTGCGTCATTTCTTTTGTTCATTACGCTTACGGCAACGTATTGCATCGGCGGAAGTGTACGGACTTTGCGTGCATCCCGTCTGTCACCGAAACGACGTTTCCTTTTTTCCGTCATAAAAAAATTCTCCCTTTGTAAAAAAATATAAATAAATAAATCCAATATAATTATACCAAATTTATTTTTATTTGACAAACTTTTTTTATAAATAAAAAGATCCCGATAACAACTTATCACAGTTATTATCGGGATTTTTACCGTAATTGTTATTTAATAATCAAATTATCAACGTGCTTTGTAATAATACTGTCCGTACTGTTGATTTTTTCGCCGTTTAAGAAAATATTTTCCACGGTAACGCTTTCGATGTTCTGATTGTCGTAGCCCTCAAACAAAATCGGCGGCATTTTTTTAGCGAAAACGTTTATGTTTTTGAACAGAATATCTCTTATTCTGCCCCTCTCGGTGGCGGATTTTGAATATTCGGGAATATAGTTTATGCTTGTGCACAAGAAATTCGGCATGAAGTCCTTGTCTTGCTCCAAGTCATATTTTTGCTCATCCGTTTCCTGAAGTTGAAGCGAATAGCATCTGTCATCGTATTCAACGTTGATGTTTTCAAAAACGATATTGTGAACGTCGGCATAGTCAACGTTCTGTACGTCGCACGCCGCATATGAATTATGAATAAGATCGCAGTTTGCAAAAGTAATATTCGAAATTTCCCTTGCACGTGTTTCCGCACCTATTTCAAGTGAACGTCCCCAGTCGCACCAGATAACGCAATTACTTACGGTCACATTGTTGAACGTATCGTGCATTATACCGTTGCGAAGCATATCTTCTTCTTTCATCAAGTAGTCAAATCCCTTAACGCAAAGGGAATCATCAAAGGTTCGGATGAAGCAGTTGCTTATATTAACATTTGCACAGTTGTGCATATCTATGCCGTCAGAATTATATCTCCAGTTTCCGATGATGTTTACGTTATCTATGGAAATATTATCAGTGCATATCGGGCAAATAGTATAAACAAGTGAATCACGGATCGTAATATCTTTAACCGTTACGTTTTTACAGTAATTGAAACGTACCGTATGGGTGCGTACCGCATTTCTTACCGCAAAACCTTTTTGTTCGGGTTTGTTTGCCTCAAAAAGAATTTTTTCTTTGTGATGACTTGCGTCGAGAATTCCGTGACCGCAAACGGTAATATTTTCCGCATTCTCTGCAAAAACAGTACCGTAAACGATAGCACCCTCGTCTATAAAAAGAGTTTGTCCGCTTTTAAGAACTATTTCTCCTACTTCGTGAACGCCCTTTTCAAAACGAATTACGTCGCCATTCAAATCATATTTTCTCGGTTTGTTTACGAACAAATGAAGCGCATTATGCACGCCGTCGAGCTCCACCGTGTATTTGCCCTCGGAAACAAATTCTGCAACAACGGTATTTTGTTCCTTTTTTGCTTTGATATTTTTTGAAAGAGGTCTTATTACCACGTTTTCAAAATCTTTTTGATACTCAAAACGGCAGATGAACTTTTCATCCGTTTCAACATAAGCAAAATATGCCGTTTCCGTTTGGTCAAGCGGGCGCTGATGTCCGGGCCACCTGCGGTTAAGGGGATATTTTGATACTGTTGCACGGTACACGGGAATTTGTGTACCGTTTGCAGTAATATTTATGCGTTGTTCTTTTTCTTCGGGAAAATCGTATGATCTTAACATTTCCGCCTCCGCAATTATGCTTTCTGTACTAAAAGAACCCAGTCCTGTTTATCCGGCTTAAACGGAACACGGTACATTCTGTGCGAATCGGGAATGAATTCCGTTTTTTCAAGATACTCGCCCGTTCTCGGATTGAACCACTGTGCGGTATATTTGCATCTGTCAAGGTTTGTAAGTGAACCGGTATCAAAGCTATCCTTTTGGCAGAAATACATAACTATTGTATTTCTTTCGTCGGAAGCAAGCGAATAGAAGTTTTCCTTATCGGCAACAAAGTACGTAGCTGAATTAAATCTCGGTTGAAGTTTCCACCACTCAAGCTTCGTAAAGAAATCTTTCATATATGTCATCTGCTTTGCGGTTTCGAACTCAACGCTCTTTGACCAATAAACCTGCTTGTCTTCGGGTGTTATAACGCCGTAGCCGTCGTTTGATTCCCTATGAATATCGTATGTGCTCTTATAAAGCCAAATGTCGATAGCACCGTAGCCGTAGCCGTAAAGACCGTTAAGGTAAGCAAGCCAACCCTCGCTTCGTGCGCCCATATGAGTTGCCCAAAGGAAGTCATATCTTGACTCATAAAGAATACAAACTTTGCCTTGACCGTTTACCCAACCGTCACGTGCAAATTCGGGATCAACGGGAGATGCGCCCGAACGTGACCACTGATAGCCGTAGAAATCGTGTCCCTTAACGTCACGGAAAGCAGACGTTGATGGGCAAGTTCCGTCCACACCGGGTCCTGCCGTAAGAGAACAGTATTCCATGTGTGCGGTAAGCGGATGATGATATGCGTCGCCCTCAACAAGGCCTTCGGCAAAAAGCTTGAACGGGTTGTTTTCCTTTTCAAAGCGTTTCTGATCGCCGCGTGTAAAGTAGAAATCGTTGTCGACCTCCTGACCGAGCGTCCACATAACAGGATATGCAGAATATCTTGCCGCCCAATATTTTGCAAGACGGCGCATATATTTTTTATCCTCAAGGCGCTCATAATAAACAACTACCCTGGGGAAATCAAGCTGTGCATTTGCATGAACAAGTCCCTTATCCGCAATATACTTAAAGTATTTATCAAATTTTTTGAAGCCGTCGATGTCGCTTTCGTCAACACCGTTTCCGATCTTGTACTGTGCGCCGATAGGTTCGCTTTGGTAAACGTTAAAGCCCTGCTCTACACGTTTATCAACAATATACTTAAAATGTGATTCGCACTTAAGATCGCCTGCGTGTTCACCGGGTTCGTCAAATTCTTCACAAGTGAAGTTCCAATGAGTATCGCCCAAATAGAAGAACGGTGTTCCGTCATCGTACACGAAATATCTTTTGCCGGGCTCGGTTTTTACAAAGCCGCGCTTGTAAATTTCATATTCGCCGGTATATTTTTCGCAAACAACTTCTCCGCTTTTTTCAAACCCCTTATCTTTTTGATTTGATTTTGTTTCATATTTCCAAACGCCCTCCTTCGGCAGTGCAAAACGTACACGCCATACGTTTCCGCCGTCCCAGAAAGCAGGAATAACAAGTTTTTTTCTGCCCGACGTAAACGTTACGTCAACGTCAACATCCTCGAAAGGGTTTTCATACGTATTTTTTGCCTTAAATTCTATTTCATTGGCAAGCCATGTCTGAGTTTTCATTTTTTCAAGCACCTCGCTTTTATTTTTTGTTATTCTAACACATTAAAATCAAAATTTCAATACCCTATTGCAAAATCGAAAAATTTCCGAATCAGAGTTTAATTTCAAAATATCTCGCCATATATTTTTCTTCCTTAAGCGTAAGAGTAAGCACGTTGTTTTCAAGTGAATACTCTGTATCAGCGGGATAAGTAAGCGTTACCTTTGCTCCCCCATCGGTGTATTTTGAAAGGTCAACCGAGATTGTGTCTTCCTTTGCATTTTGCTTCCAAACGCAAAGTTTCATTTCCGTTTTGTTTTCGTCAAGCAATCCTGCGGTCACAAACTGTCTGCGTCCCATTGCACCGAATCCCGTAGGATAGCAAGGATATGCGTTTGCAATGAACTTTCTGTTTTTCTTAAAGATTTCTATTGCTTCCTTTATATAGTGCTTATTTTCGTCACTCATAAGGTCAAGACGTCCCGAAAGATACATACTCCCGAGCATACCGTTGACCATATTGAACACGATCGGCTCTTTTCTGTCCTCACGTTCAAGAAGCGCTTCAGGGCTTCCGCCGTTAAGCAAATCCCAATATTCCGTACCCCACGCAGCATAGGGATACACCCATATTCCCGCTTTTTCGGGAGGCATAATTCCTATCGAGCCGGCGGAAATAGTCGGATAATTATAATATCGTTCCTGGTCGCTTGTGGACTGAAGAAGAAAATGCGAAAGAGTTTCATTGTCGCTGCGCATTCCGCCGCTTCCGCAATTTTCGATAATCAAATCGGGATAGCGCTTATACAGTTCGTCGATAAATCCGTAAAATGCCGAAATATACGATTTATTCTCTTCGTTGTAGTCCTTATCGCCTATTCCTATTCCCGTAGAAAAATTATAGTCATTCTTTATAAAGCGCATTCCCATTTTGTAAACACGGTCAACCGCATTAAACAAATGTTCACGGACTTTTTCATCTCTCAAATCGTAAAATCCACGTTGCTCGGATATTATCTTGCCGTTTCGTTTAACCATTGCTTCACCGTTTTTCGAGCCGTTCATAGCAATATTCGTTGCCTCAAATTCGAACCACAGTCCCGGTATCATTCCGCTATCCTGCATATACTTTAATACTCCGTCAAGCTTCATTTCACCGAATCTTTTTTCATCCGGAATATAATCGCCAAGCAAATTGTATTTCGACGTATCCTTTTCCGGTCTGTACCAACCTGCATCTATGCAGAATGCTTCCACACCAAGTTCCTTGCACGCATCAATAAGCGGAACAAGATTTTTGTCGTTCGGCTCGCCCCATATTCCGCCCATATAAACGTTATAGCAAAGGGGAACGGTATCGGTTTTAACAAGTGAACTTTCTCTTTTTGCCTTTATAAGCTCTTTGATTGCCTCTTCTATTCCGCCGTTTACCGTACCTAAAAGAACCTTTGTGGTTGTGTATTTCTCTCCGTTTTCAAGGCATTTGTGCCAGCCGTCGTGGTGAAAATCTGCCGAACCTGCTTCAAGAACGATTTCTTTACCCCACTTGCCGATACTGATTTCCCACGTATAAGCGCCCTCGTGCTCAATGAAATATGATTTATTCTTTTCTTTATCCTCTAAAATCAATATGGGATAATATCTGCCCGTTGACCAACTGCCCTCACTGCGAAGCGTAAACCGTGCTATTGTGCCGGTAAATTCGTCACGGCAGGGCGACATTCCAAGGTCGATAAACGAGCCCTCTTTCCATTGTGCCTCCGTCGCCCATCCGCTTTTAACATAGTGAATACGAAATCTTTCTTCATCCGCTATGCTTATAGGTTCATCATAGCTTATATTCAGCTTTCCGGAGGTGAAATTGCACAGTTCTATGGACTTTTCGCCTATATTTTCAACCGTATTACACATTCTAACCGCAGACGAAACGTTGAAGAACTCATAATGCTCGGTAACTTCTATATTCATATTATCAACGGTAACTTTAACGTCTTTTTTGTTGTTTTGGAGTGTGCCGAAATCGTATCTTTTATTTGAAGACCACCAACATTCGTTGGGCACAGTGAACGAAACACCCTCCGTAAACACGTGCTGTTCGCCTTCAACGTTAACGGTAAAATTCACATCGTTTTCTTTTTTGTCGAACCAAATATTTTCCAAGCAGGAAAAATTGTCTTCTTTTTTCATAAAATTCTCCTTGCCAAAATTGTTTACCCGAATAGTATATCATAATAAAAAACAAAGAAAAAGACTATTTTTCTATTTTTTAATAAAAAACATATTCAAAAAATCAAATTTATAGTATAATTAGATAAATATATTAGATTAAAGTAATTGTGAGGTCAGCATTTATGAACTATCAGGAAGAATCATTAAAAAAGCACTACGAATGGAAAGGTAAAATCGAAGTCATTTCCCGTGCGCCGGTGAATACAAGGGAAGATCTTTCTCTTTGCTACACTCCGGGAGTTGCTACCCCCTGCCTTGAAATTCAAAAAGACTATTCAAAAAGCTTTGAATTAACAAGAAGAAGCAATCTTGTTGCGGTAATAACCGACGGAACCGCCGTTTTAGGTTTAGGAGATATCGGTCCCGAAGCAGGAATGCCCGTTATGGAAGGAAAATGTGCATTGTTCAAAGAATTTGCCGGCGTAGACGCATTTCCGCTTTGTGTAAGAAGCAAGGACACCGACGAAATAGTAAGAACAATATCTTTGATTTCAGGTTCATTCGGCGGAATAAACCTTGAAGATATTTCTGCACCCCGTTGCTTCGAAATTGAAAGACGTCTTAAGGAAATTTGCGATATACCTGTATTTCACGACGACCAGCACGGAACGGCGATCGTACTTTCGGCAGCGCTGATGAGTGCGGCAAAGGTTGCCAAAAAGAATTTGGAAGATATGACCGTAGTAATAAACGGTGCAGGAAGCGCAGGAATTGCAATCGGAAAAATGATATTACAGCTCAATATCAAAAATTTGATAATGGTTGACAAAACGGGCATACTTTACCGTGGCAAGGAAGATATGAACGTTGCACAAGCCGAAATGGCTGAAATAACCAACAAGGACAATATGCATGGCACACTTAAAGACGCAATGAAAGGTGCAGATGCATTTGTAGGTGTTTCAGCGCCCAACGTCGTAACCGAGGAAATGGTTGCTTCCATGGCTGAAAAAGCAATCGTATTCCCCATGGCAAATCCCGTTCCCGAAATAATGCCCGACAAGGCACTTGAAGCAGGTGCGTACATTGTAGGTACGGGAAGAAGCGATTTTCCCAATCAGATAAATAACGTGCTTGCTTTCCCGGGAATTTTCCGCGGTGCGCTTGATGCAGGAGCTACTGACATCAACGAAGAAATGAAAATTGCCGCCGCAAAAGCAATAGCCGAATACATTCCCGAAAACGAACTTTCGAGAGATAATATTATGCCGAACGCACTTGATAAGGGTGTTGCCAAGGCGGTTGCCGAAGCAGTAAAACAAGCCGCCGAGAGAACGGGTGTTGTCAGAAAATAAAAACGAAAAAATTAAAAGGACTCAATATGAGTCCTTTATTTTTACCTTTTTATCGGATTTTATAATCTTTTAAGCACGTTATCCGTTGCCCGAACCGCATAGTCTTTAAGAAGATTTCTGTCACGAAGATAGAAAAGAACGGTATATCTGTCACGAAGCACTAATGCTCGGTCAATGGACTTAAGAATACGCTCTCTGTCCTTTACGGGACTGGGAACGTTCATTTTGATGCAGAATTCTTCAACCTTTTTGAAGTACGGAATATATTTCTCGATAAGTGCTTTTAAGTGCATATCGCTTGTTTCATTATACAAAAGAGTATATATCTCCGCAACTATTCTTGTTGCTTCGCACACTTCTAATCCGTGCAGTGACGGTTTTCTGCCGTTTTCAACATCTTCAAGTTCCCAAGCGTGACCGATTATGTGTTCCGAACCGGAAGCAGGTCGTGAATTGCCCGTGTATGCCATTCCAAGTCCCGTAACCAAAAATCCGTCCATAATGTTTTTTACCGTTTCGGCACTTCTCTCGACTAATTTGTACCCGTTTTCAAGGCACAAATTCGTTGCATCAAGCACGTCTTTTGCGATTTTTTCGCAAAAATATTCGCCGGTTTCATCTCTTGCAAGTTCCCAATCAAGAAGTCCCGTATACTTGCCGAACATATCGCCTATTCCTGCAAGAAGCATATCAAACGGTGCATCTTTCATTATGTTTGTATCGGCAATAATATGCTTTGGCGTAGTACATTTTATCGTGGCTTTTGTTCCGTCAAAAAGCGTGGGCGAACCTGCCGAAGCATATCCGTCCATTGAGGGTGCAGTGCCTAAAATGCCGTAGGGTATTCCCGTTCTGTACGAAACAAGTCGGCAGGAATCATTGACCGTTCCCGAGCCAACCGCAAGAATAAATTCCGGATTAGGACAACTTGCGAAAATGTCCGAGTCCGCTTTGGGATCTGCCAAATGAATAACGATATTTCCGATAGTTTCAGTATTCGGAAGGCATCCGTTGGGAAGCACAAGCTTATGAGAAAACTTGCCTGCGTTTTTCAGTATTTCTTCTGCTTTTGTGCCTGCGACCTTATACGTATTTTCGTCGCAAACCATATATACAGAATTGTACTTATCAAGTATTTTCGGCAACTGCTCAATTACGTTTTCGCCGACGGTATAGCTTTCAAGCGTTGCGGCGTGATGTTTTCTTTTGCAGGTGCAATCAAATTCCATCATTGATTTTTCCTCCGTTAAATCTCCGGCTCAAAGTGAGGCATTTTTTCAAGCTTAAATCTGCTGTTCTTATACATTCTGTCGATTTTTTCCTTTACGGTGCTATCCTCGCACACGCCCGTGCGAATATATTTGTCAAGCACCGCATAGGTAAATCCAAGATTATCCTCGTCGGTTTTACCGCAAAGTCCGTCTATCGGCACCTTGTGGACAAGATTTTCGGGCAGTCCGAGAACGGCACCGATTTCCTTAACCTCCTGCACAGTAAGAAGCGAAAGCGGACTGAAATCGCCTGCCGCATCACCGTAAAGCGTGGAATATCCAACCCAATCCTCTGAAAGATTGCAGGTGTTTGCAACTCTGCCGTTGTTGCTCTGTCCGATAGCGTAAAGCGTTGACATTCTTATTCTGGGCGGAAGATTAGTTCTTGTTTGCGGAGTAAGTTCCATATTCTGCGGAAGTGCATTAAGAAGTCCTTCTACCGCATTTTTTATATTTACTGTGTAATTCTTAATTTCCAAATGTTCAACAAGTTGTTTTGCACAGTCGATATCCGCCTGCTCGCCGCAAGGCATAAGCACGCCGATAACTCTGTCTTTTCCAAGTGCTTCAACGCAAAGTGCGGCAACTACCGAAGAATCTTTTCCGCCGGAAATTCCTACGATAGCATTGCATCCTTTTCCGTTCTCTTCAAAGAAATTTTGTATCCATTTTACACATTCATTTTTTACTTTTACTGCGTCAAACATTTTGTTTTCCCTCTTTCTCTATTACTTGAATGATTTTGTTTGCGGTAACTTTCCAAGTAAAATTCTCCTCGAGTCTGTTATATGCATTTTCAACGCATTGCTTCATTTTTTCGGGTTGTGAAATAATATCATTAAGCGCATTGGTTATTTCCTCAACCGAATTGCCTTTCATAACGGTTCCGTATTTTTCCCCGTTAATAAGCTCTTTTGTGCCGCCATGCTCGGTGGTAATTATATAGCACTTTGATGCCGTTGCTTCAAGCACCGCCGTGGAAAGTCCCTCTGACTCCGAGGGCAAACAGAATATATCCGTTTCGCTTAAAAGCGCCACAATGTGTTTGAAGTCGATTTTGCCGAGAACGTGCACGTGTTCCTGCTTTCTTGCAGCTATCTCGTCATACAAAGGTCCGTTGCCGGCAATAATAAGTGCCTTGTTTTCGCACTTGATTTTATCAAACGCATCTATAAGCTGCAAAATTCCCTTTTCCTTTACAAGTCTGCCCGTAAAGGTTATCACCGTGGAATTCTTGTCAATGTTAAGTTTTTCACGGTACGAAATCTCATTTTGTTCAATAAGTCCGTTTATTTCTTCGGTATCCACCGAATTATACAAAACACCCTTGGATTTTATTCCGAAATGGCTACTCCATTGGCACGCCGCCTCAGATACGCCGTAATAATCGGAACAGTATTTTTTGTCAAGTGCCGTAAGGAAATGTTCAAACCGTTCGCCTATTGCATCGGCAATTTTATTGTTTACCGTTAAATGTGCGGTTCCGTGTTCAAGGCAAATGCAGTGAACACCGCACTTTTTGGCAAGTTTCATTGCGTGCAGGCTATGGAAATAAAACCGTGTATTTACAATAAACAAATCAAAATTTCTTGATTTTATATCGCCGTCGATTTGTTTAAGTGACGAATTAGCCTTTAATACGGGAAATCTTCCTGCAAGCACGTTGTAACAGTCAAGTCGGTAAATTTCTATACCGTCAACCGTTTCGTGAGTAGGCAATCTGAATACGTTGGACGTAACAACAAGTACTTCATGTCCGCTTTTAATGAGTTCCTTGGACATATAATAAGTGTACCGTTCCACGCCGCCGGTATTGGGCAAATAATTTGCCGAAAAAATACAAATTTTCATAATTTACTCCCCGAAATCAATATACTTCGGTCTGTGAGAAACACGCTGTTCCACCGGCGGAAGCTGCATATAATCTCCGTAAGTATGTGTCAGTACAAGGTCGTCCCTTGCAGGTGCCTTTACTGTAAGATGTTCAAATTTAACATCCCTAAGCGGGAAAATGTATTCTTTTTTAATGCTTTCACGGTCCGCCCACGGACTGCAAAATGTAGCAAGATATTCTGTGTCCTGATTTTCGCAGCTCATTGCCACGTCTTCAAGTTTTTCGTAAAGTTTTTTCGACGTGAGTCCCAACACACGAAGTCCGAAATGAGCAACGGCAAATATCGCCTTAAAAAGTGCTTTTTTAACGCCGCTTCCCTCAACATGCGGAGTGCCCTTTCCCGAAAGGAAAATAAGTCGGCCGTAAAGCCACGATTTTCTAAGCTGTTTTTGCTTGATTTTCGGGTCGTCGCTCATGGGATCGTAAACGAAAATATCCATATTTATTCCGTTTTGGAATTCGCATTTTTCGTCGTCCTCGGAAACGAATTTGGTATTCTTTTTCTGTACGTGAATAACACTGCACGCATATTTAGGCTCTGTAACAGGTGTGATAAGTTCGTACTGCTCGCCCATTTGTTCAAAAATATTTACGAATTTGTTGTAATCGTCACGAAGCATTGCAACATCCAAGTCGTCATCCCAGGGAATAAATCCGTTATGACGTTCCGCACCTATCGCCGTTCCGAATACCACAAAGTAGTTTATGCCGTTACTGTCGCACACTTTTATGAATTTTTCAAGAATTTCAAGTTCGACATTTTTCAATTTTGCTAAGGTTTCATCATCGTATTGCATATAAAAACTCCTTATTTCGTGAAAAATTACTTTATAATTATAATACAAATAACTTCAAATTGCAAACAAAAAAAATCTGCCGACAAGCGGCAGATTTTCGATTACTTTCCGTTTTTGCAATCCTCTTCGATTTCTTCTTTCCATTTTGTACCGATGGGCTTTTCACAGCGCATCATCCCAACCGCATCCGCAACAGTGTCATACAGAATTCTCGTTCCTTTCTTGCTTGCTCGGTAATTTGCCGCACGGTCCTCGTCTATTCCGAACCGTGCCGCCGTTTCCACAGCGTCAATGTTTGCTCCGATAAAAAGAAATTCCCATCCGATTTCCTTTTTTGCTTCAACCATCTTCTTCACTTGGTCGCTTGAATACTTTTTGCTTGCATTTTCCATTCCGTCGGTGGTAATAACGAACACCGTTTTGTTCGGAACATCCTCTTTTCTTGCATATTTGTGGATATGTTCAATATGATGAATTGCTCCTCCGATAGCATCTATCAGTGCCGTGCATCCCCGAACATAATAATCTTCCTCGGTTATTTTTTTGATTTCGGAAAGCTTAACTCTGTCGTGAAGCACTTCCGTACGGTCATCGAACAGCACTGTCGAAACAAAACATTCGCCCTCCTGCTTTTTCTGTTTTTCAATCATACTGTTAAATCCGCCCACCGTGTCCGACTCAAGTCCCGCCATAGAACCGCTTCTGTCAAGAATAAATACAAGTTCAGTTAAATTGTTTTCCATAATAAAATCCTCCTAAAAAAATAATGTGATTGTTTTTCTTTTTTACAATCACATTATATCCTATTTTGAATTTTATCAGGTCGCCTGCCATGCGACATTTTAACAGCCGATAAGTTTTTGGTCGAACGCATACAAGCATTCATTGATTTCGCCGATGTTATATTTTCCGTTGATAATAAAGTATTCAACAATCAAGTCGAATTTACTGCTATGCGAAAGCGCATATCCCGCTTTTTGAAGCATACTGTTTGTTTCTTCAAGCGAAAGTTCAAGGGCAAGAGCAAAAGCGATTGCCGTAGTTTTTCCCGGCTTATAATTGTCGTTGCTTCTGATTTTGGAAAACAGTTTTCTGTCAACGTTTGCTTTTTTATAGCATTCCGCATCGGTAATGCCCTTTTCATCAATTTTGCGGAAAAGCATCTGTGAAAAACTTTCGTCAATGTTTTCAAGAATACGGTCAAGTTCCGGCAAAATTTCTTCTTCACAGCAAAGGGGACAAGCATTGCCTGCCGCCATACTGTCTGTAACTTCAGCACTTCTTTTCGTCTTGGCACATTTTTCTTTGAAAACGACAATCGGTGCCGCAACATCGCCTATATAGTTTTCATCAATATATCGGTTGATTTCTTTTATCAGCGCTTCGCCGATTTTTGCATCCGTCTTAATTTTTATCATTTATCAGCACCTCTGAAATTATTATAACAAAAATCAATTCCGATTTCAAGGACAAAAAAACTCGCCGATAAAATCGGCGAGTTGAATCTGTCTGTAAAAACCCGTATCTTATTCCTTGTCGCTCTTTGCTTTTGAAAGAACTACGTTTGTGATAATTCCGAGGATAAGAGCGCAAGCGATTGAGGTAAGGGTTACCTTTCCGAACGATACTGAAAGTCCGCCGATACCGCAGATGAGGATTACTGCAACTACAAAGAGGTTTTTGTTGTCGCCAAGGTCTACGTTCTGAATCATCTTAAGACCTGATACAGCGATGAAGCCGTAAAGTGTAATGCAAACGCCGCCCATTACGCAGTTGGGAATGGTAGCGAGGAATGTTACGAAAGGTCCGAAGAATGAGATTACGATAGCCATAACAGCGGTGGTAAGAATTGTTACTACTGAAGCGTTTCCTGTAATAGCAACGCAACCAACCGATTCACCGTATGTGGTGTTGGGGCAGCCGCCGAAGAAAGCACCTGCCATTGAACCTACGCCGTCACCAAGAAGAGTTCTGTGAAGACCGGGTTCAGTAAGAAGGTCTTGTCCGATAACCGATGAAAGGTTCTTGTGGTCTGCGATGTGTTCAGCGAATACTACGAATGCAACGGGGATATAAGCAACTGCAACGGTAGCGATATATTCGCCGTTGATTGACTTGAAGCCTTCAAATGCTTTGATGAATGTGAAGTCCGGAATTGCGAAAACCTTCATATCCTTGAATACTGAGAAGTCGATAACCATCAATGCTGCGTTGTTTGTAGCATTTCCGATAACGGTGAATACAGCAGCAACAACGTAACCTGCGATGATACCGATGATGAAGGGGATAAGTTTGGTCATCTTTTTGCCGAATACCGAGCAAAGAACAACTGTGAAGAGTGTTACAAGACCGCAGATAAGGCAAACGTAAACGCTTGCAGTTGATGCGCCGTTTGCATCAAGAACTTTGCCGACCTGAAGATCGCCTACTGCATTTCCTGCAAGGGACAAACCGATGATGGAAACTGTGGGGCCGATAACAACTGCGGGCATAAGTTTGTTGATCCAGTTAACACCTGCGAATTTAACGATAAGTGCGATTACAACGTAAACAAGACCTGCGAACACAGCACCGAGAAGGATACCTGCATAGCCGATGCTTGCACTTGCCGCACCGCCGAAAGCGGCGAACATTGAGCCTAAGAAAGCGAATGAAGAACCAAGGAAAACAGGGCTCTTAAATTTAGTGAAAAGGAGATATACGAGTGTTCCTACACCTGCACCGAAAAGTGCTGCCGACTGTGACATACCGTTGCCGACGATAGACGGAACTGCGATTGTTGCAGCAAGAATTGCAAGCAACTGTTGGAATGCGAAAACGATCAACTGACCGAATTTCGGTTTGTCTTTTACACCATAGACAAGATTCATAAAATATTCCTCCGTAATTTTTTATATTGTGAAGCAAAAAGGGTCTTGCTGAACGCACAGCAAGACCCAAAAATAGCATAATAATTCTATTATTTGAAACTTGCCGGCATCACAGTACCGACTTAAAACTTCACTAACCTTGATGATTATACAACACCTGATAAATTCTGTCAATTATTTTTTTTGAAAAAACGAAAATTCATTTTTGGTTTTTATATCAAAAAGAAAAGAAGCGAAACCCCGTTGATTTCGCTTCTTAATTATTAAAGTATTTTAATTATTTGTTTTCTTTTTTCTTTTTGCCTGCTGTTACTGCAATAACAACGCCTGCAACGATAACTACTGCGGCAACAACACCTATAATAATATATACTGTTGAATTGTTTGCTTTAGCAACCGTGCCGTTTTCAGCGCCGTCTGTTGTAACGTCTGTATTTTCGGTATTCTCGCCAGGTGCAGCGCCCGGTTTTTCATCAAGAATATTCGTCAGTTTGAACGTAGGTGCAGGAAGATCGTTTCCGCCGCCCAAGTTTGCAATATATTTAGCATCGCCGTCATAATCGGAGAATGCAAGAATTTCAAGGCCGTAGCCTACACCGATAGTGATTCCGCTGATTTCTTTGGTATCAAGCAGAACTTCATTTTCATTGATGATTTGTGCGTCTACATCTCTGAACGAACCGTCGGCGATAACTGCTTTGAAGCCGGTGAGTTTTTCGAAACTGCCGATCTTTTTAAGTCCGCCTGCAACGTGCGTGAAGTGGATAACGATTCCCTCATCGGTCTTGTACGCATAATCGGGCATAGGTGAAGTTACCTGTTCTTCGTCACCCACGTTAAAAAGACGTGCAAGTACAAGGTCCGCAAGACGGTTGCCTACGGGTTCCTTATAATTGGGATGTGCGAAATCGGATTCTCCGGCACGGTAGCCCTGATCCATTGAAACAATCATTCCCGAATTTTTAATTACCGAAAGTCCGTCGAACTGTACTGCTCTCTGAAGTCCGATATTGGGCCAACTTGTTAAGCCCTGACCGTCGTGTGATGAAATCTGAACAAAGAAGAACGGCAATTGCTGATTCATTTTGCTTCTTAAATCTTCAACATACGCATTAACATATACATTATATTTGCCGTAATCCGATTTAGCAAGTCCCTGCTCGCTTTCGCCCTGATAATAAAGCATTGCCTTAACCGTCATATTGATAAACGGATTCATCAGCGCATTGTACATTCCGGAAACGGGAATGTTATTTTCAAATCTGTCGTATCCCGTTGCTTCCGACGCTTCTTTGCTCATAAGTTGGCTTACGGGTGAACCTGCCGAGCAAACCATAATCATTCCCACGGGAACGTCAAGTTCGGTGGCTACTTTGTGTGCGAAGAAAAATCCCATTGCAGAAAAAGAGTTTGCAGATGTTGACGTTTCTTTTTTCCACTTTTTGCCCTTTATGGGGTTCTCCTGCGGAGTTTCCATAGTTTCGGGATGATTGGTAGCATCTGCCTTTCCCTGAGTGAAATATCTAACCATATTTTCATTTTTGTCAATAAGTGACTGCTTGTATTCCTTTGAATACAGTGTACCGCAGGCACTGAGCGATTTTTCAGCATTGGACTGTCCGCCGACAAGATAAACGTCGCCTACTAAAATTCCCGTAAGGGTAACGGTTTCGCCGTCGCAGGTTGCAACCAAGTCGTTTTCGTTCTTGTCTTTTTCCATTTTAGGAAGTTGAACCTTCCATTTTCCGTCTTCGCCGACAGTTCCCTCAACCGTATTGCCCTTAAAGGAAACGGTTACGGTCTTTCCGATTTTTGTGCTTGTTCCCCAAACATTTACCTCGGTATCTCTTTGAAGCACCATATCGTTGCCAAATGCTCCTGCGAACAAAAGGTCAGTGGTTTGTTCTTCATCAGCGCTTACGACAACAAAAAGTGTAGAAAGCATCATTGAAAGTATTACGATTGCAGTTATAAGTTTTTTCATTTTTTTGCCTTTCTTATTTTGATAAATATTACCACCGCCGCAATAATTACGGTTATTACGGCAGTTGTTTTCATTGCATTGAACAGACTTTCGTCAAATTCCACCTTTTGAGTGTTTTCCGCCCGACTGTTTACAAGTTCCTTGTTGGCTTCCTTGTTTGCCTCAGCAATTTTGTCGGAGCCCTTTTGTGAAAGCGAATCCTTGCCCGCCATTATCATTTCGGCGTTATCAATTTTTATTGATTTAATGCCGGTGGGCAAATTACTCAGTGCGATGTTCCACTGTGTTTTCTTATTTATTGCCTGAAGGTCGTCCTCGGTAACGGTGAATTCGATGCAAATAAAGTTCCATATTCCGCTTTGAATTTTGAATTTTGTTGCATCACTGTACAAATTTCCGCCGTGCTGAGTTATAAACGAATTTGCTTCGTTACCTCTTATCATCAATGAAATATCGTGCTTATTGTCGTCCTCGATATCGAATTTTATCATCATACCGAATGAATATGTTCCTGCGGATTCAACATAGCGGGAAATTTCAAGCATTGGTGATGACCAACTGTTTGCAATATTTGAAGAAAATAAGCATTTGCCTTCAAGTCCCTCGCCGTCGATTTTTATTGCCGCAGAACCCATTTTGGTCCACGTAGTCTTTGAAACATCACTTACTTCAAATTCGGAATCGGCAACGGAAATCAAGTTTGAAGTATCTTCTTCAAATTTCTGCGGAGGTCTCGGCTTAATTACCTTCGGGCTTTCTATTTTAGCGCCCTCTATTTCGGTAACGGTGCCTCTTTCAACCGTCACCTTTTCGCTGCCCGTGCGAACTATTGAAAAATTGTCAAGATAAACCTCGGTTGTGGTGTCCTTAAATGCGTCAAAGCAGAAAAGCAATGATTTCATACTGTTAAAATCATTTTTTTCGCAGGAAAAACTGTTGGCGAAATGATGCCATTTTCCGTCTGCCCCGCTGACCTCAATACGTCCCGCATCGCCACGGTATTCCGATTTATCTCCCGATGCTTCCTTTGCAAACGACGCCTCGGAATCCGCCCTGAACTTGCACCCGATATTTACGTCATCCCCGTTTTCGTCCGTAATGCAAAAATCGAATTCGATTTTATATGTTCCGTCGCCGTTTGCCGCCGTATCTTTTTTAAGATATTCGGCAATATTAAGCGTTGGCGAATACCAACTTTTGCTGCTTCCGTTTTTTCTTGTAAAGTGAAGCACCTTGTTATTTGAATCGCCGCGAAGTGCAACAGCGCTGAAAAACAGTTCGCCACCGAATTTTGTCCCCCATGCGCTATCCGGCGCCATAGTGCTTTCTTTTTCCGGAATGATGTTTTCGCCCGCCGCAAACGACACGGTTCCGAGCATGCCGAAAGCAAGCGCCGTTATAAGCAGAAATGAAAAAAATCTTTTCATATATCAACCTCCGTTTAACGTAACAGTGCAAATTCAAGCGGACTCGGATTTATATTGTTACGTTCCCAACTATTTTACCATAAATGAAAAAGAAATGTCAACATTGAATATTGAGTATATTAGTGTGGCTTGTATTTATATCTGTATTTATATCTGTATTGACATCTCATTTTGATTTTGTTAAAATATTACATAATCTCCCGTTTAACGAAAGGATATAAGCAAATGGATATTAAAGATATTGACAAAAATTTTGCCGCCGTGGAAAAAGAGGACGAAAATGTAGAATGGTACGACGTTCTCTCATCGCAGGGTGACCTTTACGGTTGCTTTGACAAGGAAAGATATCTGCGTTTTGATACGGATTTTGCAAGAACAATCAACGAACGTCTTGAATGGTTAGCCGTATGCACCGCAGGTATCCGTTACAGATTTTCCACTGATTCGCCGTTTATAAAGTTATATGCGGAATTAACGTATGACAGTATTTATCCCAACATGCCGCTTACCGGTGCCTCCGGCTTTGACCTTTACACTGACCTTGAAAATGACAGTATTTTTTCATTTTCCTACCGTCCGGACAATAACAGTGCGCCGGTAAAGGGTGAAGCGCTTGTTCACGAACTTCCGTTCTATGTTGCCGACAAGTTGATGAATTATACGCTTAATTTTCCCCTGTATAACGGTGTAAAATATGTAAAAATCGGAATAAAAAAAGGTTGCACCTTATTTGCCGGAAATTCCTATGAGCCGGGCAAAAAAATTGTATATTACGGTTCTTCCATCACCCAGGGCGGATGTGCTTCACGTCCCGGAATGTGCTATCAAAACATTATTGCAAGAAGGAACAACATAGACTACCTTAATTTAGGCTTTTCGGGTAACGGCAGAGGCGAAATTCCCGTTGCCGAATACATTGCCAACCTTGATATGTCAATGTATGTTTCCGATTACGATTTCAATGCGCCCACCAAGGAGCATTTAGTAAAAACTCTGCTTCCGTTCACGGAAGTTATCCGTGACAAGCACCCCGATATCCCCATAATAATGCTTTCGCATCCGTCAATTTACGACCATCCCTTCAGAACGTGGCGCCACGGTGTGGTTGAAGACGCATACAACGAATTTGTGAAGCGGGGCGATAAGAACATTTACTTTATTTCAGGTGAAACGCTCTTTGACGGAAAGAATAACACCGATTGCACAATAGACGGTGTTCATCCCTCCGATTTGGGATTTTTCCGTATGGCTGAAAAAATATATGATGTTATGAAAGGAATCAAGCAATGTTGAAAATACTTGTTTTATTAGTTGCGTTTATTTTGTGTTTTCCCATTTGCGTTTCCGCCCAAAGCGAAACGGAAATATCTGCGGATAACGAAAACATTCGCTATGTAGGCCGTTGGGTTGAAAATGACAAAGGCGCAAAGGTCGGCTATTTTGAAGGCGAAATCGTCGTAAAATTTTCGGGAACAACTCTTCGCTGTGCAAAGGGCTGCTACGGAAACGTTTATGTTTCCGTCGACGGCGGTGAAAAGTCTTTTATTCCCCTGTCCTCAAAGCAATTTGTAGAAAATCTTGAAGCCGGCGAGCATACCGTTAGGATTTATGCTCCGTCGCAAAATTCACACCCCACCGTTGCGGGATTTATCTGCGACGGCGAATTCTTGAAACCCGATAATAACAAAACAATTGAATTTATCGGTGACTCCATTCTTGAAGGCTACGTTAAATCCGGTGTGAACAGTTCGGTTATTTCCTACGGTACGAAGACGGCGGACATTCTCGGTTTTGAACGCAATATCGTTGCATTCGGCGGAATTACCATGACACCCGGTTACGGCAATCCCGATACTATCGGAATGATAAGCAGATATTTTTACAAAGAAGAATACAGTTCGGATAATGCAAAGCAGGTCTACGATAATTGGGACACATCGCTTTACGTGCCCGACATAATTGTTATCAACTTGGGTGCAAACGACAGTAATCACAAGGTTCCGGATGCGCTTTACACCACCACTGCAATTTCGTTCTATCAAAAGTTAAGAGAATGCTATCCCGATACAATTATTTTTGCAATGGTACCCACCCATGAGCGTATGAAAGATGCTGTTCACAATGCGGTAAACATTGCAAAATCAAGCGACAGTAAACTTTATTTGATTGAAAGCACCGCTTTGAACGATTGTCCCACCGCAGACGGCTTACATCTTGAAGAAGTTGGTCACGATATGGCGGCAAAGTACGTTGCGGAAGAAATAAAGAAAGTACTTGATGCACCGGAAGTTACCGAAGCACCCGAGGTTACCCCGGAAGTCGTTGCCGAAAAGGAAACAAAGGGCAACTTCCCCGTTGTTCCCGTTGTAGCGGGTGCAGGCGCAGCAGCAGTTGCAGGTTGCGGTGTTGCCGTTGCTGTGGCAAAAAAAAAGAAGAAGAAATAAACTCCGAAATTTGATTTAGATAAAAAAAGTAGTTCAGATAAAAAAATCGGCATTGTGAAAATGCCGATTTTTTATTTAGCATAACAATTTATGCAACGGACTTATGCCCACCACATTTCGCCCATAGGCTCAGTAGGCATAATTTCCTGCAAGAAAGTAATTGCTTTTTCAAGACCTTCTTCAACGGACATAAACATATCCTCGTGTTCGATAGAAAGAACTCCGTCATAGCCAACCATACGAAGCATACTGATGAACTTCTTCCAAACTGCATCGTCTGTGCCGTAGCCGACTGTTCTGAAAGTCCAAGGACGGTTCAATACGTCGGAATAATGGCCTGTGGAAAGAACACCCATTTTCTGAATATTTGCTTCATCAAGAACAGTGTCTTTTGCGTGAACGTGGTAAATTGCCTTGCCGAGGAAACGAACTGCTTCTGCAGGGTCCATTCCCTGCCAAAGAAGATGGCTGGGGTCGAAGTTTGCGCCGATAGTGTCGCCGACTGCTTCACGAAGACGAAGAAGTGACGTTGTGTTATATACGCAGAAGCCGGGGTGCATTTCAAGAGCGATTTTCTTTACGCCGTGAGCATTTGCATATTTAACTGCTTCTTTCCAATAAGGAATAAGCACTTCATTCCACTGATAGTCGAGGATTTTTGTATAATCTTCGGGCCATGAGCAGGTTACCCAGTTGGGAGTCTTGTCATCCTTTGAACCGCCGGGGCAGCCGGAGAACGTTACGATAGTATCAACACCGAGTTGTTCAGCCATAAGAACGGTTTTTTCAAAATCGTTCTGGAATTTTGCGGCAATTTCCTTGTCGGGATGAACGCAGTTTCCGTGGCAGGAAAGTGCGGCAATGGTCATATCGTACTTTTTAAGCAAATCTTTTAATTCCTGAATTTTTTCGGGCTTGCCGAGATAATCAACGGGATTGATGTGGTCGTTTCCGGGGAAACCGCCGTTGCCTACTTCAAGAGTATGCACGTTTCTTTCGCTGAGCCATTTAAGAGCCTCTTCAAAACTTCTGTCGTAAAGCGGAACTGTTAAAACACCTAATTTCATAATAATTCTCCTTTATTATCCAAATATTTTTTTAAGATTTTCAGCACAGATTTTTACGCTTTCAATAGGCGGGCAGGTATACTGTTCCTGCTCGATAATGCCCATTGTTGCACCTGCTTTTTCTGCTTCTGCCACAATTTCTTTCCACGGAAGAACACCGTTGCCGAATTCAACGTTAAATCCGTCAGTGCCGTATTCTTTCATGTGAACCGCAAGAATTTTTCCTGCGTTTTCTTTAATAAATTTTACGGGGTCAAGTCCTGCCGTCTTCACCCAGAAAACGTCAGGCTGAAGTTTTACGTTTTGAATGGTGCGAATGTAATCCATTCCGCAAGTGCCGTTATCGTCAAGCGGAGCAAATTCAAATGCGTGATTGTGATAGCCGAACTTAAATCCCTCTTTTATAAACGCATCTGCCATTTTTCCAATTTCGTCAACGGACCTTTTTGCATCCTCAATCGTTTTTATTCCGTAATAGGCAAGCACGATAGTATCGTTTCCCACTGCGTGGTTGAATTCTACTTCTTCCTTAAAGTGGTCGGTGAAGCAATTATATCCCAAATGCGAAGAAATTGCTTTCATCCCCAAGGAATCAAGATAGTCTTTCATTTCCTTGCCGTTCATACCGTAGTAGCCGGCAAATTCAACGTTTTCATATCCCATTTCGGCAACCTTTTTGAGCGTTCCCAAATGGTCGATTTTTGTATCGTCACGAAGCGAATAAAGTTGTAATCCGTATTTCATAGAAAATCCTCCAAAACTTTATATGTATAGTATAATACCTTTTTCCCGTCATTTCAAGACGAATATATATATTTTTTAGACAAATATTGCTCTTTTTATAAAAAAAGAACACTTGGTCAAGTGTTCTCAATATTCTTAATATGTCTTGAATCGTTAAAGATTTCAATTTTCGGCAAAAACAGTTCGCCCGAATTATTGTAGAAATCAAGCACCGATATTGCGGTAAATTGCGGTTCTGCCGTTGCCGCAACAAACGGGAACGGAACTCCGAATATTCTTGAAATTGCGATTCGTGATGAGTTAGCATGGCAGAATACCGCCACGGTATCGTCGTTTTCCTTTATGCAACGAAAGTATTTTCCCTCGTGCTTATAGCCTAATTCAAGCAAAAAGTCATCTATGCCGTTTAACACAATCGGCGCGCTTTGAAGCAAAAGCGTTTGCTCATAAGGCACGGTGTCAAGCCAGTTTTCATCAAAAATATCTCCGTTTTCCGATATAACGGTATGTGAGATGTTTTCTATATTTCCCACATATTTGGTGTCCTTTGCTTCCCTGTTAATACACCTTGCTTCACGGATAAAATCTACGGGAATTATTTCTTTATCAAGAAGTTTTGCGGTATAACTTGCGGTTTCGGTTGCTCTGCCCATGGTAGAAGCATAAATCACATCAATATTTTCTTCTTTCAATCTTTCTGCCGCCGCCTGCGCCTGTAATTTTCCCGTTTCGGTCAAGCAGTCAAGTTGATAATTCGGTTCGCCGTGGCGAATAAATATAAGTCGCATATTTTTCCTCTTATTTATAAAAAAGAGCGATTAAGAAATCAATCGCTCTCATATATTTTTTAGAATTCTGCTGAATTGGGTGTTCTGGGATAAGGAATTACGTCACGGATATTTTCCATGCCGGTAATGTAACGCATCATTCTTTCAACGCCCATACCGAATCCCGAATGTTGGCAGGAACCGTACTTGCGAAGGTCAAGATACCATGAATAATCTTCGGGGTTAAGTCCGAGTTCGTTTACACGTTTCATTAAAACGTCATATCTTTCTTCACGCTGTGAAGAACCTACGATTTCGCCCAAGCCGGGGAAAAGAAGGTCGGTTGCGGCAACGGTTTCGTTGTCGTCGTTCAGGCGCATATAGAAGCTTTTGCACTCCTTCGGATAGTCCGTAACGAATACGGGGCGCTTATAAACCACGTCGGCAAGATATTTTTCGTGTTCGGTCTGAATACCTGTTCCCCATTCTGCGGGAATGTCGAAATCAACACCGCTTTCGTTGAGGATTTTAAGTGCTTCACGGTAGGGAACACGTGCAAAGTCGCTTTCAACAGTATGATGAAGTTTTTCGATAAGACCTTTTTCCATAAACTTATCGAAAAATTCAAGTTCATCGGGGCAATGTTCAAGCACATACTTGATAACGTATTTGGAAAGTGCCTCGATAGTATCCATCAAGTCGTTAAGGTCGGCAAAAGCCATTTCGGGTTCAACCTGCCAGAACTCAGCGGCGTGACGGGGAGTATTGCTGTTTTCTGCTCTGAAGCAAGGACCGAAAGTATAAACTTTTCTGAAGCCCCAGCAAAAGGGTTCAACGTTAAGCTGACCGCTAACTGTCATAAATGCCTGCTTGCCGAAGAAATCCTTTGACCAGTCAACTGAGCCGTCTTCTTTTCTCGGCGGATTGTCAACGTCCATAGTGGAAATGCGGAACACTTCGCCTGCGCCCTCGCAGTCACTTGTGGTAACGCAGGGTGTTGCAACATATACGAAGCCGTTTTCCTGCAAGAACTGATGAATTGCAAAGGTCAAAACGGAGCGAACACGGAACACAGCCGTGAAAGTATTTGTTCTCGGACGAAGATGTGCCACCGAACGGAGATATTCAAATGAATGTTTCTTCTTTTGAATGGGGAAGTCGGGTGTGCTTTCGCCGTGAACGATAATGTTCGTTGCTCTGATTTCAAGGGGCTGACGGGCATCCGGCGTAAGAACTACGTCGCCTTCAATAATAAGGCATGCGGAAACGTTTTGTTTTTCCACCACGTCAAAATTATCAAGAGATTTATCAAAAACTATCTGAATATTTTTCTGTGTAGTACCGTCATTGAGTTCAATAAAACCAAAATCCTTGGAAGCTCTTATGGTACGCACCCATCCTGCGATTTTAACGTGCTTTTCTTCCATAGAGCCGAATATATCTTTTACTATATCGGTTTTCATAATTTAACCTCCAAACATATAATACAGTATTATACTCGTTTTGTCCGACTTTTGTCAAACGGTTATAAGGAATTTGACAAAAATGCTTTAAGCCGTTCGCTTTGCGGATTGTCGAACACTTCGGTTGGAGTACCGAATTCCTCGATTTTTCCGTCTGCCATGAAAATGACCTTGTCGGAAACCTCTTTTGCGAATTGCATTTCGTGAGTTACCACAATCATTGTGGAATCGGAACTTTTAAGTCCTCTTATAACCTTAAGCACTTCGCCGGTAAGTTCGGGGTCAAGAGCGCTTGTAGGTTCGTCAAAGCAAAGAATGTCGGGATTAAGTGCCAAAGCACGTGCAATCGCCACACGCTGCTGCTGACCGCCCGAAAGCGTGCAGGGATAAGCATCTTTGCGTTCGGTAAGTCCCACACGTTCCACAAGTGCAAGTGCCTTTTGACGTATTTCGTCGTCCGAACCTCTTTTAAGCAATTTGGGTGCAAGCATTATATTATCCATAACCGTGTACTGAGGGAAAAGGTTAAACTGCTGAAACACAAGTCCGAAATGAAGTCTGTTTTCACGAAGCACGTTTTCCTTCATATTATTTTTTTCGATACCGTTATAAATTGTCTGCCCTTTTACGGAAATTATACCTTCTTCCGCAAATTCAAGGAAGTTAAGGCAACGCAAAAGCGTAGTCTTTCCGCTTCCCGACGAGCCGATAATGGAAAGCACCTCTCCCTTTTCAAGAGAAAAGCTGATATTTTTAAGAACCTCTATTTTTCCGAAGCTCTTTTTAAGATTTTTAACTTCAAGAATAGCCACAGTATCACCTCAGGAGAAATAACTTAATTTCTTTTCGAGTTTGTTGAACAGTATCGTCAGAATTCCGCTGAACAGCAGGTAATATGCACCCGTTGCGAACAAGGGCCACATAAGTCCCGAAATGCCGTGGCTTCCCTTTAAGAACGAATATCCTGCGTGTATAAGTTCCTGCATGGAAATAATTCTTGCAAGTGACGTGTCCTTTACAAGAGTAATTATTTCGTTGCTCATAGGCGGAATTACCCTTTTTACTACCTGTTTAAGCACAATACGGAAGAAAATAGTCGCTTTGGTGAGTCCCAGTACCTGTCCCGCTTCCCACTGTCCTTTCGGAATACTTTCTATTCCGCCGCGGTATATTTCCGAGAAATAGCAGGCATAGTTAATAATAAACGCCACTGCCGAAGCCCAAAATCTGCTTGCATCGCTTCCGCCCCATCCGAGTCCCAAATCGGTGCCGGACGCCGCAATTATGGCATTGTTAAGCATTCCGGGGCCATAGAATATGATGATAAGCTGAAGCATCAGCGGTGTTCCTCTTATAATCCATACGAAAACTCTTGTAACGTATCTCAGCGGTTTGAAATTTGATATTGAGCCGAGTGCAATTATTAGTCCCAACGGAATTGCACCCACAAGCGTTATTCCGAACAGTTTGAGCGTTGCAAGAAAGCCTTCGTTCAGTGCTTGTAATACAGTTAAAACTTGTTCCATAAACATTCCCTTATATACGCACAAAACAGAGAACGGCATATAACCGCTCCCTGTAATGTTAATTGTTGACTTTGTAAATTATTTCTGTTCGATAAGTGCAGCCTGAACGCCGTATTCTTCAGCGCATTTTACCATTGAGCCGTCCTTGTAGGAAGCAACGAAGAATTCGTTAAGCTTTTTAGCAAGGTCAGAACCTTTTCTGAAGCCAACACCGTACTGTTCGCTGTTAAGTGCAACTGTGTAAGCAAGGTCTGCATAGCCGGTGCCTTCGCCAACCATTGCCGCAGCCATCAAGGAGTCGATAACTGCTGCATCGCTTGTACCGGATTTAACTTCAGTAAGAGCATCAGCCTGAGCGGTTACGGTAACATATTCAAAATTGTTTTCTTTGCACTGGTCTTCACCTGCTGAGCCTGCTTCAACGGCAAACTTAAATGATGCGCAATCTGCAGCGGCTTTAATTGCATCTGCCTTGTCTTTCTTTACAACAACTACCTGTGCGTTGTCGCAATAAGCGTTTGAACATTCCATAGCAGCCATAACTTCGTCGCCGAGTGTCATACCGTTCCAAACGCAGTCAATGTTCTTGTTGTTAAGTTCAAATACTTTGTTGTCCCAGTCGATTTCAACAAATTCAACTTCAACACCGAGGCTCTTTGCAAAAGCGGCAGCCATATCAGCATCAAAGCCTACCCACTTGCCGTCCTTCTGATAATCCATGGGTTCGAAATCGGTAACACCTACAACAAGCTTGCCTCTTTCCTTAATATAATCGGAATCAGCAGCCTCTGTCTTTTTCTCTCCGCATCCTGCGAACATCGTGCAAGCCATAACACCTGCAACAAGCAAAACTAAAAACTTTTTCATAACTTTTCCTCTTTTCTAATTTATCACTTTAATGTGCTAAAGTGATTTCTTATGGGCATATAATACAACATATCCATATAACTGTCAAGCATTTTTTTATAAAAAAAAATAAATTTTTTGATTAGGTCTATATGATTGACTTATAATATGGCATGTATTATAATAAGGAATGGTTCAAAAATACAATCAAAATCACGTACAGAGGCAAAAAAAATGGAAAACACAAATATTATGAACACCGCAAAATACAAGGTAAGCCGAGGAGCATACATCGCAGAAGCAACACTTGAATACCTTATCGCATTACTTTGTCAAAGCACCTTTTTGGCAACCTTGACCGGCAGTATCGGAATAAACGATGCTCAAACGGGAATCATTGCTTCCATATCCACCCTCGGATGTTTATTTCAGCTTTTCTCCATATTCATAAGAAGAGGACGGATGAAGAAATTCGTTGTCGTAATGAGTATTCTTAATCAGTTTCTCTTTATGATGTTATACGTTATTCCGTTCACACCTATTCCGTCTGCGGCAAAGCCCATCGTTTTCACGCTCTGCATTTTTCTTGCGTACTTTATATATAATGTAACGCACCCAAAAAAGATTGCGTGGCTCATGTCCGTGGTTGAAGACAGAAACCGCGGCAAATTCACCGCATTCAAAGAAATGGTATCCCTTATTGCCGGAATCGTATTCCCCATCGTTATGGGAAATATCATTGATAAATACAAGGCGGCAGGCGACCTTAAAACCGCTTTCATAATATGCGGTGTTTCCATTTTCGTTATTTCCGTTCTGCATACCGTTTCAATGCTTATTTGCGTTGAACCCGAAGAACGTGAAGCATCTTCCAAGAAGAAATCTCTTTTCGGTGAAATCGTTTCCACCTTTAAGAATAAAGACGTTTTGCTCATTGCCATTCTGTTTTCCATTTGGCATATAGCAAACTCCTCAACCGTTTCATTTTACGGAACTTTCCAGAAAAATGACCTTGGATTTTCCGTTGCTACCTCAATGTATCTTTCGTCAATAGGCAGCATCGTTCGTATCTTCGTTTCGCCCGTATGGGGAAATTATGCGGATAAAAAAGGCTTTGCCGCTATGATACAACGGTGCTTCATATTCGCCATTTTCGCATTCGGCTCAATTATTTTTGCAACGCCGAAAACGGGCATCATTTGCTTTGCACTTTATTACATATTCCACTCCATTGCACTTGGCGGAATCAATTCGGCACTTATCAATTTGATTTTCTCCTACGTTCCTCACGAAAAAAGAGCCGATTCCCTTGCAATTTCGCAGGCAACCGCAGGTCTTATCGGATTCTTGGGTTCCCTCGGTTTCAGCGGAATTATAAGTGCCGTTCAGGCAGCGGGCAACCGTGTATTCGGTATTCCCATGTACGCACAGCAACTGCTTTCGATATTGTCCGTAATTCTGACCGTTGTGTGCATTATTTTCGTTTCAACGGTTATCTCCAAGAGGGATAAAAAATGACATTAGAAAAGATAGCAAAGGAAGCGCACGTTTCTGTTTCCACCGTTTCAAGAGCGCTGAACAACACTTTCGATATTTCAGAGGAAACAAGAAAAGAAATTCTTCGCATTGCGGAGGAATCCGGCTATTTTCAAAAAAAGAAGCGCACAAAAAAGGAAAACCGCCGTCAGGGCGAACTGAAAATCGCTATTATTTCACCCGAAATAATAAGTCCCTATTACTCGAACATCTGTTCGTCGTTCAACCGTCTTATCTGTGAAAAAGGTTCTAAGGCGATAGTTTACAATCACGATTTCGACAATTCGCTAAAACGTGAAATTATTATCAACTGTATCAACGACCCCTCCTGCGACGCAATAATCTGTCTTGATGACGTTGACGGCGATTTGATTAAATTCAATACCCCCATTATTTCGTTTTCCTCGCATCAGGGAAGCGGAACAATAATCACCAATGTTAAAAAATCCGTATTCATCGGTGCAGAATATCTTGAATCTATCGGCAAAAAACGAATAAGTTTCGCAAGTGAAGATTTGACCTGCACCAAGGAAGATTATTTCAGAGAATATTTCAGTCAAAAGGGAACGTCCCCGTACAGCACCTTCAACAGTCATTTCCGTTTTGAGCAGGCAGGCGTTGACAGTGCCGAATATTTTATGGGTCTTGACGAACTTCCCGACGGAATACTCTGTTCCTACGACTCCATTGCATTCGGACTTATCCACCATTTCAGAAAGCACGGAATAAGAGTTCCTGAGGACGTTTCGGTGGTGGGAATAAACAATATTCCGTCAGCGGAATTCTTTTGTGAGGGACTTACCACCGTTGGTCTTGAAAGCGACGATGCTATCAGTGAAATAGTAAACGATATTCACAGTGAGCAAACCGCAAACAAAAAATATGAATTCAATTTCAAATTATATTTAAGGAGAACGTAATATGGCAAAAATTGTTGTTTCCGACAAAAAAATCGGCAAAATCAAGCCTATGCACGGCGTAGGTATGCCTCCGTTTTACGGAATGAATTTTTCCTGTTTTCAGTATCTTAAAGATGCGGGAATTCCCTTTTCACGGCTTCACGATTTGGCACACTATTTCAACGGAATAGTGGATATTCCCTACATTTTCCGTGATTTCAATGCCGACCCGGAAGACCCTGCTTCCTACGATTTCGCCTTTACCGACGAATTGCTTAAAGCACTTGACTCTTACGGTGTTGAACCCTTCTACCGTTTGGGCGTTACAATTGAAAACTATCACAAAATAAAATCGTATTTCCGTGATCCCCCAAGTGATAGCCTTAAATGGTCGAAAATCTGCGAGGGCATAATCAAGCACTACAACTACGGTTGGGCAAACGGATTTCACTTTAACATTCGCTATTGGGAAATTTGGAACGAACCCGAAAACTTCAAAGACCCTGCCGCAAACCAAATGTGGAGCGGTGATATGAACGACTATTTTGAACTCTACAAGGTTTCCTCAAAATATTTGAAAGAGAAATTCCCCGAGCTCAAAATCGGCGGCTATGCAAGCTGCGGATTTTATTCCCTTTACACCAAAAACGACGGAAGTCACCCCTACTACGACGATTTAGTTTATTACACCGAATTTTTCAATAAATTCCTTACTATGTGCAAGGAAAACAACTGTCCCCTTGATTTCTTTTCGTGGCATAACTACAACGGCCCCAAGGAAGTTGAAATTTGTGCAAACTACGCAAGAAAGCGCTTAGACGAGGAGGGCTTCACAAATACGGAAACCACAATGAACGAGTGGCACTGTATTCCCGGAAAAAGAGGCACTGCGGAACACGCCGCAATGAACACCGGTATTCTCCTTGCCGCTCAAAACACCCCTCTTGATTCCACAATGTTCTACGATGCAAGAATAGGACCGAGTGTGTACGGCGGACTGTTCAATCCCCTTACAAGAGAGCCGTTTAAGCTTTATTACGGCTTCAAGGCGTTTAACGAACTTTACAAGCGCAAAAATCAGCTTGATGTTACCGTTTCCGATAAAAACGTTTATGCCGTTGCCGCAAAGGGCAAGAACGACAAGTGCATCGTGATTGCAAACTGCTCCGGCAAATCAAAGCGGCTTGACATCAATGTGGAAAACGTTATTTCCTGCAAGGTTATCAACGAAAAGAAAACCTACGAAAATATTGAGCTTCCCAAGTCGATAGGAAAATATACCGTTCTTGAAATCATTTATAAATAAAACAAAATCCGATGAAAGACTTAAAGCTCCCTTTCATCGGATTTTTTCATCTTTCCTGAACCTGCTTTCCGCTGAAATGTTCGATTTCTATTTCAAACATCTGCACCGCTTTTCCGGCAGAAAGAATTTCTTCTTCAATTAACCCGTCATCAGTATAATACTTCTTTGCAAGGTTTCGTACAAGTTCGATTGCCCTGCTTTGGTCCTCAACGAATCTGCATCTTCCGAACACCACAACACTTTGGACGTACGGTGCCCATTTTTCTTCCCCAAAAGTTTCATTTCCGTAAACGGTAAAGCAAATTTTATCGTTTTTCTTTAACAAATCTACCTTATATCCTGCCCGTGCGCCGTGAAAATAAATTTTGTTTTCGTTTTCGCAATACAGATAATTTATGGGAATTCCGTAGGGATATCCGTCGTCGCCGTTCAGTGCAAGTATTCCCCTGCGTTCGGACGCAAGCAATGCTTTTGACTGTTCTATGCTTATTTCGTTTTTCTTTCTTCTTATTGGTCTGAACATTTTCTCCTCCGTTTTGACTCTGCAAGAATTAAAAAAGCTTATCCGCAAACATAAGAATGCAGATAAGCCTTTTATTATTTGCTTATATCAGTTTTTCTTGCTCTTTGTAACGAATTTGATTGCAAACAATACAGCAACCATCATTACAACGCCGATAGCAAGTGATATTACCCAGTTGTGAATGAACGGTGCAATAATGAAGTTTACGAATGAAACTGCTGCAACCGTAATTGCATAGGGCAACTGAGTCGAAACGTGATTGATGTGATTGCACTGTGCACCTGCGGAAGACATAATGGTCGTATCCGAAATGGGTGAGCAGTGGTCACCGCAAACAGCACCTGCAAGGCAAGCCGACATACCGATGGTAAGAAGTTCTGCCTGGTCGGGTGAAGCAAAGATGGCGGTAACAATGGGAATAAGAATACCGAATGTACCCCAAGATGTTCCCGTTGCAAAAGCAAGCACGCAAGCAACGATGAAGATAATTGCAGGAAGCAATGAAGCAAGTCCTGCGGCGGCATTTGACATAAGCTGAGCAACAAATACCTTTGCGCCTAAAAGTGAAGTCATATTCTTAAGAGCCGTTGCCATTGTAAGAATAAGGATAGCGGAAACCATTGCCTTAAAGCCGGCAGGAATGCTTTCCATAGCTTCCTTAAAGTTGATAATGCGGCGGCAGATGTAGTAAATGATAGCAACGATAAGTGCGATAAGTGCACCCCAAGGAAGACCTACGGTAGCGTCGGTATCCGAGAATGCCTGAATAAAATCCATATCTGCGAAACTGTTTCCGTTACCAACGTAAACAAGTGCTGCAACGCAAATTCCGATAAGAACAAGAATGGGAAGTATAAGGTCGATAACCTTTCCTTTGGGATTGGATTCAACCTTTTCTTCTTGCTGAATGTTGTCCTGACCGGATGTGAACAAGTCGCCCTTAGCGGCGTTAGCTTCGTGAAGCTTCATCGGGCCGTAATCAAAGTTCAAAAGAGTAAGACCGATAATGAATACGAAAGTCAAGAGTGAATAGAAGTTGTAAGGAATTGCTTTGATGAACAATGCAAGGCCCTGACCTTCTTCTGCGTACGAAGCAACTGCGGCTGCCCATGAAGAAATGGGTGCAATCATACAAACGGGAGCAGCGGTAGCATCAATAAGGTATGCAAGCTTTGCTCGTGAGATGTTCTGACGGTCTGTTACGGGACGCATAATCGAGCCAACTGACAGGCAGTTGAAATAGACGTCAATGAAAATCAAAACGCCTAAAGCAAATGTCGCAAGTGATGCGCCTACTTTGGAATGAATTCTCTTTGTTGCCCAACGTCCGAATGCAGCAGAACCGCCGGATTTGTTGAACAGAACAACTAATGCGCCTAAGATAACAAGGAAAATGAAGATACCGGCAGTGCCTTCAACAGCGCTGATAAATCCGCTTGAAACAACATTATCAACGGTTCTTGTTACGTTGAAGTTAGCGGAAAGAAGTCCGCCGATAACAATACCTACGAAAAGCGAAGAATAAACTTCCTTTGTAATAAGTGCAAGCACGATAGCAACTACCGGAGGAACAAGTGCCCAGAATGTTGCATACAACGGAATTTCTTCTCTCACGGTTTCAAGTGCAACTTTGGAATTTTCTTCAAAATTCTCATCTTCGTTACTGTTTGTTGTGTAAGCGTCAAGATATTCTGCGGCAGTGTCGTAATCAGTGTAATCTGCCTCATCTTCAACCGCTTCTGCGCTTACTGCGGTTACGCCTGCAACGTCTGCAGGTTCGTCTTCGCTTTGTGCGGCAACGCTGAGCGTAACTGTATAAACAGTAATACAGGTAACGATCAAAATTGCGATTGCCAAAAGCTTTCTAAATCTTTTCATCGGTTTTCCACCTTTCAAATAAATTAAAAAAAGAACCGCTTTGTCAAGCGGTTCTGAAATTACAAAATCCGAAAATCCGTTAAACGAATTTGCGGTTTTATAACGATAGCGCTTCACAAAGAATTATGTGACAGTCCGTTAAGTATTTCCCAACGGCCCAGGTCAATGCGAACTTTCAGGTTTTGTCGCATCCCTTCGGCAATGCGCCCTTTCTCAAAAATGCACTTTCCTGCATCACTTTTGATACTATTGAGCATTGCGCCTCTATCCAAGCGATTCAATTTTTCTTAATTATATTGCCTATGCTGTTTTGTGTCAAGCATTTTTTTGCAAAAAAATTCAGTAAAACTTATATAAATATGTATTTGATTACCGAAAAATTATATTTTTGCTGAAATTATATACAATTTTTTCGGTAAAGCAAAACAAGAACTTCTTTTAACCCGTTTTTTCACAAAAAAGCAAAATCCGAGATTTTCATCTCGGATTTATATGTTATGCTGTTTTATCAAACGGGCATTTTGAAAATTCCCTTTGAGTCAATGTTGTAGAAGATAACTGCGACCTGGCAGCGTTCTGCATTACCCTGCGGATCAACGTACAAGCCCTGCTTTCCGCTGATAACTCCTTTTTCCAATGCCCAGATAACTGCATCCTGAGCCCAGTCACTTACAGTATTGAAATCAGAATATTTCTTCTGCCAATAAGCAGCATTGGTGGTTACGCTTACGTTATATCCCTTATACTTAGCATAGCGGTAGAAGAAAAGTACAAGCTGTTCTCTCGTTACGTTATCGCCTACACCGAACGTGCCGTTCTGATAGCCGGAAACGATGCTCTTTGAAACTCCCCAGTTTACAGCGCCTGCATAGTATCCGGCGGGGTCAACATCGGAGAATTTTCCGCCGCCTGCAAAAGCGTTATAATCTTCCTTAGAATATTTTGCCAATGTTACCATAAAGTCCTGACGCTGAATGTTATCGGAAAGTCCGAAATATCCCTTGTAAGGACCGCTTGCATATCCGCTGAAAATGTTGTTCTTAACGGCATAAGCGATAGGAGCATAGTACCAAGCAGTTTCATCTGTAACGTCGGGGAATGACATTGTAAATGCTTCGGTAGTGGTAACTACGTTATTCTCGGTAGCAACGGAAACGGTTTTTAATCCGTAATTTACAAATTCAGCATCGCTGATCGTAACGTCATACTTACCTTCGGGAGTACCCGCTTTAATCTTGAATGTCAAAGTAACAAGTGTACTGTTTGCGGTAATATCAGCATCAAGCGTGTCGCCCTCAAGAGAAACGGTATAGGGGTTAGCCGCAGGCTTGGCTGTGCTGATTTCCTGTGAAGCGTTAGTCATTTTAGAAAAGTCTTTGCCGACAGTAACTTTATCAAGAGTAAAATAGGTACTGTTGTATGCAACCTTAAAAATTGCGCTGATAAAGCCTACATTTCCCGAAACGTTTACGGGAACGTCAACTGTGCCGCCGTTTTTGGTGTCAACTTCAGCAGAAGCCGCCTGAACAGACATCTTCATATCAGCTCTTGCAAAACCGATCATTGACAAGCATGAAGCGAAAATTGCAATCATAATAACGATTGAGCATGCTCTAAACAAAATTTTGTTTTTCATAAAACCCTCACTTAATTTCTTTTTTTAATAAAATAGCATTATCATACGAATATATTAACATATTATCAATTCAATGTCAATACTCTTAAAACATTAAAAAAATACAAATAATGTATAACTGTGAAAAATTATTTATTTGCCTTTGCCCAACTGTCACGAAGACCGACGATTCTGTTATAAACGGGCATTTCGTCCGTGGAATCCTCGTCTTTTCTGAAATATCCCACACGGATGAACTGGAACGAATCACCTACGTTTGCATTTTCAAGCGATTTTTCGATAAAGCCGTTTTTAACGATAAGCGAATCGGGATTAACACGTTCAGAGAAATCAAGGCCTTCGCCCTCACGGTCGTCAAGCAGGAAGTCGTAAAGGCGGAACGTACACGGAATGGAATTATTTGCATCAACCCAATGCAGAGTTCCTTTGACCTTTCTGTCAGCGCCTGCGCAGCCGGACTTCGTATCGGGGTCGTATTCGCAGTGAACAGCGGTAACTTTACCGTTTTCGTCGGTGTCATAGCCGACGCACTTAACGATGTAAGCGGATTTAAGACGAACTTCGCCGCCAACGAAAAGTCTGAAGAATTTCTTAGGCGGGTCGATCATAAAGTCTTCGCTTTGAATATAAAGTTCACGTGAGAACGTAATTTCTCTTGAACCCTTAGTTTCGTCGCCGCCGTTTTCGGTAAGAAGAACTTCGCTTACGTTTTCGGGATAATTGTCAATAATGAGCTTTATGGGATCCATAACAGCCATTTTTCTGTCTGTTTTGTCCATAAGATCCTCACGAACGCAATGTTCCAGAAGCGATGCTTCAACAACGGAATTACTCTTAGCAACGCCTATTCTTTCGCAGAAATCACGGATCGCCGCAGGAGTATAGCCTCTGCGTCTGAGTCCTGCGATAGTGGGCATACGGGGGTCGTCCCAACCGCTTACGGAATTTTCCTGAACAAGCTTTTTAAGGTAACGCTTGCTCATAATGGTTCTTGTCATATTAAGACGTGCGAATTCCACCTGTCTGGGCTTTGCGGGCAAATCAACGTTAGCCACAACCCAATCGTAAAGCGGACGGTGATCTTCGAATTCAAGCGTGCATATTGAATGGGTAATGTTTTCCATCATATCCTCAATGGGGTGAGCATAATCGTACATGGGATAAATGCACCAATCGTTGTTCGTGCGGTAATGTTCCATACGAAGAATACGGTAAATAATAGGATCACGCATATTGATGTTAGGGGAAGCCATATCAATTTTCGCACGAAGCACCTTTGCACCGTCTTCGAATTCCCCTGCACGCATACGGGCGAACAGATCAAGGTTTTCTTCAACGGATCTGTCACGGTAAGGACTGTTCTTGCCGGGTTCGGTAAGAGTTCCTCTGCTTTCCTTGATTTCGTCGGCGTTCATATCGCACACGAACGCAAGACCTTTCTTTATAAGAACGATCGCCTGATTGTACATTTCTTCGAAATAATCAGCCGCATAGCAAAGATTATCGTAGTGGAATCCAAGCCATTCAACGTCTTTCTTTATCGCCTCAACGTAGAAATTGTCCTCTTTTGCAGGGTTGGTGTCGTCCATACGAAGGTTGCACTTTCCGCCGTATTTTTTTGCAATTCCGAAATCAACGCAAATCGCCTTTGCGTGACCTATATGCAAATATCCGTTGGGTTCGGGCGGGAAACGGGTAATAATGTTTAACTTTCCGCCGGTTGCTTCAATATCGCTTTCGACGATTTCCTGAACGAAATTCTTTCTTGTTTCTTCCATAAAGTCCACCTAATTCACTAAATTTTTAACTTATTTATTATTTTAGCATTTTTATTGATTTTTTGCAATTAGTTTATTTAGGAATTTTTTTGTTACGGAAGAATAATGCTAATTTGCGCTAAAATACTTTTCGTAGCCGTCCCAGCCAGCCAAATAACGTGAAAGAATAATTCGGTCGATTGCCGTAATTTTACCGTCCTTGTTGATGTCGGCGGCATAGGTATCGGTAATAGTAACTCCGTCCCAATTTGCAAGGAAACGTGATAAAATCACTCTGTCGGCAGGTGTAACTTTGCCGTCGTTGTCGATATCGCCGACGAGTCTGTCTTTTTCATCAACCACAAGATAATTACTGAAATGGTTTGTGATAAACGTCAATATTCCATCCTTAAAGGTTGCTTTCATATCAACAAGATTATTATCTTTATCAATATGATATACCTTACACGTACTGCCATTCATATTATCAGGAATTTGAATAGATACTTCAACATATCCATCCGGTTGGATTTCAACGTTATTTTTGCAAAGTGAAATATCATACAAACAATAATTTTTATTTTCGAATTGATATTTCATTTTTTCAGGTATATCTTGTCCTTTGTCAACGACTAACAGCGATACTTCTTTATCAAACACAGTATTGCCGATTCCCTCAACCTTAATATTTTTGTTTTTAAGTGCAATATAGCTATCTGATTTTGAAAGTATATCTTCAAAGTCGCAAACGTATATTTTGTCGGATATCAAAAGAACCTTTTCTCCAATATATGTAACGAGCCTTGCTCCGTTTTTCACAACATCTTCAGGAAGATCTATTTCATAATAATTAGCACCATAATCATAGGATACATATAGTTTTTTTCCATCGTTAAGAGGTAGCACCTCCGCTACAATTTCATCATTTCTATCTGTAAATCCACCCCTCATAGTTTCAATACTATACGGTAACTCATACCTTGCTAAAACATTTCCTTCCGAGTCAAACGATGATAATATAGGATATCCTTGCTCATCACAATACATTTGAATATTGTGTTCAAAATGGAAATTATACCAGTATTTTCCTATACTTCCGAAGCTATTCTTCCACGAATAAATTTCACTTAACGTTCCGTCATTTTCATTGTAGACCATAAGTTTTGCGTCTAAATAATAATTATCTCCGTAAGATGCGCAATTAGCTACATAATCAGACGGAAGTTCAGTTTCAAGAATAACGAAACTATTTTCGTCAAGCATCACTTTTTCTTGTGCTACATACCACCATTTTGGCAAATTACTTCCGTTAGGAGGATATGCTTTTTCGATTATCGGCGTGTAATGTTCAAAATCGTCAGTAAAATAAATACCTGTTGCCGAACTATATTCAGGAGTAGGGCCATTATAATCACTGCACATAAAATAAACTCTTTTTTCTGTTATTTGGAAGATTGAATATCCCATGCCCTTAAATTCAGTCGGCTCATTGTGTTTTTTCCAATTTTTCAAATCGGTAGATGTATATATAGCATCACATCCCGGACTATACATAAAATATGTTGATTGAAAATTTTCAATGTGCGGAGCATTTGACGTTGGATACCAAAGCTCATCCGGATTGCCTTCGAATTGATACGGAAACTCTATTTTTGTAAAATTGACTCCGTCAAGTGTCGTGCAAATTACATATCTTTCATTCTCATATTCCGATTCAGATATTCTAAAAGTTAAGCAAAGGCACTGCGAATTATCAACAGAAATACTGCTTATGTCGACTTTCCAAACACTTTCACCGTCGGCAATATGATCCACTTTGTTAATAATTCCATTTGCAGAATATGTCAATGCATCCGTTTCTTCAATATTAGAAATAAAAGATACTCTCTCTTCGCCGTCTGTTATGCATAGCATCTTGCCATTGTTAAAATGAATATTTTGTGAAACATTCCAATCTTTACTGATTCCGATTTTCTTATCGGAGATTTCTTTCCAATCAACCGGATCTGAGATTTGCTTTATGTTTGATTTCGGAAGTTGTTCGGGCACATTCGCAACAAGATTTATTTCAAAATCGTCAGTTATACCTAAATAAGTTACCGTCGCTGTATGCTTTCCTATATTCCATACATTATCAAGACTTTGATCGTTGGTTATTTGAGCCTCATAACCGGTTTTAATATAAAGTTGATCCGCTGAGCAAACTAAGCTGCTGCCGTCTTTATAATTAACAGTCACTTCTATACAACTTGGTTTTATATAATATTCATGATATACTTCATATCTTTCATCATCATATTTTGTTAGCATATTAACGTTTTCAACAAGAGAAGACGTATAACGTGCAGATATGCTTGAAACAGGATTATCTTTCACAGCAAAATGTATCGATGCCGTTGCCTTGTCGCAAGAAAGTGTTACTATTCCGTTTTTTTCAAAATCCGAAGTGTTAGTATTTATCCATTTGTTGTCAAAATACCAATTATAATATGAATATTCCCATTCTGATGTCGTGCCATCCGAGCAAGTTAATTTCAATTTCAATCCTGAATAGTCGATGTCATACTGATTATCAATACCTCGAATATATTCTAACTTAGTTGGCAATGATATGATTTCAATATTTGTTATTTCGCTTACTTCTTTTACAGTTACGTCTAAAGTGCCTGTTTTATCTGAGCTATAAAAAAATGCTTCTAAATAATACTTTGTTCCGGCCTCCATATAATACTCGATTTGGAAATTCATATCATTTCCGTCATCGTCATTTTCAGTCACCGTTTTTAAATTTTCATCTAATAATATGCCATAGGTATCATCATTTGAGTTTGAAGAAAAAGAATAACAACCACTTTTATTAGGTGTAAAAGCAAAATACGCATGTTTTCCTTCACTATCTATAACTGTAGACTTAGTTTTACCCACTGATATTGATTCAATCCCGCAGAAAGTAATGTCATATTCCTGTGCATACTGTTCCGCATAAGACCCATTTGTTCCAAGAATTGCCAAACTGTCGTTATGTTCTGCAAATACTTCATCGCCATCAATAAATGTAACACTGTCAGGAATTATTATTCTTGTTAAGCTGCTGCATCCGGAAAATGTCCCATAGCCGATGCTTGTTACACTGTTCGGTATTGTGACACTTGTCAAGTTATAGCATGTTGCAAATGTCAGTGCTATAATGTTCGTTACACTGTCAGGAATTATGACACTTGTTAAGTTACTGCATCCGGCAAATGCACCACCTCCGATGCTTGTTACACTATCCGGGATGGTTATGCTTGTCAAGCTACTGCATCCGTCAAATGCAAAAATGCCAATGCTTGTTACACCGTCCGGGATGGTTATGCTTGTCAAGCTGCTGCATTCGTAAAATGCATACTCTCCAATTCTTGTTACACCATTTCCGATGGTTATGCTTGTCAGGCTGCTGCATTCGCCAAATGCATAATCGTCGATGCTTGTTACACTGTCCGGGATGGTTATGCTTGTCAGGCTGCTGCATACTCCAAATGCTTGAACGCCGATGCTTGTTACACCGTACGGGATGGTTATGCTTGTCAGGCTGCTGCAATTGTCGAATGCAAAATCGCCGATGCTTGTTACACTGTCCGGGATGGTTATGCTTGTCAGGCTACTGCATTCCAAAAATGCCCGATCTCCGATGCTTGTTACACCATTTCCGATGGTTATGCTTGTCAAGCTAGTGCACCAGTAAAATGCCCAATCGCCGATGCATGTTACACTGTCCGGGATTACTAAATCTGTTACCTTGACGTCTTTTACATACAGATTATGTGCATAAGATAATGGATTAGCAGAATAATTATTGAAGTATATTTTACACCATGCACTAATATCCGATATATTGACACTTGTCAGTTTACTGCATTCATAAAATGCCTCATAGCCGATGCTGGTTACACTGTCCGGGATGGTTATGCTTGTCAGTCTGCTGCATTCTCTAAATGCATTATTGTAAATAAACTTTGTATCTTTATGAATATTACAACTTGTTATAGACGTACTATTTGCTTTTACAAGCACAACATACGGATTAGAGCTGTTACCCAAATATTTTGCATTATCGTATGTATTGTATTTTAGGCTGCTGCATTCGAAAAATGCATCAAAGCCGATGCTTGTTACACTGTTCGGGATGGTTATGCTTGTCAGGCTTCTGCATCCGTCAAATGCATGATCGCCGATGCTTGTCACTCCATCATCTATAACCGCCTTTTTTATAATTATTCTTTGGCTATACCACGGAACATCTGTTTCAGACACATATTCATTCATCTCTCCCGTACCGGAAATATTTAGTAATCCTGTTACGCTATCAAGTGTCCAAGTAAGGTTCTCGCCGCAGGTTCCCGAATAGGTTGTTCCCGCCGCAAGTACGTTGAATTCAATCATCGACATGCAGGAAAAGACAATGGAAAAAACAATTAAAAGTGATATAAATTTCTTTTTCATATTAAACTCCTTTTTATTTATATTTTTGAATAACAATACTCAAAAGAGCTTGTACACGTTGCATTACAAGTTATGCCTGAATATTGTTGCAGTATTTGAATTGTGGTTTTTGACGGATGTCGATATCGATTGCCTTCGCCAAAAGAAATAACAAAAACTTTTGCATTTTGCTTGCATTTTTCAGAAAAAAGATCATACGCTTCTTTTGCTCCGTGATGCGGTATTTGAAGTACTATGCTATCATTGTCGGCAATATGACTTTCGATACGTCCATTTAATTCTTCATCAGAATGCACATCACCAGTCAGGACTGTTTTTACGCCCATTTGAGGATAATGTATAAGAACAAGCGAAGACAAATTATGCTTATGTCTTAGTTCCTCTGTAAAAATTACTCTAATCGGAGTAATTGAGCCATTATTATCATACCAATCACAAATATTAGAACCGTTTGTGAGTATATTAAGTCTTTGTTTGATATTTTTTACAATACTGTCAGAAATTTGCCTATTATAGAAATTAAATGTCCAGTTATTTATTTTTATGTCTAACAAATTATTTTTATGTATGCATACGCTTTGAGGTAAATCATATGTAATAATTTTACCATTATATTGATTTCCATATAAAGCCATAGTTAATTCAAACAATTCAGATCCGGGATAAATCTGATTTGAAATTAAATATGCTACAAAAACATCTTCATAAGTTCTAGTGTCAAAATAAGGCAAAAATATTTTATCAACTTTTTTTGTTCTAAGTAAATACGGAAGCGCACTGACATGATCTTTATGCAAGTGAGATATTACCACCATATCAATATTGTTGTCTAATTCATCTATTTGTCTGCGCAATTCTTTATTATCTGATATCGTTCCGCAATCAAAAATAAAATCGAATTGTGTATCATTATTTGTGATTGTTCCGGAATAAAAAAGTCCCTGACCTATATTATGGAACTTAAAAATACCGTTCATATATAATCCTCCATTTTCTTTTTTTACATACCTTTCTCAAAAAGTGTAGCTTT
>JAZRYL010000077.1:0-22158 GCA_045600705.1 Clostridia bacterium | reverse complement strand
GCAAAAAAAGAAAGCCGCACGTGAGCGGCGGCCGGAGATTGTAATGCGTTGCTAAATTTCAAAGCCCCTTTTAGGGGTTAAGCCAGTAATAGCCCCTTATAGGGGCAAGTCAAACCACCGGTTGAACCGGTGGTTTTGATTATTTTTTACAGTTTGACCGGCATTTACTGCAATCACCGCAGCAGCCCTTACCCGATTTTTTCTGTTTTCGTATAGAAGCAATCGCCAAAACGACCGCTATTGCAACTACAACAATTATAACAATATCAGCAATTTTCAAACAAAAAGACTCCCTATCTGATAAACTGCAAATGCAATTACCCAAGCAACTCCGCATTGCATTATTACTATTCCCATTGTTTTCCATATCGATTTAAGTTCACGGCGAATAGTGGTAATCGACGCAACGCAAGGTGTGTAAAGCAATGTGAACAGCAAAAAACTGATCGCCGTAAGCGGAGTAAACAATGAAGACAACTGTGACGCAAGCATATCCGTATCTGTTTTAAGAAGTACCGCAAGTGTTGAAACAACTGCTTCCTTAGCGGTAAATCCGGAAATAAGCGAGGTAACAACACGCCAATCGCCGAAGCCTAACGGAACAAACAGAACGGCAATGATTTGACCGATAAGTGCAAGCAAACTTGTTGAACTGTCTGTAACAAAATTCAGCCGTGTATCAAAAGACTGCAAGAACCAAATAATTATTGTCGCAACGAAAATAACGGTAAACGCTTTCTGCAAAAAGTCCTTTGCCTTTTCCCACAAAAGAAGTGCAACGCTTTTTGCGGAGGGAAATCTATAATTCGGCAGTTCCATTACGAACGGTACCGGCTGACCTTTGAAAGCGGTTTTTTTGAGAATAAGTGAAACGAGAATTCCCAAAATAATTCCCGAAAGATACAGTCCTACCATAACAACGGCACTGTATTTTGCAAAGAATGCCGCCGCAAACACCGCATAAATCGGTATTTTAGCTGAACAACTCATATACGGAGTAAGCAGAATAGTCATTTTTCTGTCTCTGTCGGAAGAAACGGTTCTCGTTGCCATTATAGCGGGAACGGTACATCCGAAGCCGATTATCATAGGAACAAAACTTCTGCCCGAAAGACCGATTTTTCTGAGAGGCTTATCCATTACAAAAGCGACGCGTGCCATATATCCCGTATCTTCCAAAATCGAAAGGAAGAAAAACAGAACAACTATAATCGGCAAAAATGAAAGAACACTTCCCACGCCCGAAAAAATTCCGTCTATTATAAGACTGTGGACTACCGGGTTAATTCCGTAATAAGTAAGTCCCGCATCTGCCAATGAAGTAATTTTATCAATGCCGACACTTAACAAATCCGATAAGAATGCACCTATAACATCAAAAGTCAGCCAAAACACAAGTAACATTATTCCGATAAAGAACGGAATTGCGGTATATTTTCCCGTAAGAACCTTATCAATTTGCATTGAACGGTAATGTTCCTTGCTTTCGTGACACTTTACAACGGATTTTTTGACAGTGTTTTCAATAAATGAATAACGCATATCCGCAAGTGCGGCATTTCTGTCAAGTCCCGATTCGTCCTCCATTTGAACAATACAGTGTTCAAGCATTTCCTTTTCGTTTGTATCAAGTTCAAGTTGTTTTGCAATTTCCGCATCGCCCTCAATAAGTTTTGCGGTGCAAAATCTTGAAGAAACACCTATATTATCTGCATGATCCGAAATTAAATGTATAACGGCATGAATACATCTGTGAACAGGTGAATCGTCATAGCAAAAGTCCGTTACTTTCGGATATGTTTTACTTTTTGCCGTGGATATTGCCTTATCAATAAGTTCCGAAACACCTTCGCCCTTTGCCGCCGATATGGGCACAACCGGAATACCGAGAGATTCGCTGAGTTCCTTAACGTTGATTGTTCCGCCATTTGCACGAACTTCGTCCATCATATTGAGTGCAAGAACCATGGGAATTCTCAGTTCAAGAAGTTGAAGCGTTAAATAAAGATTTCGTTCGATATTGGTGGCATCAACTATATTTATTATTCCGTCGGGCTTTTCATTTAATATAAAATCCCGTGTAACAATTTCTTCCTGCGTGTACGTTCTAAGTGAATATATGCCCGGCAGGTCTACAACAGAAGCATTTTTCTGTCCTTTTATTTCGCCGATTTTCTGATCGACCGTTACGCCCGGAAAATTCCCCACGTGCTGATTTGAACCCGTTAATGCATTAAAAAGCGTTGTTTTACCGCAATTTTGATTTCCCGCAAGTGCAAATATCATTTTTCCGCCTCCGAAATTTCAATATTGCGTGCATCTTCTTTTCGAAGTGTAAGTTCATACCCGCGAATGTGTATTTCAATAGGGTCGCCCATAGGCGCTATTTTTTGCAGCGTCACCACGGTTTTCGGAATAAGTCCCATATCAAGCAGGCGGCACCGAAGTGCTCCTTCCCCGCCCACCGAGGTTATTGTCGCCGTTTTTCCTATTTCAAGCATATCAAGTGTCATTTTGCTCTCCTTTTTAGTTAGCCTCTGCTAACTAAGTAAATAATAACATGCTTTTCTCCATTTGTCAAGAAAAAAGCATATTATTATTTGAAATTAAATCTGTTTTTTCAGCCATCCGCATTTTTCGTATTCGCCGCAAGAGAAGTCAAGTTTTCTTACAAGTGATGCGCATTTCGTGTATGAATTTTCGTAAATGTTTCTTGCCTCACGGTTACCGTCTTCTTTGACACCCTCCCAACATTCCTTGGCGCTTTCAAGAATATACGGATATTTTTCGTTAAGCAAATGCCACGTTGTGCAAATAACACCGTCAAGTCCGAGCATTTCCGCCGTTTTAACCGATGCCTTAACATTGGCAAATTCAAGGAATGGACAGCAAAGCACCTTAAAGCCCTCATCCGTAAGGCGTTTCGACGAAAGGAACGGTGCATTTTCCGCATTGTATTGCCAATCGCAGATAATGATTTTTTTATTTAAGCCTTTTCTGATTATTTCTGCAATTTCTTTTTCTTTTATATTGAATTCGTAATTATTGCCGTCACCCGAAAACTCGTGTCTGTAAAAAAGCATATCTCCCCACATAAGAGCCGTTCTGTTAAGAGAAGAAAGTTCATCCGCAATACTGTTGATATACTCAACAAGTTTTTTTGCTTTTTCCTTGCTTGCCGTATATGAATATGCTTCGTCACACCCTATGTGAAAGTATTTTGATTTCGGGAAAATAAGGCAAAGTTCATGAATGATGTTTTTAATCAACTCTTTTGTTGCGGGATTTTCTATATTCCACACCCAGCCGTCAGGTTCAAAATATTCGTAACATTCGGGACTTTGGTCAAGCATAACATGTTTGCCCGAACAAAGTCGGCTTTGTGCGGCGTGTCCCAAACAGTTGAACATGGGAACAACCGTAATTCCCGCTTTTTCGGCGGTTTGTTCGATTAAATGAGCATCTTCTTTTCCGAAAGCATTTTTCCACCCCAAGTACCGGTTACATTCATATTTAAGCATACCCCAAAATTCCAAAATGATTTGAGAATATTTAAGGAATCCGCATACTTTAACCGTTCTTAAAATAAAATCAAGTGACGTTTCGGGAAACACGCAAACATGAATTATTCTGTCGTTAAGTTTCGGTTTATCAACGATTTGGCATTTTTGAATATATAACCCGTTTTCGTCATACTCTATCATATCAAGCAACGAATATATTCCGTGAAGCAATGAAACGCTGTCTTTTGCACATACCGATATTCCGTTTTTAACTGAAATGCCGTATTCATACCCCGAAAAATCAACGGGAAATTCATTATTCACGGAAAGCAAAAATTCTTTTGACGGTTTTACCTCAAAGCTGATTTTTCCGAATGTAAAATTTTCAAACAGTTCTTTTATATAGTTTGCATCAAGTTTGTCGCACACGGAAACTTCAACTTTTTTGTCAAAATAGAGTTTTCCATTTTCCTTATTTATAATGCACGGATTGATTATCATAATAACACCTCTGTTTAATTGTAGCACTTATTTGGTTCGGTGTCCACAAAAAAAACCTGCCGTATTTTCGACAGGTCTAATATATTATAATTTGTAGTTTTCTCCGTGAATTCCGCCGAAAATGCCTTTTTCGATAAGCGCATTATTGTCTTCGTGAGCAATAAGCCATTTATTCTTTTTGAAAAGGAGTTTGTCCTGCGGCTTGTAGTCAATAACCGTATTTGTGCCTTCAAGAAGTCCGACAACACAGCCGAATCCTTCTTTTTTAGTTTCGATGGGGCAAAAATGAAGTGTTGTTGCGTAAACCTCAATCGCTTCGCCTTTTTTAAGTATAAATGCTTCTACCTTTGCCGAATCGTAATTTCCGTTTTCGTCCACGTCACGAAGGTCGCCGAGAAGCAAAATCAAATCTTCTACCGCAATATTTACTTCGGAGCATTTATGCCATTCAAGGGCATTGAGCGAATCGTTATGTCCGTAGCAATATCCGACCTGAGTAGGCATTCCGCCGAAAACCTCATTTTTAATCACTTTTGCAATGTTAAGTTTTTCAAATTCATCAAACGATGCTTGATAAATACTGCCCTCTTTGGGATTTTCAACTTTTTCGCCGACTTCAACGATTTCTTTTACATCAAGTTTTAACACTTTTCCGTATTTTTTGAATTTCTCATCATTAACGCTGAAAATTTCCATAATTATCTCCTAAATATTTCTTCTATATCTGCTATTATGCCGTAATCCGCATATTCGAATATAGGTTCATTTTTGTTTTTGTTTATTGCAATAACCGTTCCGGAATTTTTCATTCCGACAGTATGGTGAACTGCTCCCGAAACACCGAAAGCCACATACACTTTGGGTGAAACGCACCGTCCCGTAAGTCCCACCTGCGCCGAATACGGCATTATATCCTTATCCACCGCACCTCGTGATGCAACTGTTTCTCCGTTAAATTTTTCCGAAAAGTTTTTTATATTCTCTGTAAAATCACGGGCGCCGACACCAACACAAGCCATCATTTTAGGCGCACCTTTTTCTTCCGTCCGAAGTGTAGCCATTTGCGGAAGCGTTTTGCATTTTATTTTTGCAATAATGCTTCCCGAAAACGCAGGTCGGTACATAAAGAGCTGCTTTCCGTCAGTTTCGAGTGAAATACAGTCTGCACATAAACCCGTATGCAATCTTGCGGCACATATTGCCGAAATTTCCTTGCTTTTTCTGTCCGAGCCCCACAAAACCGCATCCGGCTTATATTTTAAAATTTCCGAATAAACTGTATCAACGTCAGTAAGTTCCGTATTGATTACTTTTTTTGCCACGACACGTGCCTTTTCATCTAAGAAGTCACCTACCGTCAAAACGTTTTCAAGTTTTACATCGGAATATTCTTCTTCCGTTTTCACCGTTTCCTTATTCAGGTTTTCAAGGATCACGTTTTCAAGTTCGCTTACATCTATGAATTTGCATTTTCTTTTTCCACCGTTGTTTTCAAAGGAACGAACAACCTGTGTAGGTGAACCCGAAAGTCCGACTTTCGTTAAATCAGCATTCAATACTGAATTATCCCACGTATTCACCGTTCCTACTTTAGAACGAATACTGGGCAGACGAAGGTCATTTATCCTTTCAACGGTAAGCAGTGCAGGATAATCGGCATTTTTTTCTTCGTTGTCACGGTTGATACACGCTATTGACTTTTCGTCGCACCGTACTACTTTCATTACGTTTGAGATTAGTGAAAACCCTAAAAATTCCGACAGTTCGGGACCAATCTGTCCCGTATCCCCGTCAACTGTCTGTCTTCCGCAGATAACAAGGTCGGGAGCAAGTTTTTTAATCGCAAGTGAAAGAATATACGAGGTTGCAAGTGTATCCGAGCCGGCATAATTCTTGTCCGAAACAAGATACGCTTCTTTTGCGCCGAGTCGGGTAAGCTGCAAAAGCATTTCCCTGCTTTTTTCAGGTGCCATAGAAAGAAGAATTACTTCATTATTTTCCATACGAAGTGCTGCTTCGTATGCGCAGGCATCGAACGGATTAAGTTCGCCCGCCGCCGTTTGTTTTACGCACACAACTGTTTTCATTTATTTCTTTCCTTATAAATAGGTGCAAGTGCATCGTGAATTTTAACATATTGCGTAAAAAGTTCTCTGTATTTTGCCGTGTTTTCAGGATTAGGAGTAATTACCTTTTTAATCTTTATACATTTATTTACTGCTTCCTGCGGATCTTTGAATACGCCGACGGTAATTCCCGCAAGCATCGCAGAGCCAAGTGAAGAATCACTGCTTTCGGTTACGGCAAGTTTTATTCCCAGGCAATCGGAAACGATTTGTCCCCACGCCCTGCTTTTTGTTCCGCCGCCGATAAGTGTAGCAGTTTCGGGCAGAAACATACCGAGTGTTTCAAGCTTCATTTTAGAATGAAGCAGCGAAAATGCAACGCCCTCAAGCACACTTCTTGAAAAATGCGCTTTGGTATGAGTTGCACGGAATCCTACAAAACTTCCGCACAAATCCGGATCTGCAAACGGAGTCAGTTCACCGTTTATATACGGATGATAGAATAGTCCCTCGCTTCCCACGGGAACAGACAAAACTTCATCGTCTATCGTTTGATAGTTTCCGCCGAAATTATCTCTGTACCACCTAAGTGATGCCGCCGCTGCCTTGGTTGCCGAGCCGGGATACCACAGTCCCTCGGCAATATGTGAATAGTTTACCACATCTCTGTCGGGGAACGGCTTATCTGTAATAATACATATTCTGCCTGCGGTGGCAATTTTGACCGTTGCATCGCCTTTTTTTACCGCACCGGAAGCAAAAACCTCCATACAAGTATCAGTAGTTCCGCAAATAACCGGTGTTCCTGCTTTCAGTCCCGAAAGTTTCCCTGCATTTTCCGTAACCGTACCAATAATGTCTGTCGGCGATTTGATCGGCGGAAGCACTTTTGTGTCAAGTCCGATAAAGCTTGCAAGTTCTTCTGACCAACAATTTTTTGTGCAATCAAAAAGCATACTTCCCTGTGCTTCTATGTAATCGGTACAATACACGCCCGTAAGGAAATAACGAATATAATCTTTTTCAAAGAAAATATGTTTAATTTTCGCAAACTGCTCAGGTTTGTTTTCTTTCATCCACAACATCTGAGGCATTGTCCAAATAGTGTCCGGCTTATGGAACGTAAGTTCAAAAATTCTGTCCTGATACTTTGCTCTTAAATCGGCAGACTGTTTTTTTGCACGGCTGTCGGTCCAATGAACAGCATCAAAAAGCGGAGTAAAATCATCATCGCATGCAACCCACGTATGTGTTGCAGAATCAATGGCAATTGCTAAAATATCCCCCGCATCAATACCGCTTTTTTCGATTAGCACCTTTGTGTTTTCACACAAAGCATCGCACCAATCCTGCGGATGTTGTTCACAAAATCCGAGTTCCGGATAAAGAGTCGGATATTCCTTTGAATTTTCTGCAACAATATTGCCTTCAACGTCAATGAGGGTAGCTTTTGACGAGCCACCCCCAAAGTCGATACCTAATAAGTATTTCATATTATTTAAGCCATGCGTGATCAGGGTCAGTTGTCATATAAAATCCTCTGTGATCACAGCTCATAAGCCAAAGCAAGTATCCCTTGTAGCCGGGTGCTACCGTGCAGGGATGATAGCCCACGGGAATTTCAACAAAATCGTTGTTATAAGTTGTATAGGTTTCATCAATGGTCTTTTCGTCATTGTAAACCTTTTGAATACCGAATCCGGTTGCTTTGTCATACTCATAGTAATATATTTCTTCAGCAAAACCTTCTGCAGGCATATTTTCCGTATCGTGCTTATGTGCAGGATATCCTGACCACTGTCCGCCCTCGATGAAGTTTTCACCAACGTATACTCTGCCTGCTTCCATACGCTCATCAATAATGAAATGAGCTTCACGTTCAAAGCCGGGCTTACCGAGAACCTTAACAACTACGTCATCGGGAGTAATAAGCTGCGGTGCATATTTTTCCGTGCAGGGGCACATAGCGATCGCAATATCAAGTGTGTCGGAAAGTGCTTCAACCGTAAAAGCGGTTCCAACCGGAATATAAAATGCGTACGCTTTTCCGTCAAAAACGTTCTTTCTTTTGCCGATGTTCTTAAACTCAACATCGCCTGTAACGTTACAGGTGCCGCCTAAAATAGTGCAGGCATATTCTCTGTTTGCATCTGCCTTAAAATCCTGCTTTCCGCCCTTTTCAAGGTGAAGCATACCGATTTCAAGTTTCTGACAAGCAGAATTTTCTTTTGCAAAAACCTCGGTCAAACCGATTTCCTTATTCCAATGTTTCTTATAATTCATAACCGTTCTCCTTTATAAAATTCAGTGCGGTTTCAGTATCGGGAACACTTGCTCTTGCGCCTATTCCCGTGCATTTTACTGCTGAAACACCGCTTGAAAAAATACAACAATCTTTATATGAATATCCTTTTATTACTGCAGCGGCAAAGGCACCGTGGAACACATCTCCCGAACCGTTTGTGTCAACCGCATCAACCTTAAATGCAGGATAATGCCAAAGCTCGTTTTTATCGAAATAAACTCCGCCCTCTTTACCGCAGGTTACGACTACAACTTCGGGAGAATACATTTCCATAAGTTTCTTTGCGGCATCTTCTGCATTGTCCGTGCCGGTGTGCTTAATTGCAAATTCTTCCGACGGAATCATTATGTCGGTAAGTTTCAGAAGACGTTCAACGCCCTCATACAAGCCACCGCAATCATAAAGCACTTTGGTATTCGACTCTTTGGCAATTTTGGCAGCATCTTCAGCACCGTCCATTTCGTTTCCGTCAATCATAAGAATTTTTGCATCTTCCACCGCACAAACCTGCTTATCGTTAAGCGAAAGTTTGGGAAGATTGCCTTTATCAAAAACGCAGGTTCTTGATGCTTCCTTTTTGGAAAGCCAAATTGTCGATGAAAACGAGCGATATCCGTCCATAACCGTGATATTGTCTGTGCCAACGCCGTACTTTGCAAAATCTTCCATAAGGAATTTTCCGCTGTTATCAGACGAAAGAACGCCTATAAATTCAGCCGGAACACCTAATTTGGAGGCGGCAACTATTCCCGTCGCCGTAGGGCCTCCGCCTGCAAGTGTTGTGTTTTCAGCACGAAGCTTTGTGTCTTCTTTAGGGTATTCGGGAACAGTAACAAGCGTATCCATTACGCAAGCGCCGATGCCTACGATATCATATTTCATAATGCTTTGCCTTCAGCACCTAAAAGTGCGATTTTTGTCAATGCAAATTCCTTTACGGTTTCGATAGAACGTTTCATAAAAAGATCTACCGCATAACTGTAATCGGGTACCTTGAACTGATCTTCAACACCTTTAAGGAATGAGCAGCATACGTCAGTACCGAAATTCATTTTTCTGATACCTGCTTTTATAGCAAGCTTAACCTGATCGTCCGGAATGCCCGAACCGCCGTGAAGAACCAACGGACGGTTGCCGGTTGCTTTATGGATAGCATCAATTCTTTCAATATCAAGTTTGGGAGTCTTTTTATAGTGTCCGTGAGCGTTGCCCACAAGAACAGCAAGGCAAGTTACGTCTGTCTGTTCAACGAAAGCTTTTGCTTCTTCGGGAGTAGTGAATTCTTCCATTTTGTCGTCGTTTACACTTCCGATATGTCCGATTTCGCCCTCAACACCGATATTAAGTGCACCGCAAAGTTCAACCGCTTTTTTGGTCATTGCAACGTTTTCGTCAAATGAATGTGTTGAGCCGTCAACCATAACACCCGTTGCGCCCATATATAAAATTTTCATCATTTCGGCATGTGACGGACCGTGATCCAGGTGGAAGCATACGGGAACACTTGCCTTGCGAGCCGCCGCAATAACGATAGGTGCAAGATAATATCCGCATTCCTCGTTTATAAGACGGGGATAAACCTGTATAATGATAGGAGCTTTTGCTTCTTCTGCCGCTTTAATAACGCCCATAACGGTTTCCATATTGTAAACATTGAATGCAGGAATGCAGAAGCCGCCCTTGTCTGCCATTGAAATTACTTCTTGTAAATTAACTAACATTTGTAAAATCCTCCTTAGCCGAGAATAAGATCTTCGATTGAAAGAATCTTAACTTCATCCTGCGCAGCAGATTTAAGTGCAGTATATTCCGAAACGGAAGCGGTTACGATAGTATCTGCCTTAACGCCCTTCGCATTGAAAATTCTGTCTTCGGCAACCTTAACCATTACGTCTTTCATCCAAGTACCCATAAGAATGTTGCCTGCCCACATGGTATCCTTGCCATGCATAAGCATTTCGTCACAAACACCGAAAGCATTAACGATCTTCCTTCCATCTTCGGTTTCACCCAAATCTCTTGCAAGCTGGAAAGGATCCTGGAATACCATGTGCTTGCCGTTGTTCTTAACGTCTTTAAGGTTTTCAGCAACGAAAGCAGTGAATGTTTTTACGTTTGTAAGTTCAATGTTCCATTCCTTGTATTCACGCTTGAATACTTTTGCATCCTGAGGATCGTAAGCGATTACGGTCTTAAATTCATTTATCTGTTTTGCACAAGCGATCATCTGCTGTTTTGTTTCATCGGCACCGCTGATCAAGTATTCAAGCTGCTGTCCCGACGGAAGTTCATCTTCAAGTACGGTAAACTTAACGCCTAATTTATCAAGTGCCTTAATTGCTTTTACTGCACTTTCTTCTGCCATATATCTTGCATCAACGCCGAGGAACAAAAGAACGTCTGTTTTTGCACTGTGTTTTGCAATTTCAGCTTTAAGCTCTGCGCCGAGTTCTTTTTTGCCGTATGCATTTCCGCAATCAAGGCAATTATCAACAAGAGCGTTGATATATTCGGGAAGCTTGCCCTCAAGTGCCGCATCAAGACGAGCGCCTTTCAAGAACATAACCGGATCCCAACCGGTAACACATTCCTTTGTGCAGGCACCGCAGCAAGCACATTCGAATACGTTGTCGATAACGTCGCTTAAATCATACGTTCCTCTGTTTACAAGTGAAAGTCCGAGTGCTCTTGCACGGGCAGTATTTCTTTCAAGTCCGGTTGCGTTTCCGATAGGACAGATATGTCTGCACATCCAGCAGAAACGGCAGGAATCTACGTGTTGTTTACATTTATCGTTCATTATTGTTTCCTCCTATTAAAGTCCTAATTTGAAGGGATTCATAATTCCGTTAGGATCAAGCTCTTTCTTGATACCCTCGAATACCTGCATAGCAGGACCGTACTGTTCTTTCATAAGACGGCCGAGCTTAATGCCTACACCGTGGTGATCGTTTACTACACCGCCGTGAGCGATCGCCGTACGAACGCCGCAGGTCCAAATTGCCTGATGAAGTCTGAGTGCCTCAACCGGATCCTCGGGAACGTCTTTTCCGTCAACGATAAAACTATCGTATACCATTGCGCCCCACTCATACCAATGTGAGAAGTGAGCGATAAATTTTGCCTGCGGGAAATTTGTTTCGATAGCTTCTTTCATAGCCCAATAGATTTCCTCTATTTTGCCGTAAGGAGCGATTGTATCCATTGTGCCGAACATTTGGGGAAGATCCATCATGTGACCGGGATAGAAGAACGTAATTTTCTCATTCCACCATTTTTCGCCGTATTCGCTGCCCATATCTTCAGCACCGTATTTAGCAAAGGTTTCGAGAAGAATTTTTTCTTCAACGTCAACCATTTCCTTAACGCCTTCGTAAGCAACGTTCATGAAAGCGCCTTCACGTTCTACGCCGACGATCTTCTTAATAAGTGAAGCGGTTTCGGCAGGATCGTACAAACGCATAACTGACGGCTTGAACTTTTGAAGAAGTTCTCTTGATGCCTTGAATGCACCGCTCATATCCTTGAAAAGGAAGCCACGGAATCTGCGAACCTCAGGCTGATCGAAAATACGGATCTGTGCTTTTGTGATTACACCGAGAGTACCCTCCGAACCAATGAAAATTTGGTTAAGGTCGGGACCTGCGGCGTGTTTAGGAGCAGCAGAAGTGTTGATGATATCGCCGTTAGGAAGAACAACTTCCATTTGAAGGACCATATCGTCAATTTTGCCGTATTTGGTAGAAACAACGCCGATACCTCTGTGAGCAAGGAATCCGCCGACAGTTGAGCAGGTAAGCGATGACGGATAATGCATCGTTGCTTTGCCTACTTCGTTAGCAGCCCATTCGATATGCTTGTAAATAGCGCCTGTACCGCACTCAATATACATAGCATCGGTATTTACTTCGTAGATTTTGTTCATGCGCTTTGTATCAAGAATGATACCGCCGCAAACGGGAATAGCACCGCCTTGTGTTCCGCCGCCGCCACCCCACGTGGTAACGGGAATTTTATAATAATTGGCAATCTTAAGAACCTTTGAAGTTTCCTGCGCATCCTTAGGTGCAACAACGAAATCGGCTTCGGGCATAATTCTGCCGCGGTCAGCCCACATACGTGAAAGCCAATAATAGTCAACACTGTGTGTTACTTTGTCAATTTCTTTTGTTGAGCAATTTTCTTTTCCTACCGCATCTTCAAGTTCGGTAAGGATCATTGCCTGTAAAAATTCATCTCTCTGCATTTTTATATCTCCTTAAAATTATTTCATCATTTCATCAATCGAAAGTGCAGGAACATACTTGGTGAATTCAATAATTTCCTTTGTATAATCCCCTTCGATTTCGGCAAAGTGGTGGATGTACGGACCGTCAAGAAGTCTGTCTTCCCACTTCTGCAAATCGTCGAATTCCGCCCAAATGTACGTGCCGTGAGTTTGAGGACCTTCAACCGTATTTACGTTGCCTGCAAGTATCATATAGTTGCCTTTTTCCTGGTCAATTCTTGCAAGAGTGTAATTTCCGTCTTTGCCCTTGAACCATTCACGCTGATTTACAAGACGTGCATCTACCTTGGGATCCTTCTGTGAAAGCGGGAAAGGTCCGCAATGCCAAAGAAGTTCAGCATTTTTGTTTTCGGGATGACGAACGGTAAACTCACCCAGGAAAGGACGTTTCTTGCCCATAGCGGCTGATTCAAGAAGAATCATCGTCATGGCAACGTGAATATCGCTTTCGCAGCTTATCATATAACCCATATCGTTCAAAATTCCGTAAACGGCGCAGGGTGCAAGTCCGTCGAACATAAGCGGAGTTGCCGTCCAGCATTCAGCCGAAATAACGTCAAGCTTGAATTCTTCAAAAAGACCGATGTACGTAACAAGCAGACAAGCCATACTGTCAAGATACTTTGGTGTAAGATCGTCCATCTTGTAGTTATCCTTGAATACCTGAACATATTTGGCGATTTCATCTGCCTTTTCCGCTTTGGTCTTGTTAAATCTGTCTTGAAGAATTGCAAGGTTTATAGGAACTATTCTGAGTCCGAACTGTTCCATAAGCTGACCTTCGTTCCAAATTACCGAAAAGAACGGTGCGGGGCGTGTTCCCACCTGACCGATGCGAAGATTTGTAAAATTCTTCACCATGCACGCAACACGAACGAATTTTTCAAAATTCTCCTTAAATTCGGGTTCTTCCACTCTGCAGCAGGGAATGTGTGAAAACGGAATTCCGTATCTTTGGAACTGTCTTGACATACCGAAAAGACCGCACTGTGAATCTGTGGGACGTACACCGTCAACATAGTATTCATCGTCAAGAGGTGCCCAAATAACCGTGGGTTTACCTACTGCCTTTGCAATGTCTGCGGCGGCTTCTTCATTGCCGAAGTTACAGTTGATTATCATTACGGCATCAACGTTTTCATTCTTAAATCTTTCAGATGCGGCGCTTGCCGAATCGTCATCAAATATAAGATCGTTTACGCCAAGTCCTTTTGTATCAACAAAAGATACGTTTTCGTTTGTGAAATTTTCTTCGATGTATTTCACAAATTTTTCGGCTCTTGCTTCCGCAGAAACCCACGTTAAAAACGTTTTAGCCGGTCGGTTATTTGTGTTTCGTCTTAACGGCACAAGACCGATTTTGATTTTATGATCAGTCATAACAACTCTCCTTATAATCTATTTTTTCCTATTGTAAACCCACCCGACAAAATTCACAATGGCAAAAACAATAATTTTTTTGTAAAAAACGATACAATTTACGAATTTTATGATATACTGTTTACGTAAGGAGGCATAAAAATGAAAATTATTCCTTTCGAAGAACTTTATTATACCGATTTTTTTGTCAGCGAATCCTTTTCCAAATTTCAAAATTGGTATTCAAGGAAGAACGTCTTTTCCTGTATTGGCAAACCGAAGCCGTCTCACACTTTTCTATGGTTTAAGAACTGTTCGGGCAGAATTACGGACAAAAGCGGAAAAGTCATTGAGGTAGCTCAAAATCAACTTTGCTATATGGCAAAGACTACTCAATATACCGTTGAATTTATAGGTACCGCACCCGATCAAGTTGATTCTGTGGTAATTCATTTTCAAATGACCGATTCAAAAGGCGAGGATATCGCTCCTATTCTTGAACCTACGGTTTGCGTAAAAAACATAGATGCTTCAACCGGCATAGCCATTGATATGATTGCGGAGGAGTTTAAGAAAAACATCGTATGTATTCCCGAAACGAATGCAGTAATATACAAAATTCTCGCAAGCATTTGCAAAAAGCGCCGTAAGAAAACAACTGATTACAAGTATGCCTGCATCAAGGACGGAATCGAGCTTTTAGAAAACGATTCAGATATGTCCATAAGTGATATTTCACGTGTTTGCGGTGTAAGCGAATGTTATTTTCGCCGCCTTTTCAAGGAATACAGTGGCGAGTCCCCTATGGATTTCAGGCAGCATCACCGAATTGAAAAAGCAAAACAGCTGCTTCTTTCTGATATGCTTTCCGTAAGCGAGATCGCCGCCGAGTTGCATTTTGCCGACATATATCATTTTTCAAAAACATTCAAAACGATTACGGGACTTTCGCCGAAGCAATACGTTCAGGAACGAAACAATTTATGAAAGAATATTGACACAAACGTCAATATACACTATAATTTTATATATCAAAAAAAAGAGAGGTAAAAATTATGAAACGTTCAGAAGTAAACAAAATTTTAAGAGACAACATCGAATTTATCAAAAAGATGAATTTTAACCTTCCCCCTTATGCGTATTTCACTCCCGAAGAGTGGGCAGAAAAAGGACATGAATATGACGAAATAAGAAATCACATGCTCGGTTGGGATATTACCGACTACGGTCACGGCGATTTTAACAAAATCGGTTTATTCCTTTTCACCCTCAGAAACGGTTCTCTTTCCGAACCCGATTGCAAAAAAACTTACGCCGAAAAGCTTCTTATTTCCGACGAAGATCAGTATTCGCCCATGCACTTCCATTGGAACAAAATGGAAGACATAATCAACCGTGGCGGCGGAAATCTTATTGTAGAAGTTTATAACTGTGCAGAGGACGAATCTCTTGCAGATACTCCCGTAACGGTTACCTGCGACGGCAGAGTATTCACCGTTCCCGCAGGCACAAAGCTTTGCCTTAAGCCCGGTGAAAGCATTACACTTCCGCCCAAGCAGTATCACGCATTCTGGGCTGAAAAAGGTCACGGAAAATGCCTTATCGGCGAAGTTTCCATGGTAAACGACGACAATACGGATAACCGTTTCTATGAAACTATGGGAAGATTCCCGCAGATTGAAGAAGATGAAGCTCCGCTTTATTTCCTTTGCAATGAATATCCTAAAGCAAAATAAATTAGAGGTACAAATATGAATATTACTGTTTTCGGAGAAATTTTGTGGGATATTTTCGGCGACGATAAAAAAATCGGCGGTGCCCCATTCAACTTCGGCGCTCATTTTACCAAATTGGGCGGATGTGCAAACGTTGTTTCCGCCGTTGGCGACGACGAATTGGGAAAGAAAGCACTTCTTGCGGTAAATGAATTGGGACTTTCAACCGACAGCATTGCCGTTCTTGAAAAGCCCACGGGATACTGTCAGGTTACATTGAATAACGGAACTCCCTCCTACGAACTTGTAAAGAATGTTGCTTATGACTTTATTCCCCGCCCCGATGAAAAATACTATTCGGCTGACGCACTTTACATTGGCACTCTTGCACAAAGAAGTACGGCTTCGCAAAGAACCGCAGATTCGCTTCTTTCGGGAAATTTCAAAGAGGTGTTCTTTGATATCAATATCCGTCAGAACTTCTATACTAAGGAACTGATTGACAAAGTATTGAAACGCACCACTATTTTCAAGATTTCACGTGAAGAAATAGGCGTGCTTGACTTAAGCGGAACTAATGAGGAAATATGTGAAAAATTAAGCGAGAAATACGATAATATCAAGCTTATTATCGTTACACTTGACTGTGACGGTGCATTCGTTTTCGATTGCACGTCTAAAGAATACACATATTCCGAAAAGCCAAACGGAAAAGTCGTTTCCACCGTAGGTGCAGGCGATTCATTCTCGTCCTGTTTCCTTTACAATTACTTAAACGGCGCAAGTATAAAAGAATGTCTTACACGTGCTTCTGCGCTTTCCGGATATGTTGTTTCGCAATTAGGCGCTATCCCCGACTACCCTGACGAATTACTGACTTTGGTAAAATAAAGAGGCAAATATGGAACGTTTTCCCGATAATGCCCGTGTGTGCTTTGTGGGTGACAGCATAACTCATCACAATCAGCACGTGGCAAGAATTATCGATCAATACTTTACCGATTTTCCAAACTGTAACATTAAGTTTTTTAACTGCGGCGCCGCAGGCGGTGCGGTTTTTAACGCAAACGATTTTCTTGATGACTTTGTGCTTTCGCACAATCCCACACATATTGTCGTTATGTTCGGTGTAAACGATTCAAGACGTTGGTTGCTTGCAGAGAGGAATACAAAAAACTATGACGAACTGATGGAAGCATTTGAGATTTTCAAGCGTGAATATCAAAAATTCTTCGACCGTGTAAAAGAACGCAACATTCACTTGACCGTTTGCACTCCTCCCCCGTATGCCGAATATCAAAAAACGGAGCAGGAACCATTCCACGGCGGTGCGGCACTTATTCAAATGTATGCGGATTTCGTAAAGTATTTTGCGGAAAAGAACAATATCGAGCTTTTAGATATGCACGAATATATGAACCGTCAGTTGACAAAAGAGGATTTGTTTAATCCGGACCACATTCATCCTAACCCGCACGGTCATTACAGAATGGCAGAGTTTTTCCTTGCAAGTCAAGGCATTCAAATAAAGGAAGAAGCACCTCTGCCCGAATATTTGGAAGAATGGCGCACGGAAACTCATAAACTCTGTATGATTTATGCGGCGGAAGTAATGGTTACACATAACTATTTTGCTTCCGACGAAGAAAAAATGAGTCTTGCGCAAAAATTTCTTGATAACCCGAACAGTAACCCTGCGGTAATTCCCTTTGCAAAAGAATTTTTGAAATATTTTCCCGAAAAGGATAGAATTCAGCAAAAAATCAATCAAATGACCGAAGCAGGCTTGTTTCGGAAATAATAACAAAGCATCGGCAAAAGTCAGTCGGTGCTTTTCTTCTAAAGGAGTTTTTTATGAATAATTTCGTGTATGATGCAACAACAAAAGTTTATTTCGGAAAAGGTGAAGAAAACAACGTCGGCAAAATAATAGCCGATTTTTCGCCTAACAAGGTACTTGTTCATTATGGCAGTGAATCTGCTAAGAAAAGCGGTCTTTTGGATAAGGTCTGTGCTTGCCTCGACGAAAACGGCATTAAATATGTACTGCTGGGCGGAGTTACGCCAAATCCCGAATTATCGCTCGTTCGCAAGGGCATTGAGCTTTGCATAAAAGAAAACGTTGATTTCGTTCTTGCAGTAGGCGGCGGTTCCGTACTTGATTCATCAAAGGATATCGCTAACGGTGTGGCTAACCCGGACGTTGACGTGTGGAATTTTTCATTAGGCAAAGCCAAGCCCGAAAAGACGCTTAATAAAGGCGCAATTTTGACACTTTCCGCCGCCGGCTCGGAAATGTCCAATTCCTGCGTAATAACTAATCCCGAAACGGGAGAAAAACGAGGTTACGGATGTCCGCAAAACAGAATGAACTTCGCTATTGAAAATCCCGAACTGACCTTTACGGTAAGTCCCTATCAAACCGCCTGCGGAATAGTCGATATTTCAATGCACACAATCGAAAGATATTTCTGCAAAGGCGAAAACACTTATTTGACCGACAGTATCGCCGAATCTGTTATCAAAAACACCTTCAAGGCAGGAAAAGACTGTCTTAATGATCCGTGCGATTACGATGCACGTGCCAATATGATGTGGGCTTCTTCCCTTGCCCATAACGGACTCACGAATTGCGGCAGAGAATGTCAGTTAATCGTTCATCAGTTTGAACATGAAGTTTCGGGTATGTATCCGAACGTTGCCCACGGTGCAGGTCTTGCAGCTATATGGTGCAGTTGGGCAAGATATGTTTATAAAGCAAATATTTCAAGATGGCTTCAATATGCTTCAAACGTGTGGAGCATTGATATTGACTTTGAGAATCCCGAAAAGACGGTTGAAGCCGCTATTGATATGCAGGAAAAATTCTATGAGTCAATCGGTATGCCGACTAACCTTCGTTCGTTGGGCGTTGAAGAAAAATCTTTGGAAAAGCTTGCTCTTGACTGTTCAAGAAGCAAAACAAGAACTCTTTCGGGATATATGCCGCTCTCGTATGAAGATATTCTCAACATTTACAAAATGGCATATTAAGACAGAAAAAAATATAAAAAAGAGGTGTCATATTTCAAATTAAAAGTTGTGTATATAGGTGAAAGGAGGAATCGGAATGGATGATAAAGAGATCATTCAGATGTTCCGTGAACGTGATGAAAGCGCACTTGCGGCAATGTCAAAGAAATACGGTTCATACTGTTTTTTCATCGCCAGAAATATTTTGGGCAATCAAGAGGATGCAGAAGAATGTATCAACGATGCTTATCTGAATTTATGGAATTCAATTCCGCCCGCCGAACCCGAAGTTTTATCTGTCTATCTTGGGAAAATTGTGAGAAATCTTTCCTTTAACCTTTATAAAAAGAAGACAGCCAAAAAGCGTGGCTGCGGGCAAATCCCGGCGGTTCTTGATGAACTGTCGGAACTGATATCTGATGCAAGCACTACCGAATCAAAATGGAACGAAAAACTTCTCATTGAAAGCATTAACGAATTTCTTGCGATGCTGCCCGAAAAAAAGCGAACGATTTTTGTTCTTCGTTATTGGTATTCTTGCAGTATAAAAGAAATTGCAAAGAAAATCGGTATGGCTGACAACACCGTAGCGGTTCAATTAAAGCGCCTCAGAGTCAAATTACACAACTACCTGAAAGAAAGGGATTTTGAATTATGAAAGAAGAAAACTTATTTGAAGCAATAAACAGCATTGATGAAAAATATATTTCGGAAGCAATAAAGCCAAACAAGCGAAAAGCCAATATAAAGTGGATAAAATGGGTTGCCGCCGCAGCATGCTTATGTGTATCTGTCGGTTCTGTAATACTATTTGCCGACAAAAAAATGCAAGTCACAAGCAATGACATTGCATATCTTACGGAAGATATGCCTCAAGCAGAAGGATGCTACGCCCCTATATTAGACCGTTTTGATGCCGAAATCCCAACCATTGACAATGATATGGCAATTTATAACGGACATTTTGTGCTTTCCGACTCGCTTTCAGCTGCAATAGATAAGTATGAAAACACTGTGACATACAAAGTTGTTGTAGAAGTATTCAAGGACGGTTCTGTGATAGGTACTGACAGTCCCGGCGTTGCCTCCGAAGAAAAACGGCTCGCTAACGAAAAATATACCGTTTATCACGAAAAATACAAGGTCGGTGAAAACGAGTCTGCCTATTTTACACTTTGTGCAAATAAGGAACAATTACTCAAATTTTCCATCAATGAAGAATACGGATATTATATATGTTTTTACGGTGAATATTCAAGTTTGGACAGACAAACGGACCAACCGGATACACAGTTGATTTTACCGGACAATTCCGATGCAAGCAGTATGCTTTCAGTTAAATAAAAATACAGACAGGAACAAATTATGATTAAAATTCTTTTTATCTGCCACGGCAACATTTGCCGTTCCCCCATGGCAGAATTCATTTTCAAGGAAATAAGCAAGGAATATAGTGATAAACTGATAGTTGATTCGAAAGCCGTTTCAAGAGAAGAAATCGGCAACGATATATATCCGCCTGCAAAGGATATTCTCACAAAGCACGCCATTCCCTTTAATCGTCACAGTGCATCGCAAATGACTCAAAACGATTACGAATATTACGACTACATTGTCGTAATGGAACAGTACAATATCCGCAATATGAAACGAATTATCGATTCCGATTTAAGCAAAGTTCATCTGCTTTTGGACTTTACCGCAGAAAGCGGAGATATTGAAGATCCTTGGTATTCGGGCAACTTCGAAAGGGTATTTTGTCAAATTCAAAACGGATGTAAGGGCTTGCTGAATTACTTAATTCAACACGGAGAATTATGAACTATTACGTCTATATTTTAAGGTGCGAGGACAATTCCGTTTATACGGGAATTGCCACCGATTATATTCGCAGATTTAACGAGCATATTTCGGGAATCGGTGCAAAATACACAAAATTTCACAAGCCGATAAAAATAGAATTTGTCTGCTGTGCAACAGATAAATCCTCCGCCTTGAAGCTTGAATACAGAATAAAACAACTTTCCAAAAGCAAAAAAGAGGCACTTATCCTTTCCCCCGAACTTATTTTCAGTTTTTGTGGGGAAAAGATAAATGCCGAGAATTATGAAATTGTTAAAAACGTCCAGCCGTACGGATTGTAAAGCAACATAAAAATTATCGCGCCGTGGAGTAAAAGTGCTAAAAAAGCAGTAACCTGAAAATACCATTTGTTGTTTTTATGTCTGCCGTTTATAAATTTGAAATTCATTGCCAATTCTCCGCCTATCGGTCCGAGAATATTGAAGAATATCAATGTTTTTTCGGGAATTCGCCACTTACTTTTAGTGGCTTTTCTTTTGTCCACTCGCATTAAAATAAAACTGATAAGGGAAAGTATTATTTCGCAGTAAATTATTTTCACTATCACACTTCCACTTCCATTCCGTCATACGAAACTTCAAAGCCGATTTGTTCCGCAGCCATGCACATATCATCGTATAAAACGTCTTTTCCGTTATGGGAAAAATGATTTACAATGAATTTTGTCTTTTCATCAGCCAATCCGATTTGCTTCATTTTTTCGGCACATCTTCTGTCCCTGCCTATGCACATGTGATTTTCGTAGCTGAGATCTTCGTGATTTCCTTCCGTGCAGTCAAGCGACACCAAATTGAAATACGGTTTATTCTTTATCAGATAATCCCACGTTTCATCTGAAAAATTGCCCGTGTCATGCGCATACAAGATTGATTTTCCGTTTTCTTCAAACATATAAATATACGGATTTTTTGTTCCGTGGGTAGCTTTAAGCGGAGTCACCTTTATTCCCTCAATTTCAAACGTTTCAAAGGGCTTTACTGTCACGAATTCGCAGGCTTCATCTATGCGCTTTCTTCTTTCTTCACTAAGCGTCAAAATATCCTCGCTTCCGAAGACTCTGAATTTGGGTGTCCCTTCTGCTACATGAGCAAACCACGGAAATAAATTCATCAATTCGTCCGCATAATAATGATCTTCGTGTATGTGCGTAATAACGCAGTTGCGTATCTTAACTAAATTTACTTTATATTGTAACGAATGACAAAATGTGTCAGCGTTAAAGTCAACAAGAATTTTATCATTTATTATCGCCTGTGAACGTGTGCGAACATTCCTTTCTCCAAGCTCCCTTGCCTTCCTGCACGTATTGCAATCACAGAACATTGCCGGAATACCTTCCGCCGCCGCTGTGCCTAAATATTTGATCTTCATACTCTTTCCTCCTCGCTATTTTTACAATATTGTACTTAATTCCCATTAAAAAATCAAGTATTTAGTTGACACATTTTTGATTATTGAGTATAATAATTTAGCAAAACAGATACAAATTTTATTTGTTTTTGCATCGGTTATTAGTTTATTTCGAGGCGTAGCGCAGTTTGGTAGC
>JAZRYL010000076.1:0-22387 GCA_045600705.1 Clostridia bacterium | reverse complement strand
CAGTAATAGCCCCTTATAGGGGCAAGTCAAACCACCGGTTGAACCGGTGGTTTTGATTCAACTGTAAGAACGACTTTTCCGGAATTTTCACCACGGTAAAGAATATCGTGTGCTTCTTCGGCACTTGTTATAGGCAAAACCTTGTAAATAGTCGGTTTAACAAGCCCTGCCGTAACCTTAGGCCATACGTCTTTAACGAGCATTCCCAAAAGTTCTGCCTTAAATGCGGGAGTACGTGAACGAAGTGTGCTTCCGATAATGCGAACGTTTCTCACATAAATGTTTCTCATATCTATTTCGGTCATATCACCTGCAAGAGTGGCAATCATAATCCAGCGTGCACCGTGGGAAAGGAAATGCAGACATTTTCCCATAATGTTTCCGCCGAGACAGTCGATTGCAACATCGACGGGATGTCCTGCTTCAAGCTGTGCTTTCAATACGTCGGTAATGCTTTCCGTCTTTGTGTTGACAATCACGTCTGCACCGAGTTTTTTGCAATCCTCACGTTTTGATTCGTCAATAATTGTTGTAATAACTCTTATTCCGTAAGCTTTTGCCATGGGAATAACAACGCTTGCAAGACCGCTTGCGCCTGCGTTCATAAGAAGTGTATTGCCTTCTTTGATTTTGCCTTCAATGAAAAGATTAAGATATGCAGTTGCAAATGCTTCCGGCATTGCCGCTGCTTCTATCATCGAACAGTTTTCGGGAACGGGCATAAGCATATCGTATTTAACGCTGACATACTGTGCATAGCCGCCTCCGCCCAACAGTGCGCAGACCTTGTCGCCTAACTTCCAAACGGATTTATTTGCCACGTCGGAACCGAGTTGAACGATTTCTCCGGCGATTTCAAGGCCCATCCATTCGGGGCATCCTTCCGGCGGGGGATAGCATCCTTCTCTTTGCATAAGGTCGGCTCTGTTAAGTGCCGCCGCACATATTTTAACTAATACTTCATCGTCTTTGATGACCGGGTCGGGAACATCCGACCACACAAGATGATTATCTTCCGAAACTAAAATAGCTTTCATAAGGTTTTCCTCCTTTTTTTCTTATTATAGCATAAGAAAAACGGTTTTACAATCAACGATTCTATCAGTTAGGATAACAAAACTATTGCAATTATTTTGCAATCAAAATAATTCCGAGAAAACATACGGCAATTCCTATGTATTGCTTTACGGAGAGTGATTCCTTGAAGAATATCAATCCTACTATCAGCAAAACGCAGGAAAGAGTAATGCTTGCGATAAGATTGCCTATGCTTATTTTCCAACCGGCACGGTAAAGACAAATAAAACCGAATTCAAGCATAACGATGGAAATACCCAACACATAGCTTGCCCAGTTCGCTTTTGCAAGTTCAACGAAAAGATGTTTTTCGGAATTCGTCAAGTAAAACAGTATGACTGACACTACCGAAGAAATAACATACGACAGTGCAAGAGATGCAAAGGGGTCAATTTCGCTTGATGTTGATTTTGCACTGATGTTGTAAAATGTATTTGCGCCTACCACCACGAGAATAGGCCATATCATACTCCACATAAAATGCCTCCGAATAATTATAAATTTTACGGCGCTTGAATAAATATGCTATTATTATATCAAATAATTTTGATAAGTCAATCGGCTTAACAAATACGCTTTACGGCAAAATGCGCAGAAAATCTAAAAATGTATTCATAATTTTTGAAAAAATCAAATATGTTTTAATCGGAAATTAACATTTTTATTATTTTCAGGTTGACGATTTGTATTTGATATAATACAATTTAACTGTAAAGTAACGGTATGAATTTGAATCCGTTCAGAATTATACTGTAATGTAAATATTTTTTTGCGAAAGGCGAATGAATGATATTATATTTTTCCGGCACGGGAAACAGTAAATTTGTTGCAGAACAAATGGCAAAGCGTTTGGGTGATACTGCAGTTTCTGTAAATGAAAGATTAAAAAAAGACAATTATGAGCCGCTTAAAGACGAAAAAAGGTTTGTAATCGTTTCTCCGATATATGTTTTTGCACCTGCCCAAATAGTTGAATCATTTTTTAGTAAGGTTTCACTTCTGGGAGCGAAAAAAGTTTGGTTTGTAATGACCGGCGCAGGAAAAATCAGTGCAAGCAAGTTCTTTTGGAAAAAGATATGTGAAAAACAAGGGCTTGAATATATGGGAACGGCACATATAAAAATGCCTCAAAATTACATAGTTTACTTTAATACCGCGGAAAAAGCCCAAAACGAAAAAACGGTTGCCGAAGCGGTGCCGAAAATAGAACAACTGTCCCAACAAGTCAGCAAAAATATTGCATTTACCGATAATGATATTGGAAAAGCATATTATTTACTGACATTAGCGGTCAAAGGTCCGTATTACGGAATTTTTGTTAAAAGCAGACAGTTCCGTGCGGAAAAATCCTGCGTCGGATGCGGAAAATGTGCAGTCGTTTGTCCGATGAACAACATTTCCGTTAGGGACGGAAAACCGATATGGGGTAAAAATTGTACACACTGCATGGCGTGCATAAATCTTTGCCCTGCAAAATCAATAGAATACGGAAAGAAAACGGTTGGAAAACCGAGATATAATTATTTTAAGTAAGGAGAAAAAACTATGAAAAGCATTTGTATATATTGCACAAGAACAGGAAAATCCAAGAAAGTTGCCGAAAATATTTCAAATAAGCACGGTATGGAACTGCTTCAAATCACCGACGGAAAGGAAAGAAAAGGCTTTTTCGGATACGTTGGAACGATGTTTCAACAACTTGGCGGAAAACTTCCGGAACTTGACCCCGTAAAAACTCAGTACTCACTTTCGGAATATGAAAAAATCATTTTCGTTTTCCCGATTTGGTGCGAAGATGTCAGTATGCTGACAAAATCATTCTTAAACCGCTTCGGCAAGGAACTGAACGGTCAAGTGTATTTCATTGCAACACACATGTCAAATATTACATACGAGAAAAAAATAACCGCATTGGACGGTTACGGAATAAAGGCAAACGGATATTTTTCCGTTCAGTCAAAGGGCGATTCCTTTGAAAAAGCGGTGGAAGAATACGTTGACGGTATTATTGAATAGTATCGGATTTTAATTGAATTTTGATAAAAATCAAGGAAATATGCTTCGTTACACATCCCAAAATTATCCCGAATTTATTCTTATGCGTTGCCTTAGCAATCTTGCACAGCCTTTCTGCGGATTGGCTCTCGGCTTTGCATACGTTGCACGCTTTGAAGAACATAAAACTGCTGGGTTAAGTGACGAAAAATAATATTATATAACCGTAAGCCCCTGTTCATTCGGAAAGTGAGCAGGGGCATTTTGTATTAAAACTTGAAGCGTATAGAATATAAATATTTGACATATAACATTTACGAGATAAAATATAAATATAAAAAACAATAGGAGTGATACTATGTTAGGAAATTTCACATACTGTAACCCCACTAAACTGTATTTCGGTCAAGATTCGCTGAATGGCTTGAATGATGAACTTCCCAAATACGGAAAAAACGTTTTGCTTGTTTACGGCGGCGGTTCAATTAAGAAAAACGGTATATATGATAAGGTAATTGATATTCTTAAGTCCAACGGAAAAGTAATTTTCGAGGACGGCGGAGTTATGCCCAATCCCACAGTAGAAAAACTGAACGAAGGAATTGAATGTGCAAAAAATGCCAATGCTGACTTTATTCTTGCGGTGGGCGGCGGCTCGGTTTGCGATTATGCAAAAGCGGTTTCGGTATCGGTTTATTGCAACGATGACCCGTGGGAAAAGTATTTTGTTCGCTTTGAAGACGTTTCCTGCAAGATAATTCCCGTGGGATGCGTTTTGACTATGGTCGGAACGGGCAGCGAAATGAACGGCGGTTCGGTTATTACAAATCACAGCCAAAAATTGAAAATCGGACACGTGTTCGGCGAAAACGTTTTCCCGAAATTTTCAATTCTCAATCCCGAACTTACCTATACTCTTCCGAAATATCAAATGATTTCGGGAATTTATGACATAATGTCACATATTCTTGAACAGTATTTTTCCGGCACGGACGACAATACAAGTGATTACATCATGGAAGGACTTCTTCGTTCACTTATTCACAGTGCAGAAATTGCCGTGGAAAATCCCACCGATTATGAGGCGAGAAGCAATATTATGTGGATTGCAACGTGGGCATTGAATACATTGGTTGCAAAAGGAAAAAGCACCGACTGGATGGTACACATGCTCGGTCAGGCGGTGGGCGCATATACGGATGCAACTCACGGAATGACACTTTCTGCGGTATCAATGCCGTATTACCGCTATATTTTGCCGTACGGAATGAAGAAATTTGCCCGTTATGCCGTGAACGTATGGAATGTAAACGCTGAGGGCAAGAATGATGAGGACATTGCAAAAGCAGGTCTTTGCGCAATGGAAGAATGGATGAAGAAAATCGGACTCGTTATGAATCTTACGGAACTTGGCGCAACGGAAGAAATGATTGACGGAATTACCGAAAGCACGCTTGTCATGGACGGCGGCTATAAGGTACTTGATAAAGAAGATATTAAAACTGTATTAAAGGCAAGTTTGTGAGAGTGATTTTTACACAAGCAGATTATTGCGATTTTTATTGTTACGCTACGGAACGCATATCAAATTTTTGCAAAATGACGAAAAAAATAAAGCATTTTTTTTTATGAAACAAGCAGTTACAATTAAGTGGCTGCTTGATTTTTCTTTTTTTACGAAAAAAACATATAGTATGCTTGTTTTGAAACGTGTAAAATAACGGCAAAAAGTATTTTATTGTTGCTTTTATTTCGATTTTGATATATAATATCAAGAAATGTTGAAAAAAGACGGATTATTTTTGTTTTTATGGAGCAAATGTCAAAAAAATGGAGCAGAAACCGAAATTCGATAAGAAAAAACTGATTATATTGATTACTTCTTGCGTAGTTGTTGCAATATTGATTCTCTTAATAATATTCAAAAAACCTTCCTTTAAGGACGTTATTGTTAAAAATGATGTGATTCCGACTGACTCTCTTTTGCAGGAGGAACAGACTGATTTTTCAGAGGCAACGGATATGCCCGAAGCAACTTCAACTGCGGAGCCGACAGATGAAAATAACGGCGAAACACCAGCGACGAACGGAGCAGGCGGCAGCGGAGCAGTAAAACCGAACGGAACAAGCACGGTTATTAACGGCACACGTCCGGAATATGCTTTGTCGGGGGAAGTTCCCGAATGCCCGCGTGTTAGTTCATCGTATTTCGACGATGTGGTTTTTATCGGCGATTCGGTTACGCTTGCACTGAAAAATTATAATTCCGCAAAAAGGACTTTCGGAAACGCTGCTTTCCTTGCGGCAGGAAGCTTCGGCAGCGGAAACGCACTCGGTGCGGTAACGGCTTCTTCCACTCATCCCAAATATAACGGTACTAAATATAAACTTGAAGATTCTGTTCCGCTTACGGGGAAAAAACGTGTTTATATTATGCTCGGTATGAATGACCTTGGGGTATACGGAGTGGACGGCTCGGTAAGAAATCTTGAAAAGGTTTGCGACAAAATCATAGCAAAAGCGCCGTATGTATGGATTTATATTCAGTCAATGACTCCGAAAATATCGGCGGCAGATAATCCTAATAACAAACTCAGCAATAAGAACATTGCATTGTACAATCAAAAACTTAATCAGTTGTGCATTAACCGTGGGTGGTATTTTGTGAATGTTGCTTCGGTAATGTATAACGAAAACGGTGCTTTAATTGACGGATATTGCAGTGACAGAACAGGTATGGGTCTGCATTTTAATCAAACGGGATGCCAGGTATGGGCTGATTATTTATATACCCATGCGGTAAGCACTTCTTCAGTGAAGCCTACGCCCACGCCTACACCGAACATTACACCCACACCCGAAGTTACTCCCACACCGGAGATAACGCCCACACCTGAAGTAACTCCTACACCGGAGATTACACCGACGCCTGAAGCAACAGAAGAGCCTACGCCGACGCCGGAGGTAACACCGGAAGTAAGCGAAGAGCCTACTTCGTCGCCGTCATAAATAAATAATAAGATTAACTTTCGGAGGATTTTATGAAAAAACTTTTTTTAATTACTGTAATCGGGATAGTTACAATTTCGCTTTTCGGATGCACAAAAAACGATAATAATGCTTCCGATGTGAAAAATGATGTAACGGCAACGCAAACGACTGAAGGCAATACTCCTTCAAAAGAAAAGAAGACGGACATTGATATAAGTGCTTTGGGAAATAAAATCAGTGAACTTATCAGCGAGGACGAACCTTTGACAGTCGAAAAGGACGCCATTGCAGATGAACTTTATGCAGACGTGAACGACATAGCAGATTGCTACGGTGCAATAACCTTTACCGGCGCTTTTCCCGGAAAGATAATAATTATTAAAGCAACTGACAGTGATGCACTTGCAAGAATTAACGAAAAACTCAATGAAAAGTTGCAAGATGTTCTTGTGCAGTCAAAGGACTACGATGAAGAAAATTATGCTCTTGCGCAAACCTGCAAGGTTGTAACCGAGGGCAACTACACTGCGCTTTTTATTCACGCAAAGCACGACAAAATGGAAACACTTTTCAAAGAAAGCTTTAATTGATTATTATAAAATCACTAATAAGGGAACTGGAAAGAACCCTTATTTTTTATTTATCAGAGGTATGATTTGTTATTCTCAAGTTTAATATTTTTATTCTTCTTTTTAGTAATAACGGTGGCCGTATATTACATTCTTCCACGTTCACTTCGTAATATTTGGCTGTTTATTGCAAGTTTGTTTTTTTACGGGTACGGAGAGCCGATTTATGTTTTGTTAATGCTTTTTTCCATAACCGCAAATTACATTTTCGGAATTCTAATCGGCAGGACAAAAGCAAAAAAACTTTGGCTGATTTTAGGCATCACCGTCAACTTGGCTTTGCTCTGCTACTTTAAGTATATGGGATTTTTAAGCGAAACACTCAAAAACGTATTTGCTTCAATGCCCATATTTAATATTGCTTTGCCTATCGGAATATCATTTTACACATTTCAAACAATGTCATACCTGATAGATGTGTATCGCGGTGACTGTTCTACACAAACAAACTATATAATCTTCGGTACATACGTAACGATGTTTCCTCAACTGATTGCAGGCCCTATTGTGCGGTATAAGGATGTTGAATATCAGCTTAATAACCGTAAAGAGTCCTTTGATATGTTCTCGAACGGAGTACGGTTATTTACGGTAGGTCTTGCTAAAAAGGTTCTGCTTGCCAACACTCTCGGAGGTTCTTTCGATAGCCTGCTTCAATTAAGCGATTTGGGCACTCTCGGCCATTTTGTCGCCATGATTTGCTTCACATTGCAGATATATTTTGATTTCTCGGGCTATTCCGATATGGCACGTGGACTCGGCAATATGTTCGGCTTTACGTTTGTGAAGAATTTCGATTATCCGTACACTTCAAAGTCAATTACGGAATTCTGGCGCAGATGGCATATTTCACTTGGCACTTGGTTTAAGGAATATGTGTATATTCCGTTGGGCGGAAACCGCAACGGCGCATTCAAACAGATTATAAATATTATGATTGTTTGGGCGCTTACGGGATTTTGGCATGGCGCTTCATGGAATTTCCTGTTTTGGGGTATGTATTACGGAATTCTGCTGATTATTGAAAAACTTTTCTTACTGAAAGTATTAAAGAAAATTCCGAATGCTGTCAAGGTAATATATACACTTGTTTTCGTTTCGTTTGGATGGATGCTCTTTAATTTCACGAACACAAACGATTTGTTTAATTTCTTAAGCGGCATTTTCTCAATTAGCGCAAGTTCTGCAAGCGAAAAATACATTATCATTACAAGTCTTCCCATAATTTTGATTTCGTGTTTTGCGTCGCTTCCTTATATAAAACGTGCTTGGACATATTTCAAAAATAAAAAACGGTTTGTATATTTCGAAGCAATCTGCGTACTGATTATTCTTATTCTGTGCGTGGCTTCGCTTGTTTCCACAACTTACAACCCATTCCTTTATTTTAGATTTTAAGGAGGAGCTATGAAAAACAAACTGTTACCGATTGTGTTCTGCTCTTTTCTTGCAATAATATCGCTTTTAACCGTTATTTTGCCGAAAAAAACTAAGTCGGAAAATGAAAAACGAATGCTTAAAACATTCCCCGAATTTTCCGTTAGTTCGGTTATGGACGGCACTTATAATGAAAATCTTGAAAGCTATGTTGCCGACCATATTCTGCTGCGTGAACAGTTATACGGAATCAATTCGTATGTTAATTGCCTTTTAGGTATGAATGGCAGAAACGGCGTTTATGCTGACTCAAACGGATACTTGATAGCCGCCGCAACACCGCTTAATGAAGAAAAAGCAGAAAAAAATATCGGCTTTATTAAAAAGTTTGCCGATAAAATTAACGTTCCGACAACAATATTATCCGTTCCTACAAAGGGATATATTCTGCAGAATAATTTGCCCGACGGCTTTTGTGAATATTATGACGATTTTATTTTCGATAAACTTGCCGAAAACGGTTTAAGCGTAATTGATTTGCGGGAAGAATTTAAGGCATCTGACAAACAGTTGTATTATTATACCGACCACCATACAAATTCAAATGCTTCGCTTGTTATGTATAAATCTGTTTGCGATAAAATGCACCTTGAATATAAGCCGTTTGAACTCGCTGAAACTTATTCGGATTTTTACGGTACTGCATATTCAAAGAGTGGATTATGGCTTGCTAAGCCCGACACGGTTGAAATATATAAGCCGTTAAATGCATCCGATTTCAGCGTGTTAGTTGAAGGTAAAGACGAATACAAAAGTATGTTTTTTGAAGATAAACTTGATACGCAGGATAAGTACGAAGTCTTTCTCGGCGGTAATCACGGCTTGACAAAAATCACGAACAATTCTGTGAAAAACGGAAAAAAACTTTTGATTATCAAGGATTCGTTTGCTAACTGTGTTACAACTATGTTAGCCGAAAACTTCGAAGAAGTGTATTTGATTGATCCGAGATACTATACTAAATCAACACAGGAACTCATTAAAGAGACAGATTTTACCGAAGTGCTTTTCATTTACGGCGTGGAAAATCTCGCATCGTCAAGCGACATCTCAAAAATCAATTACTGATACTTGCGTAAAAAAGGTGCAAGCATCTAAAAAATGCAACAGAAATAAAAAGAGCAGGGCATAGACCCTGCTTTTTTATATCAACAGTTAAAAAATTCAGCAAAACTAGAAAAATACAATTCGAAAAAAACAGGTGACTTAATATGTGATTTAAGAGCTAAAAAGCATTGCGTCTTTTGAATATGCGTGATATACTAACATTGTAATGAATGATTGCTTTTGAAAATTTGATTAGAATACATTTTGCGATGAGGTGAAAAGGAAACACGGTAATATTGATAACAAATTGACGCAGAAGATTAGGCGGGCGCCAAAACGGTCACTTCTGTTGAATTGGTACAAAACTTTTTGTCACTTGCAGTAAAACTAAAAGAGTCTTGGCTTTTTTGAAAATTAAAATTCACAATACTTAGAAGGGGAAAATATCATGAATTTATTACACATGAAATATGCATTAACCGTAGCAGAAACAAATTCCATAAACAAGGCGGCTGATGAACTTCTTGTCGGAGCCCCCGGACTAAGCCGAGCCATAAAAGAATTGGAGTCAAATTTGGGAGTGTCTTTATTCGAACGCAGTGCAAAAGGTATGTTTTTAACTCCTGACGGAGAGCTGTTTATTCGATATGCCAAAAAAGCACTTAAGCAAGTTGACGATATAGAAGCTCTTTTCAAAGACGGTTCCACAGCCAAAACACAGTTTTCGATTTCCGTTCCGAGAGCAAGCTATATAGCCGATGCTTTTGCCCATTTTTCTAAAAGAATTGACAGATTATCTGAAACCGAGATTTTTTATAAAGAAACAAATGCGTCCCGTGCAATAAAAAATATAATGCAAGAGGATTATAGATTGGGAATTCTTCGTTACGGAGAACAATACGACGGTTATTATAAGACTATGATGAAGGAAAAAAACCTTGCATCAGAATTGATTACCGAATTTCAATTTGTTACGGTGATGAGCAAAGATAGCCAACTTGCTTCTCTTTCGGAAATAACGTTTGAAGAACTGAATAATTATATTGAAATTGCGCATGCTGACCCTTATGTTCCGTCTCTGCCGATTGCGGAGGTAAAAAAAGAGGAATTGCCGGAGGGCGGTCATTGCCGAATATTTGTTTTCGAACGTGGAAGCCAATTTGAATTACTGTCAAAAAATCTTGATACATATATGTGGGTATCTCCAATACCGCAGGATTTGCTTGATCGGTACGGACTGGTAGAACGTAAAGTTAAGGGTAACGTTCGAATTTATAAAGATGTGCTGATTCACAGAAATGATTATACTCTTTCAAAACTTGATAAGATGTTTATTGAAGAGTTGGTTATTGCCAAAAGAAAGGTGTTTGGGGGAACAAATAGATGAAATGGATGATTGCATCCGATATTCACGGAAGTGCCTATTTTTGCGAAAAAATGATTAAAAGATTTTTTGAAGAAAAGGCTGACCGATTGATTCTTCTCGGAGATTTGCTTTATCACGGACCGAGAAATGATTTTCCGAAGGATTATAATCCTCAAAACGTTATTGCACAACTGAATTCTATTAAGACAAAGATTCTTTGTGTTCGCGGCAACTGCGATGCAGAAGTAGACCAAATGGTTCTTGAATTTCCGATTCTTGCAGACTATGCCATATTAGACATTGGAAATCATCTTATTTTTGCAACGCACGGTCATCTTTTTAATGAAAAAACTTTGCCTCAACTAAATAAGGGGGATATTCTTCTGAACGGGCATACCCACGTGCCGAAATGTACTGAACACGGTGACTATATTTATATGAATCCGGGATCAACATCTATTCCAAAAGAAAATTCACCCCATGGATATATGATTGTTTCCGATAATGTTTTTATTTGGAAAGACTTAAACGGAAACGAGTATAACCGATATCATTTGTGATTATAAGAGCCTATCTTGATAACAGTATAATTTTTAATCTTCGACCTGAAAATAATCGGTTTAGGGCACGATTCGGATTTATACTGTTGCGCTAAGATGGGCTTTTTATTTTTTTGCAATACAGATATGATTATTTGGCAATTGTTAAAATACAGATTATGTACTATACTCATTTACAGATATATATTTTCTCCTAAGTACGTTGTGTGGTTTTTATGGCTTTACGTACGTACAAAAATGCAGATGCTTTGTTTGTAATTAAAAATAATGTTTAGCCATATCATTATGACAAACAATATGCATCTGCCTCGCTTTACAACGACCGTCTTCGGAAGGTCGTTTTTTTTTATTATTTTTATTAGATGTATAGCATATCGATAAAAGCAATACCTAATTGCAAAAGCGGCAATTCCCAAACAATAAAGCATTTGTTACAATAATAGCGTAAAGGAAGTGATAATGTGGAAAGAAAAGATATATCAAGAGCAACACTCGGAAGAATACCGATGTACTTGCGATACATCAAAGGTTTACCCGCTGAAATTGAAACCGTTTCTTCCACTGCTATTGCTAAAGAACTTGGACTCGGTGAAGTACAGGTGAGAAAAGACTTAGCACTTCTTGACAGTATAGGAAAGCCGAAAATCGGATATGTTCGTAAAGAGCTGATCATAAGTCTTGAAAAATCTCTCAATTACAATAACGGTAATGCGGTTGTGGTAGGTGCAGGAAAACTCGGTACAACGCTTTTATCTTACGAGGGATTTAATGAATACGGCTGCAATATTTTAGCGGCATTTGACAGCCAAACGAATGTTACTGTTACAATGCAAAACGGTAAAAAAATATATCCGATGTATGAACTTGCGGAGTTTTGCAAAAAAAAAGATATTAAAATCGGTGTTATTGCAGTTCCGTCAGAATCTGCGCAGGAAGTATTGAATCAACTTTGTTCCGTCGGGATAAAATACATTTGGTGTTTTGCACCGTGCAGATTATACAAACCGGCAGACGTAACTATTCAGTATGAGAACTTAGCATTATCGTTAGCTCATCTGAAATCACAAATTACTATGTAATCAATATTTGGAGGTATAAAAATGGAAAGACAGATTATTGACAGTGTGGAAACGCTTGAACAGGGCCTTGTTCGTGTTAAAACGGCGCAAAGAACATTTGCAGCGTTTTCGCAGGAACAGGTTGACAAAATTTTCAAAGCGGCGGCAATAGCCGCAAACCAGGCACGTATTCCACTTGCAAAAATGGCAGTTGAAGAAACCGGCATGGGCATTGTGGAAGACAAGGTTATCAAGAATAACTATGCCGCAGAATATATTTATAATGCATATAAGAACACTAAGACTTGTGGCGTTATTGAAGAAGACAAAGCATACGGAATTAAGAAAGTTGCAGAACCTATCGGTGTAATTGCGGCGGTAATTCCTACAACTAACCCTACGTCAACGGCAATATTCAAATGCTTGCTTGCACTTAAGACAAGAAATGCAATTATTATCAGTCCTCATCCCAGAGCAAAGAAGTCAACGGTTGCGGCGGCAAAGCTTGTGCTTGATGCAGCTGTTGCGGCAGGAGCACCTGAAGGAATCATTGATTGGGTCGATGTGCCCAGTCTTGAAATGACTAATTTACTGATGAAAGAGGCAGATATTATTCTTGCAACCGGTGGCCCCGGAATGGTAAAAGCCGCATATTCAAGCGGAAAACCGGCACTCGGCGTAGGTGCAGGCAATACTCCTGCAATCATTGATGAAAGCGCAGATATTGTTCTTGCGGTCAACTCGATCATTCATTCAAAAACGTTCGATAACGGTATGATTTGTGCATCTGAACAGTCTGTTATTGTTCATAAGAATATTTACGATGCTGTTAAAATGGAATTTGCAAACCGCGGATGCTATTTCCTTAAGGATGATGAAATTGAAAAAGTCAGAAAGACTATTATCATCAACGGTGCGTTGAATGCGAAAATTGTCGGTCAGTCAGCATACAAAATCGCAGAACTTGCCGGCGTTAAAGTTCCCGAAGGAAGTAAAATACTGATCGGCGAGGTTGAAAGTGTTGAACTTTCCGAAGAATTTGCACACGAGAAGCTTTCACCGGTTCTTGCAATGTATAAAGCAGAAGATATAAAAGATGCTTTCTCTAAAGCGGAACATCTTATTGCAGACGGCGGCTACGGTCATACTTCTTCTATTTATCTTAATGTAGCCACTGAACAGGAAAAACTCGATGAATTTGCTTCCCGTATGAAGACTTGCCGAATTTTAGTAAATACTCCGTCTTCTCATGGCGGCATCGGAGATCTTTATAACTTCAAGCTTGCTCCGTCACTGACACTCGGCTGCGGCTCTTGGGGTGGCAACTCAGTTTCCGAAAACGTTGGTGTTAAGCACCTTATCAATATTAAAACAGTAGCTGAAAGAAGGGAAAATATGTTGTGGTTTAGAGCACCTCAAAAGGTGTATATCAAGAAAGGATGCTTGCCGGTTGCCCTTGATGAACTGAAAAATGTTATGGATAAAAAGCGTGCATTTATCGTAACAGACTCCTTCCTGTACAATAACGGCTACACAAAGCCGATTGAAGACAAACTTGATGAAATGGGAATCGCTCATACTTGTTTCTTTGATGTAGCACCCGATCCGACACTTGCTTGCGCAAAACTCGGTGCTGAGCAGATGAGAGCATTCAAACCGGATACTATTATTGCACTTGGCGGCGGTTCAGCAATGGATGCAGGCAAAATCATGTGGGTAATGTACGAGCATCCGGAAGCAGACTTTATGGATATGGCAATGCGCTTTATTGATATTCGTAAGCGTGTATATACATTCCCGAAGATGGGGGAAAAGGCATATTTTATTGCAATTCCCACTTCGGCAGGTACCGGCTCGGAGGTTACTCCCTTTGCAGTTATTACCGATGAACAAAGCGGTGTAAAATATCCGCTTGCAGATTATGAACTTCTTCCGAATATGGCAATTATTGATACAGATTTCCATATGTCGGCACCAAAGGGTCTTACCGCTGCTTCCGGTATTGATGCTGTTACTCATGCACTTGAGGCATACGCTTCCGTTATGGCAACTGATTATACCGACGGTCTTGCTAAACAAGCATTACAGACAATATTTGAATATTTGCCGAGAGCTTATGATAACGGTCAGGTTGACGTAGAAGCAAGAGAAAAAATGGCTAATGCCGCAACTATGGCAGGTATGGCTTTTGCCAATGCATTCCTCGGCGTTTGCCACTCAATGGCACATAAGCTCGGTGCATTCCACCATATTCCTCACGGTATAGCAAACGCACTTATGATCGAAGAAGTGCTCCGCTTCAATGCACAGGAAGCTCCTGCAAAAATGGGCACTTTCAGTCAGTATGATCATCCGCATACGCTTGCACGTTATGCCGAAGTAGCAAAATCACTTGGTCTTGAGGGAAAGAATGATACTGAAAGTCTTGAAAACTTAATCAATGCAATCAACGGATTAAAAGCAAGAGTCGGCATCAAATCAACCATTAAAGATTATGTTCCTGATGAAAAAGACTTCCTTGATCGACTTGATGCAATGGTTGAGCAGGCATTTGACGATCAGTGCACAGGCGCTAACCCGCGTTATCCGCTTATGAGCGAGATCAAACAGATGTACCTTAACGCATATTACGGTGAAAATCATTTCACAGAAACAAATAAGCCAACTGCGCTTGATATTGAGGTTCAGGATGATGATCATAATTTTAAGCAAGTATATCGCCGTGCAAAAAGCGGACTTAAGAAAAATTAAGGAGGGGCAAAAATGAATTTGGATCGTATTATTGCAGTCAGAAATAACAAAACCATTTACCGTGACGGTGAACGTGTATTAAAGGTGTTTGACGAGAACTATTCTAAGGCTGATGTTTTGAATGAAGCACTTAATCAGGCAAGAATAGAAGAAACGGGACTTAATATTCCTAAAATTCTTGAAGTAACGAAAATTGAAGGCAAATGGACAATCGTTTCCGAATACATCAAAGGCAAGACGCTTGCAGATTTGATGAAAGAAAACCCCGAAAAGAAAGACGAATATTTGAATTTGTTTGTAGATTTGCAGCTTTCCATGCATGAAAAGACCTGCGCAGGGCTCAATAAGCTTAAAGATAAAATGAACAGAAAAATCAGTGAAACCGATTTATCTGCTACCGTTCGTTATGATTTGCATACACGTCTTGAAGCTATGCCCAAGCATAACAAGGTTTGTCACGGAGATTTCAATCCTTCCAATATTATCATTGCGGAAGACGGAAGACCGTTCATTCTTGACTGGTCACACGCAACTCAGGGAAATGCTTCCGCCGATGCGGCAAGAACATACCTTTTGTTCTGGCTGAACGGTGATATTGACGGAGCAAAGAAATATCTTGATTTGTTCTGTGAAAAAAGTAATACTGCAAAACAGTATGTGCAAAAGTGGATGCCCATTGTTGCGGCTTCACAGACGGTTAAGGGTAATGCGGTGGAACGTGAATTCCTCCATTCATGGATTGATGTTGTAGATTACGAATAAGGAGAAATAATTATGAAAATTACAGTATGTATCGGTTCTTCCTGCCACATTAAGGGTTCAAGACAAGTAGTAGAAAGACTTCAGTATTTAATCAAAGTAAATGAATTGGGAGATAAAATTGAACTTGCAGGTACATTTTGCATGGGCAAATGTCAGCAGGGTGTATGTGGTACCGTTGACGAAAAGTTCTATTCCATAACTCCTGAAAACGTTGACGATTTCTTTAATGAAACAGTTTTGAAACAGGTGAAGTAAATGATCGTTCAAATTTGTGTGGGTTCATCCTGTCACTTGAAAGGATCTGAAAGAATAGTCGAGTTATGTCAAAAAGCAATAGTTGACTATAAGCTTGAAAATGATATTACATTGGCCGGCAGCTTTTGCACCGGTCAGTGTAATCGTGTCGGCGTAACAATCACGGTTGACGACGATGTTTTTACAGGCATTACTCCGGAAAATTTTGAAGGATTTTTTCAGGAAAAAATATTAAAGGTTATTGAAAAAGAGAGGAAGTGACGGAAAATGGAGTGTTTAACACTTAAGAAATCCAACTGTAAAAACTGTTATAAATGTATTCGTCACTGTCCTGTAAAATCTATACGTTTTTCGGGCAATCAGGCGTATATTATCGGAAACGAATGTATTATGTGCGGACAATGCTTCGTTGTTTGCCCGCAAGATGCCAAGCAGATTGTAGATGAAACGGAAAAAGTAAAGGTATTGCTTCAATCAGGCGAACCTGTTGTGGTCAGTTTAGCACCGTCTTTTGTAGCAAACTATGAGGGTGTCGGCATTGAATCCATGCGTGAAGCACTTAAAAAACTCGGATTTTATGATGTTGAAGAAACCGCAATCGGTGCTACAATTATAAAAAAAGAATACGACCGTATGGTAAATGAAGAAGACAGAGATATTATTATCACTTCTTGCTGTCATTCGGTAAATCTTTTGATTCAGAAGTATTATCCTACGTTATTGCCATATCTTGCCGATGTTCTTTCGCCAATGCAAGCGCACTGCTCAGATATTAAGAAACGTATTCCGAACGCAAAAACGGTCTTTGTCGGTCCCTGCGTTGCAAAAAAAGACGAAGCTCAATATTATGAAGGTATTGTGGATGCTGTATTGACATTCGATGAGCTTACGGCTTGGTTTAAGTCGGAGAATATTACGTTAGAACAAAAAATGGATTCAAACGAAAACAGCCGTGCAAGATTTTTCCCCACAACCGGCGGTATATTGAAAACCATGGCAATGAGCAATCCGAAATACAGTTATATGGCGATTGACGGAACTGAAAATTGTATTGCGGCACTGAAAGATATTGAAAACGGAAATTTGCATCATTGCTTTATCGAAATGTCAGCATGTGTCGGCAGCTGTGTAGGCGGTCCGGTTATGGAAAAGTTCCACCGTTCACCTGTTAAAGACTATATGGCGGTTTCAAATTATGCGGGTAAAGAAGATTTTGTTGTAGATCAACCTGATAAATCAAAGCTTGAAAAAAAGTTTGAGATTATTGAACGTAGATCGGCAACTCCGCTTGAATTCGAAATTCAAGATACTCTGCATCAAATGGGCAAGATGAAACCGAGTGATGAATTGAACTGCGGTTCATGCGGATATGACACTTGTCGGGAAAAAGCAATTGCAATCCTGCAAGGAAAAGCGGAAATATCTATGTGCCTGCCGTTCTTAAAAGAAAAAGCGGAAAACTTTTCGGATACAATAGCAAGAAATACGCCAAACGGTCTTATAGTTTTGAATGAAAAAATGGAAGTGCAGCAGGTCAATGCTGCTGCAACCAAAATCTTGAATATACGCAGACCGGACGATATTTTAGGCGATCAGGTTATTCGTGTTCTTGACCCGACGGATTTCCTTAAGGTAATGTCAAACGGCAGGGCTATTCATGACAAACGTGAATACTTGGCTGAATACGAAAAATATGTTGATAAGACTGTGGTTTACGACAGAGAATACCGTTTGATTCTGTGTATATTACGTGACGTGACCGAAGAAGAAACACAAAGGGAAAAGAAAGAGGATATTAGCCGCCAAACAGTTGAAATTGCAGACAATGTGGTGGATAAACAAATGCGTATCGTACAGGAAATTGCCTCTCTTCTCGGAGAAACTGCTGCAGAAACCAAGATAGCCCTCACAAAGTTAAAGGAGTCGATCAGCAATGAATAATCTATGCGCTGATATTGGTTGGAAAAGCATCAATCATGAAGGAGAACAACTTTGCGGTGACCATGTAGATATTATAAATCAAGGTGAAAATTCACAAGTGATAGTGTTGGCAGACGGTCTTGGAAGCGGCGTAAAAGCGAGTATTCTGTCAACCTTGACCTCGAAAATCATTTCAACTATGATGGCAGAGGGAATGAAACTTGAAGACTGCGTTTCCACCATTGCCGCAACGCTTCCTATTTGCTCGGTTCGTGGTGTTGCATATTCAACTTTTACGATTATACATATTATCGAAAATGAAACCGTGGAAATAATTCAATATGATAATCCGGATGTTATTTTCCTCAGAAATGATGACTTGTATGATTATCCGAAGACAGAATTGAACATTGACGGGAAAAAGGTATTAAAATCCGTAATCAAACTGCAAGAAGGCGACTGTATGATCGCCATGAGTGACGGTTGTCCTCACGCAGGAATCGGTGTTGCTTATAATTTCGGCTGGAAAGTTGAAGATATAGCCGAATTTATGAAAACGATAATAGTTGCAGGATACACCGCAAAAACACTTGCTACTTTACTTGTGGATCAATGCGACAAGGAATACGGTTATCATCCCGGAGATGATGCTACCGCTTGTGTTGTCAAGGTAAGAAAAAGAGAGCCGATGAATATTCTGTTCGGTCCTCCACGTAACCGTGACGACTGCGACAGAATGATGTCTTTGTTTTTCTCAAAGGAGGGCAAACACATTATTTGCGGCGGCACTACATCATCAATTGCGGCAAAATATCTCGGAAAAACCGTTAAAGCAAGTTTGAACTTTGAACGTGGAGATGTTCCGCCTATTGCGGAGATTGAAGGTGTTGACCTCGTCACCGAAGGCGTAATCACAATTAACAAAGTTATTGAATATGCTAAAGATGCGCTTGATAAAAATGAACTTTATGAACACTGGGGATTCAAACGTGATGGTGCTTCCTTAATCTGTCGCCTATTGTTTGAAGAAGCTACAGATATTAACTTTTATGTCGGCAGAGCGGTCAATCCGGCACATCAAAACCCGGATCTGCCGATAACATTTAATATAAAAATGAATTTAGTAGAAGAACTATCCGAATGCCTTAAGAAAATGGGCAAACGAATTAAGGTCAGTTACTTTTAAGGAGAGGCATACATGCATAAGTTTGACACGAAAGTCCAACATTTGAAATATAAAGTTTTAAGAGAGGTTGCCCGTCATGCTTGGAAAGATACGTTGCTTGAAAACGTAATGGATATTCCAAAACAAATTGTTCCCGGTAATACTCCCACTATGCGATGCTGTGTGTATAAGGAAAGAGCAATTCTCGGTGAACGTGTAAAGCTTGCTATGGGCGGCAATAAGGATAATCCCAACGTTATTGAGGTAATTGAAACTGCTTGCGATGAATGCCCCATGGGTGGCTATGAAGTTACCAATGCTTGCCGTGGATGCCTCGCACACCGTTGTGAGGATGCCTGCAAGTTCGGCGCAATTTCTTTTGACCAAAATCATGTGGCGCATATTGATAAGTCAAAATGTAAAGAATGCGGTGCCTGTGCCAAGGTTTGCCCTTACACCGCTATTATCAGCCGCAGAAGACCGTGTGAAAATGCTTGTAAAATTAAAGCTATTCATATGAACGAGAATAAATCCGCTGCCATTGATAATGAAAAATGTATTGCTTGCGGTGCTTGCGTATATCAGTGTCCTTTTGGCGCAATCTCGGACAAATCATATATTCTTGATGTAATTGATATTATAAAAAAGAGTCAAAATAATCAAAAGTATAAGGTTTATGCTTTGGTAGCACCGTCTATTTCAAGTCAGTTTACATATGCCAAACTCGGACAGGTTATTTCAGGGCTTAAAGAACTGGGATTTCACACTGTAATAGAAGCCGCACTCGGAGCTGATATGGTTGCAGATGCGGAAAGCCGTGAACTTGCCGAAAAAGGATTTTTAACAAGCTCATGCTGTCCCGCATTTGTAAGTTATATCGAAAAGAATTTTCCGGATTTGCTGCCGTTCGTTTCTCATAATCTTTCGCCTATGGCAGTGCTTGCCAAGTATTTGAAGGATCACGAACCCGGATGCAAAACAGTATTTATCGGACCTTGCACTGCAAAGAAAGCGGAAGTTCAGCTTGAAAAGGTAAAGCAGTATGTTGATGTTGCTATGACCTTTGAGGAATTGCAGGCGCTATTTGACAGTAAGGATATAGATATTACGTCATTACCGGAAAATATTTTGGATAATGCTTCGTATTACGGAAGAATTTTCGCCCGCTGCGGAGGATTGTCCGATGCGGTTGCCGAAGCCCTGAAGGAACAAGGCAATACAAATTTTGAACTGAAAGCTATTTCCTGCGACGGTATTGAGCAGTGCAAGATCGCTCTTCTTAAAAAGAGTAAAAATCTTCTTGATGCCAATTTTATTGAAGGAATGGCTTGCATCGGCGGATGCATTGGAGGGGCAGGATGCTTAACACACGGTGAAAAAAATAAATCTGAAGTTGATAAATATGGTCGTGAAGCATTTGAAAAGACAATTTCCGATGCGATTTCAGTACTGAAGTAAAGTGTAAAGTCCCTGGCAAATCTGTCGGGGACTTATCTGTTTATTTGTGTCTTTAGATGTGAAAAATAAACTTCCCGATATACTGTGGGGAGGCGGAAAAGAGAGCCGCAAGTAAACGGCGGACAAAGATCGCAAGACGTTGATAAATTTCATAGCCCCTTATAGCGGTTAAACAGAGTACCGTCTTTTATAAGAAAAAGTCAAGCCAACGATTTCCCCGGCGAGTTTGCTTGAAAAAAATTAGATTAGAGGTCTTGACAAATCGAAAAATATCGATACGATATATTATGTGATTATTAATTCAAGGAGGTGTTCGCGTGAAACTTGATGAAAAGCATATTTCCGTTATTTTCAAAGCATTATGCGATGAAAACCGTATACGAATACTAAAATACTTAATGAACGGCGAGAAATGTGCTTGTAAATTATTGGATGATCTTAATATCGCACAATCCAAACTGTCTATAGCTGAGGCTTGGTTTTCTATCTATGCCTTTAAGAACTAAAAAAGGAATTGGAAGGCATTGATGAACTGCGTTTCATATTGGACGTATATCTTCATCAAAAAAGATGTTGGAGCAGTTTTTTGAGAGCAACATCATTTCTAATGAGCTGTTTGACAAAAGACTTGGTGATCTGACGGAGAAAATGGGTATGCAAAACCATCGGCACAAAGATGTATTGGAGGTATTATGAAAACTATTGAACTGATTATTGAGTCTACTACTACTTTTTACAACCAACTTAAAGAGGACCCAAATGGCAGATACCGTTCTTGGGAACACTGCTATAAAGTCTTTCACGATGCTCGCAAGGATAGCAAGCCAAATCTTGATTATTTATCACTGCATCTTGCTTTTTATCTTGCAAGTTGGGGAATGTATCGCGGTTCGTCATTCCTTCTCCAAAAGGATTACAAAGTACATATTCCCATTGTTAAGGAAATTCTGAAAACCAAGTATGATCCTCTGCTTGGAATTGAATGCATAGAGCTTCGCAAGGTACAAAACCAGCAGCTGCTTGAAGAATTACAATTAACGATGACCAAATACTACGACTCTGAAAGACAGAGCATAAAAGAAGCCAATATAAAAAATGATTTATCAGCCACTTTGATAACAAAGGTGCTAATGGGTACTCTCGGATGTGTTCCGGCTTACGATAGATACTTTATTGCAGGTGTAAAAGATCAAAGAGTCACGACCGGCATTTACAATTTGAAGTCGGTATTGCAATTGGTCGATTTTTACGAGAACAATATATATGAGCTTGAAAGGGCAAGGAGTACATTAAAGGTGTATGATCTATATTATCCGCAAATGAAACTGCTTGATATGGGATTTTGGCAAATTGGGTTTAATAAAGATACTGAAAAAGGTTTACAAACGGCACATTAAAACATTATCCGAAACGGAATTATAGGTTAAAGAGATTCGGCTTAACATACAAAGAAGGCACGAGAGACTTCTCCCGTGCCTTCTTGCTATTTTGTGGACTTGATTATGACCTCATCGACGCCGTCTGAATATTTGCCTTGTGCTATAAGGGCGTTGCACAGATCAAACAAGCATTGGATTACAAGGTGGCGCCGGTGTCGGTAAGTGAGAGGTGGTATTTCTGCTTTCTCATACGAATACCACATCTGCGTTGATTGTTTCGGTTACTCGCTCACAGATATTATTCATCCGCTGCACCCACCCCATCGGATCGCTGGATTTGAGCTGCTCAGTGATGCCTTCGTTGGCGGCATATTCATTTACTAACCGAAGATAAAGTTTATGAATTGATTGATGCGGAGTTATATTTGTTTATGACAAATGCATCGAACCAGGGTGATATATTCATGACAAAATATTATTTAGATTTAATTAATGATGAGCAATATCATTATGACACTATCAAATCTAGATATCCTG
>JAZRYL010000075.1:0-3753 GCA_045600705.1 Clostridia bacterium | reverse complement strand
CCGAACTTGACAGGAAATTATCCGTTCCGTTAATACCGGAATTTAAGGATTATTTTCTGTCCGAACTCAAAGCAAGAGAAATGCTTAACGAACTGAATGTATGGTGTTTGGGGAAACGGTTTAACGGCTATCATATGCGGGTGTCGGATAACGAAGCAGAGATAGCGGCAGTACTTGAACAGGGACTTAAAGACGGAAAAATTTCCATACCCGGTGCCAAGCAAAACCAAAATAATGATTTTAAAGAAATTAAATCATTTACCGAATACTTACAAAAGTTCAGCAATTTTGTTGCAAGTAAAATCAAGACCTGCTTTCCGCCCCGATTTGATCCTGCAAAAGAAAAAGTTTGTGATGAACTTCTGAGGGTCAACAATTACATTATTGAGCATGCCGGATATTCTTTGTTTGATGCCCAACTTGGTGCAGCAGAAGCACTGAAAAGGCAACTCGAAAAGGATAAGATGGCGTTGCTTGTGGCGGAATGCGGAACAGGAAAAACCAAAATCGGCAGCGCGGCTTTATATGCCTATCAGCACTGCAACACAAAAGCAAGAGTAAACCAAAAGGCATTTAATGTGGTTATTTGCCCTTCGCACATTACGGAAAAATGGGTGCGTGAGCTTCACGAATCAATACCCGACTGTTTGGCGTTCCGTGTGGCTACTATGGAAGATGTGGATAAGGTATATAACATATACCGCCGTGAAAACAAAACGGTATACTGCATTCTTTCAAAGGAAACCGCACGAAACGGCTATATGCGAAAACCGGGTGTTGTTTGGAATCGGCTTAAAAAGGGATTTGTTTGTCCCCATTGCGATACCGTTCAGGAAATGAGCGTTATGCGAGACGGCTCAAAATACACCGTAAATGCAGATGCAAACTTTTTCCTTAATGAAACAGGACTGAATCACAAATGCCAAAACTGTAACGAACCGCTATGGAGTATGTATAATCCAAATGACCTTTCACCCAGCCGTAATCCTTGGGTCAGAATCGGCAGTTACGGTTTTATTCACCGTAAGTTCTTACATTCTGCCTATGACCATGCAACAGGCAAGAACGACAAATTAAAAATAGAAGAGGTGCTTGATAATCCAAACGGGGTATTTCCGGCAAGAGGTGCCTATGCAAGATATCCCTTATCTTCCTACATAAAGAAGAAAGTACGGCACATAGACGCTTTGATTGTTGATGAACTTCATCAGTATTCGGGCGAAAGTGCACAGGGACAGGCAATGGCTGAGCTTGCGGGAATATCGGATAAGGTTATCGGTATGACGGCAACCCTTATCAACGGTTATGCCAAAGGTATTTTCTATTTGCTTTTCCGACTTAAAGCACATCTTATGCTGCTTGACGGCCAAAACTTCGGAACGTCGGGAGATTTCTGCCGACAGTACGGTGTCGTTGAGGAATTATACGAACTTCAAAATGATGAATTTAATACTGCTTCAAAAGCGGTCAAACACAAAATCCGTGAAAAGTTCTTACCCGGTCTTTCTCCGATTGTGTATTCAAAATTTCTGCTTGAAAACACGGTGTTTTTATCCCTCGCAGATATGGGCAAGGAACTTCCCGATTATGAGGAGATTCCTGTCTGCTCGGTTATGAGGGAAGATGTAAAAGAAGAATATGAGCGACTCGAAACAGAGTTTAAATCAATTCTTAAAAATGATAAGCAAATGGGGAATAAGATACTATCTTCATATCTTAATCTGCTTTCCGCTTTTCCCGACCAACCTTACGACCACGAGCCGATATATAACCCGTTTTTCAAAAATGAAAAAGAGGAACTTATTGTTCCGAAAAGTATCGGAAATGCAGAGGTTTTGCAATCGAAGGATGAAGAGTTGCTTAAACTGATTGAACAGAAAATATCCGAAAATGAAAGAGTTATCATTTATACCGCTTGGACGCGGCTTGATACACAAACAAAGTTGCACAAATTGCTAAACGAAAAGGGAATACCAACAGCAATACTTGACGGTCGTGTACCTACAACCAAAAGAGAAAATTGGGTGGATAAAAAGGTTAGCGACGGCGTAAAGGTGCTGATAGTAAACCCAAGTTTAGTTGAAACGGGCCTCGATTTGAATGCTTTTACAACACTTGTGTTTTATAACATAGCATTCAATCTGTATGTATTCCGTCAGGCGTCAAGACGAAGCTGGCGAATAAACCAAACAGCCCCGAAAGTTGAAGTGTATATGTTCTACTACAAAGACACTATGCAGCAAAGAGCATTGCGGCTTATGGCAACAAAGCTTTCTGCCGCAACCGTTATCGAGGGTAATATCTCGGACGAAGGTCTTGCCGCAATGTCTGACTGTGAGGACTTAACAACTCAACTTGCAAAAGAACTTGTTGACGGTATCAAGGAAAACACCGAAACTCTTGCGGATAGTTTCAAGAAGATGGCTATTATCGGAAACGGTGAAAGGAGAAAAACGGCAGCAGTTACGAAACCTGTTGTAAAGCAGGTGGTAAAAGATAACCCGTCTGTTATCATTACTCCGATTTCTGTTCCCGTAAGGTCCGGCAAAGCAAAATTTGACACAGGTCAGTTAAGCCTACTTGATTTACTTGAAGCATCTTAACGGGAGAAATTGCATCATGAAAGAAAATAATCAACTGGAACACAGCGACCTCGTAGTAGAACCGGATATGCACGTGGATTGCGATATCGGCAAAGAAATTATTTGCAGCTTTGAACTGTGGTTCAATGTAGACAAGAAATTCAATATTCACACAGCAGACAGCGACGGCACTTGGCTTAATATGTACGGCAGATACAATCCGTATGAGGATATCCTGCGAATTGAATGTGTCATTGATACAAATGATGAAAAACCGAATCGTACATTTGACTATGAGCCGACAAGCGAGGAAGCAAAAATAATTAAAGAACTGATTATTGAAAAAATCCGAAAAGAATACGGGATGACACCCGAAGAATTCTGTGAGGATAAACGAAAGGAAACCTAAAATGAAGAAAAATATTGAAATCAAAAATTTATCTGAACTTAAAAAGGCTCTTGAAGTCGGTGCTCTTTTCAGAACAATAAACCATACTGTTCATCCTGAATATGACGGACTTTTAAGAGTTGTCACCTCAACGCAGGGCAACTGTGTTTATTCAAAGATTAAAAACAAACCCGAGCATTATTTTTCACTTTCAAACGGGGGACTCGGGTATCGCACAAATTTTGAGAAAGCATCAAATTATGTTTTCGGTGAGACCGTAAAGGTACTAAAAAGTGCCGATAACAAAGACGATGTTTTATACGAACTTATCGTTGTAAACCCGTCGTTCGATTGCGGCAAAGCCACTATCAGAATTGATGAGGATTTGCCGGAAGGTAATGTCTATGCGGTTTTGGCAAAAGCGGAAAGTGCTATGAAACAATTATCTTTCTTTTATGAAAAGGGAGATATTGAGGAAATGCAAGCCAGAGTTTTTAACAGCGGAAGTTATGAGATGGCACTCAGAACAATCGGCGAATATGTCCGCATTACTGCCATAGACAAAGGGAAAGTAATAATCTATGAATAAGAAAAGAGGAAGGACAAATGAAATTTACGGTTGACAGAATAGGAATGCTGAATGCTGTAAAGAAAGCAACAAAAGCATTGCCGAAAATGAGCCCTATGCCCGAACTTACCGGCATTAAATTTGATGTCAATTCGGATAGCGGCACGGTTTCGGTAACCTGTACTGACCTAAACACTCAAATTCAGTGCAGACTT
>JAZRYL010000074.1:0-16169 GCA_045600705.1 Clostridia bacterium | reverse complement strand
TTCTTTATTATCTTTCATGAATAAACCTCCTTTTTACTGCAATGCGGTTGCCAAACCATTGCTATTATAATGGAGGTTTTTTCTATTTTCAAGCTTTTTGGGCTTGCTTCTAGCTCGCCCATTTTTTTGTAGCTCCGCTCGCTTTGCTTCCCCCAGTAGAACTGGGGGTTTATTTCCACACCTAAAGGCGCCAAGGGGGAAAGTTTTGCAATTATTTTGCAAAACTTTTTTTATAGATTTTTACGCTTGATTGTGATATAATAAACAAAAGTAATTTAGGGAGAATGATTTTATGCCTAAAAATTCAACGACAAAAGGAAAAATTGTTTCGGCGGCTTGGAAGCTTTTTTATGAGCAGGGATATGACAACACTACGATAGACGATATCGTGTTTGAATCCAAAACATCAAAAGGAACATTTTATCATTATTTTGACGGAAAAGAAGCATTGCTCGGCTCGCTTGCATATTTATATGATGAAATGTATGCAGAACTTGAATCACAGATTGATCCGAAAGCGAACAGTTTCGATGTTCTTTTGTGGCTTAACGGCGAACTGTTCGGAATGATCGAGAACAAGATAGATTTATCACTTTTGACTAAACTGTATTCGTCACAGCTTAACGCAAAGGGGGCAAAAGAACTTCTTGACCATTCACGACTGTATTATCGGCTTTTGAGAAGAATTATTTCCGAGGGGCAGGAAAAAGGCGAAATAACCAAAGAAGTTACCGTAAGTGAGATTACAAGACTTTATGCTTTGTGCGAAAGAGCGCTGCTTTACGATTGGTGTCTTTGCGAAGGTGCATACTCATTAAAGGACTATTCTTTGACTTCAATGAAAATTTTATTAAATAGTTTGAAAATCGACTAAAAAACAGTCTAATATCAGTCTATTAAAAATATCCCATAAATACTGAACAATTTGCTGATAATACGAAATTTAGTCTATATGTTTGTATAAACTAAATTTCGTATTGCGTTATATTATTTTCTATGATATAATCGTCCATGTAAAAAAATGATTGCAAATCAAATTATTGTTTTAGGAGAAAGAATATGGAAATATTTGCATTTGTACTTTACTTTGTTGCCATGATCGGCATAGGACTGTTCTTCTTTATCAAGTCGAAGGACGGCGGTGAAAAAGATTACTTCTTAGGCGGACGTGAAATGGGTCCGTGGGTAACTGCAATGAGCGCGCAGGCATCCGATATGAGTGCTTGGCTTCTTATGGGATTGCCCGGAAGCATTCTCGCTTTCGGATTCGGAAAGGCTTGGATCGGTATCGGTCTTTGCATAGGAACTATTCTTAACTGGATATTCGTTGCAAAGCGTCTTCGTAAATTCTCAAAAGCATCAAAGGACTCCATAACGGTTCCTCAGTACCTTTCAAACAGATTTGCTGCAAAGAGCAATGTATTAAGCGTTATCTGCGCAGTTGTATTTCTTGTTTGCTTTACACTTTACGTTGCTTCTGCATTCGTTGCAGGAACCGACGTTTTCACAACACTTGTTCCTGCGCTTTCAAGAAGCACCGCAATGATCATCTTTGCCGCTATCATCATTGTATATACGTTCTTAGGCGGATTTAAGGCTGTTTGCTGGACTGACTTCTTCCAGGGACTTCTTATGTTGATTGCTTTGCTTGCTGTTCCGATACTTATGGCAGTTAAGGGCAATACCGACAGTTCACTTATCAACAATATTTACGAATACACTGAAGCAAGCGGCGAAACAGTTAAATATCAGTTCGTTGAAAGCTTTATGAACGCAAGTTGGCAGGACATCGTTTCCGGACTCGGATGGGGACTCGGATATTTCGGAATGCCTCACATCATCGTTCGTTTTATGTCAATTAAGAAACCTTCAATGGTTAAAAAGTCCGCAACCGTTGCTATTATCTGGGTTGTAATTACTCTTTTGTGTGCTATCGTTATTGCTTATTTCGGAAGAATTGCTCTCTTTGACGGTAAAGCACTTGCTCAGGATTTGCTTGAAAACGGCAATCAGAAACTTGTATTCATTGCTCTTGCAAGAAAACTTTTCCCCGGATTTATCGCAGGACTTTTACTTGCGGCAATTATTGCGGCTTCGATGTCAACTGCCGATTCTCAGTTGCTTGTTGCTTCTTCATCGTTCACAAGCGATATTTACAAGCCCATTATCAAGAAAAATGCAAGCAACAAAGAAACTCTTTGGATTGGCCGTGCAGTAGTTCTTGTTGTTTCAATCGTTGCATTCTTCATTGCTTCAAGCAAGGGACAGGGCGCTCAGGCAATTATGAACCTTGTTGAAAATGCATGGGGACTTTTCGGTGCTGCATTCGGACCCGTAATTCTGCTTTCACTTTTCTGGAAGCGCTTCACATATAAGGGCGCTATTGCAGGTATCGTTGCAGGAACAGTTACAGACGTTTTGTGGCTCATCTTCCTTTCAGGTTCAACAGGACTTTATGAAATCGTTCCCGGCTTCATCGTTTGCGCTATTGCTTCGGTAGTTGTTTCTCTTATTGATAAAGAACCCTCCGACGAAGTTAAGCAGATTTTTGAACAGGCAACAGATAACAGTATTGACGACTGATTTCAGCATAAAATCAAAACACCGATGTACGTTTGAATACATCGGTGTTTTTTTGTGCTGAAAATTATACGGAATAGGTTTTATCAATCTTTTTGAGTTCATTGAAAGTGTCTATTTCTATGATATCGTCAAAGGAACATTCACGCACGGCAACCTTATAGTTATCTTTTTTGTAAACAAGCGCCGTTTGTTCCCAATATCTTTCTCTGCCGCCTGGAGAGTTGTACACGGCTTCAATATCTTCTGCTAACTTTGAACCGTCCTCTTGATTCCAATACGATATGCCGACCATTTGATGACAGTTTCTTCCGCCGATACTTTGCGAAGTAATTATTCCGTTTGTGTCGGTGGTAAAGCACCAGTCGTCGGATATTTCCACGGGAATACCCAAGAAATTGCTTTGGTATTCATATTTGCGAATAAGTTTCGGGTTATTCAAGATTAAATCCGATTCAAGCACGTAGGCATTTTGAAACAGGTATCTTATACACATAGCAGAGGAAATATTATTGCTTTCGTTATAGGCGGGATTTTCTACAAATTTAATGTTGGGATATTTATAGAGCAACTGATCGAATTGCTCACTCAAATAACCGCGGACGATTACGATTTCGGGAATTTCGGCGGCAATTACCGCATCAATAAGCGTTTCAATCATTCGTTTTCCGTTTACACGAATAAGCGGTTTAGGCGTGTTGAGCGTTATGGGAACAAGGCGTGAACCGAATCCGGCGGCAAGAAATATTGCTCGCTTTACACGGTACGGCTCAAGGGCATCAATTCCTTTTTGAGTAATCTTTTTTCCGTCCGTAAGCCCGTTTTCAACCATTTCTTTTACCGTTTTGTTGACAGTGCCCAATGAATAACCGCAACGTTCGGCAAGATCACGCTGAGATATTTTTCCTTTTCCCTCATAAAATGCCAAAAGAATGTTAAAATCTTTTTTAGTCAACATATTATTACCTCTGAATTTTAATGAATACATTTTATCACATCTTCAGCGTATTAGCAAGAAAAAACGGCGATTATATTGACTTTCAAAAAATGATTTGATATAATAACCTCCGAAATTTAACGTACAGTAGTTGTTTCATACACTTATCAAGGAAGGGATTTCAATATGAAAATAAACGTTATTACATTTAATATTCGTTGGTGCGATGACAGAGAAAATAACAGTGTTGCTCAACGCGCGCCGAGATTAAATCAGGTTTTGTCAAAATATGATGCGGACATCATCGGTTTGCAGGAAGCAAGACCTAATTGGGAACCGTATTTTGCCGAGTATTTTTCGGAAGAGTACGATATGTTTTTGCAGTACCGTGCAGAAGAAGAAAAAGAAGCGGCTCCGATTTTATGGAAAAAAGATAAATTCGAACTTGTTAAAAAAGGTGTATTTTGGCTTTCGGATACGCCGGAAATTCCGTCAAAAGGGTGGGATGAACGTTATGATTGCTACCGTATGTGTGAATACGTTATTCTTAAAGATAAGAACACAAAAAAAGAATTGCTTTTTATGAACACTCATTTCGGCTTTGGTGATAAATGCCAGACCGACAGTGCTGAACTTATTCAAAAGTACAATAAAGCGATAGGGGAATATCCTACGGCAATAACCGGCGATTTCAATATGAACATGGAATCCCTCGGATATGAAAGAATGACAAAGTATTACCGTGACGCAAACAAGGAAACGGAAAATGATACATCTATCACATATCACGGGTATTTTATGGAGGGAAACAATCCGGAACACATTGATTATTGTTTCATAAATGAAAAGATTACACCGTGCAGCGCAAAAATTATAAAAGATACCGTAGACGGCAAATACCCTTCGGATCACTTCGGAATTCACTTTATATTAGAAATATAATGAAATATTGCGAAAGAATCTTTAATTATTTGTTGAATACGGTGCGATAAAGTGATAATATCAAGTAAACTATATTTATACAGGGAGATAAAATATGTTACTTAACGGAAAATGGACTCTTTTCGGAGAAAACGAAAAGGGAGAAAAATTTGAACTTACGGGAACTGTTCCCGGATGCGTGCATACCGACTTGATAGATAACGGCATTATCAAGGACATTTTTTACCGTGACAATAATCTTAAATATCAGTGGATAGAAAATAAGAATTTTACTTATGAGAAAACATTCAACATAGAAAAGGTAGAGGAAAAATGCTTTATTGAGTTTGACGGCCTTGATACATATTGCGATGTTTTTCTTAACGGAAAGAAGATAGGCGAAGCGGATGATATGTTTATTCCGTATTCGTTCTGCGCAGACGGGGCGATTAAAGAGGGAGAAAACGTTTTAACGGTCAAATTCCGTTCACCCATAGAAGAAGTAAAGGATATGCCGATTCACCCCGGTGCATTCACAAAGGAAAGAATGAACACCCGACGTATTCAGTGCACATATAGTTGGGACTGGGTGGCACGTTTTGTTACCATGGGAATATATAAGGACGTTCGTCTTGTATTCTGCAAGCCCAATGAAATCGACAATTTTTATCTTTATACAAAGAACATCAATAAATATTGCGCACAACTTCATTTAACGGTAAATTTCCGTGACCACGAAAGAAACGACGATGAAATTCGTATGGAAATTCTTGACCCGTCGGGAAAAACGGTTTTTTCTAAAAAACGTACGGTCATTGAAAATCACCTTACGGAGTACATTGACATTGCCGAGCCTGCGCTTTGGTATCCAAACGGTTACGGCGAGCAACCGTTATACACGTTAAAACTGAAAACGAATTATTCGGAAAAGACATTTGCTTTCGGAATACGTGAAATCGTAATACTTCAAATTCCCGATACGGATGAAAAAACTATTGCGCTTTGCAGAAAAATACAGAGTTATCCGGATATAAGCACGTACGATAAGAATGAAGAAACTTCTTGCTTTACCGTGTTGTGCAACGGAATAAAGATATTCTGCCGGGGCGCAGATTGGGTACCTTGCGAACCGTTCCCGTCAAATGAAACTCCGGAAAAAATAGAAAAGACACTCATGCTTGCAAAGAATGCGGGAATGAATATGGTTCGAGTATGGGGCGGAGGAATATTTGAGCAGGATTCTTTCTATGAAACCTGCGACCGATTAGGAATACTTGTTTCACAGGACTTCCTTATGGCTTGCGGCGAGTATCCCGAAAAGGAAGAATGGTTCATTGACAGACTTCGTAAAGAAGCCGAAAATGCCGCATACCGTTTAAGAAATCACACTTGCCTTGTTTACTGGGCAGGCGACAACGAAAACGCCGTTAGCGGAACGGAAAATACCTTTAATTTCCGTGGCTATGAGAGTGCTGAGTACGGTGCAAAGCCCATACTTGAAAAACTTGATCCTCAAAGATATTTCTTAGCTTCGTCTCCTTGCGGCGGAAACTTGTATGCTTCGCTTACAAAGGGAACTTCACACATTACAAACTTTGTTTGGCCCATGTTCAAGTTCTTTGTGGCGGGAGAAAACAACTATCTTGAATATTTTGACCATTTCCTTTCACGCTTTAACGTGGAACAACCTGCACTCGGTATGCCATTTGCCGATTGCCTGAGAAAGTTTATGACCGAGGAAGACATTTACGGCGAGGACACAACGATTCACAATTACCATACGCAAAGCAATCCCGGACTTCCCAAAACGATTTTCGAATACCTTGATTTGTTCACAAAAGGAGAATTCGGTGATTATACCGACGGTCATGACAGAATACTGAAAATGCAGATGATTCACTGCGAATGGATAAGATTCAGTTATGAACTTTACCGCCGAAATATGTGGTTTTCGTCGGGCATTCTTTATTGGATGTTGAACGACTGCTGGCCTGCCGCAAACAGTTGGTCTATTATCGACTACTACAATGATCCCAAACCGGCTTATTATGCCTTCAAACGGGCGTCAAAACCGTTTGTTCTCAGCATAACGGGTGAGGACAATAAAATTAAAGTATTCGGAAGCAATGTTTCGCTTGATAAAGCCAAAGGAAAAGGCAAGCTTTACTTGTATGACTACAAAGCAAATGTCAATGTAAAAGAATTTGATTTCGAAATAGATATGGACGAAAACTGCGCAAAAGAACTTTTATGCGTAGATAATGATTTTGAGGCAGAAAATACGGTGCTTCTGTGCGACGGCGAAACGAATCTTAATTCTGACCGTGCTATGTACATTCCCAACGGATACGCACCGCTTAATATCCCGTATAATGATATTGAGATTATAAGCGAAGACGAAAAAACTTTGACAGTCAGAGCAAACGGATTTACCCCTTTTGCCATTATTGACAGAACGGAACTGTTTGACGACAACTGCTTCGTTCTCAAAAAAGGCGAAACTAAGGTCGTCAAGAAACTGTAATAACAATAAAACCACCGATTATTAAATCGGTGGTTTTTGCTTGTGAGTGATTTATCAGTCTAATCTGAATACTTCTTTAAGCTGCGGCTGAGCACCCGTTTCGGGGTCCATTTCCATTACCATAACGTCTTTCATATATTCGTTCCATTTGTCAACAAGGGGGCTTTCAGCCTGAGTTCTTGTAGCAAATTCTGCACCCTTTTCACATTCGTAATAGCCGAACAGTTCGTTGCCTACATTATAAATAGTGTAATTGCAAACTCCTGCTTCTTTCAAAAGTGCAACGAGTTCAGGCCAAATTTCACGGTGTCTTCTTTTATATTCTTCAAGACATCCTTCTTTTACGATTGCTTTCCATGCGTATCTTTCCATATTCTTATACTCCTTTATTTTCTTCGTATGCCTTGCGGACCGCTCTTGAAAGCTGATCCGAGCAGCTTGTATTTTTCCAACCGCAGGTAATTCCCTTTAATTTACCTTCGATTTGTTCCACAGTCATACCGTCGACAAGTGCCGAAAGTGCCTTTAAGTTGCCGTTGCAACCGCCGGTGAATTTTACGTTTTTAACTACGTTTCCCTCGATATCAAACGAGATATTTGTTGAACACGTTCCGTTTGTTTTATAATTATATTGCATAATAAACTCCTATCACAGTAATGTTATGCCGTTTTCCTTGCATGCTTTTTTAGTTTCATCGTCCCATACTGATACCTGAACCTGTCCGATGTGCGCCTTTTGAAGAAGAAGCATACAAAGTCTTGACTGACCGATTCCGCCGCCGATTGTAAGGGGAAGTTCTCCGCTTAAAAGCATTTTGTGGAATGTCATTTCACGTCTTTCGGTGTGATTTGATTTTTCAAGCTGTTCCGAAAGCGATTTTTCGTCTACTCTTATACCCATTGACGAAACTTCGAAAGCGCAGTCCATAATTTCATTATAGAACAAAATATCACCGTTGAGCTTCCAATCGTCGTAGTCGGGTGCTCTGCCGTCGTGAGGCTTGCCGGAAGCAAGATTATCACCGATTTGCATTAAGAACACTGTTTTATATTTTCTTGTAATTTCATTTTCACGCTCTTTTGAAGTTAAGTTGGGGAACATATCTTCAAGCTCCTGCGTGGTAATGAATTTGACTTCTCTTGAAAGTTCAATAGTGATCGACGGATACTTTTCTTTAATCATTTCGGCGGTGTCAACAACGGCGTCAACGATGCTTTGAACGGTAGATTTAAGGTATTCAACGTTGCGTTCCTGCCTTGTGATGACCTTTTCCCAGTCCCACTGGTCAACATAAATGGAATGGAAATTATCCAAGTCCTCATCTCTGCGAATTGCGTTCATATCCGTATAAAGACCGCAACCTGCGGAAAAATGATATTCGTGAAGTGCCATACGTTTCCATTTTGCCAATGAATGAACTACCTGCACTACGTCGCCCGTTGCTTTAACATCAAAAGCAACAGCACGTTCAACACCGTTAAGGTCGTCGTTAAGACCGGTCTGCGGCTGAACGAACAGGGGAGCGGTTACACGCTTCAAGTTAAGATTTGCCGAAAGTCTGTTTTGAAAAAATTGACGAAGTTCGCCGATGGCCATTTGAGTTTGGTAAATGTTAAGTTTCTCAACGTAATTTTTAGGAATGATAATCGTGTTCATAAAATACCTCTTTATTATTTAGCGTTATAAGCCTTCGGAAATGCCCATTAGAATTATGCCCAAAACAACAATTCCTATGGAAATATATTTTTGCAAAGATAACTTTTCCTTTAAGAATATCTTTGACAGTATCAGAGAAACAATGCAATATGATGAAATCATCGGGGCGGCTACGGCACCGTTTCCGCTCATAGCGAAAACGTAAACGCCTTGACCGAGTGTTTCAAATATAGCTGCGGAGGCACGGCTTTTTGTGTTTTTTACAAATAAAGGCTCTTTCTTTATAAGAAGAATGATTATTCCAATCAAGCCAACCGCAAAGAATGTGTAAAGATATGCAATATTCGCAACATTTTCAAGGGTTTCTTCGGTAACGTTTCTAAGCGGGGTAGTTTCAATATCATCAAGATAAAACGCATCAAGGAATGTTCCCAAAGAATCAATAATGCAGTAGCAAATGGGGAATATAAGTGCCTTAAAGCTGTTTATATATTTCTTATCGGCGTGTTTTATTTCGTCGATATTTTCTTTGCGTTCAATATAGCCCAAATATACGACGCCGATGCAGACCGCAATTATGCCCGCAATGGAAATTGCATCGGGTATTTGCTTCAAAAAAATTACGCATAATATTGCGGCTATAACGCCTGATGAATTCTGTATGGGGGAAGAAACGGAAAGTGACAAATATCTTAAACCAAAGTAACCGACTGCCATTGAAAGAATATAGCATAAGGAAACGGGTAAATATATCAAAAAGTTGATTGGGTCAAATACTATTTTGTCAAAAACTAATAGAAAAGTTGCATAAATTCCAAAGATCAAACCGACGGAAATTACGGTTCTGATGTGGGTTGAAGATTCGCTTGTTTCGTTGCCTTTTTTGTAGAATAAATCGGCAGCGCCCCAGCTCAATGTACATATAAGTGCAAAAATGAACCACATATTATATTTTCCCCTCCTTTTTGCCACAATTATAGCATTTTTTCTTGAAAATGTAAATTATTTTTATTCTGTTTTGCAAAAGAATATGCAATGTTGCTTATTGCAAATTGGAAAGTATAATGTTATAATGAATTAAGAAAGGTGGATGACAGAATTATGACAGATATACAGAAAAAATTATTTGAACTTCAAGATGTTAAATACGGTGATTTTCAGCATAAACTCACACCCGTAATAGAAAGAGATTCTATAATCGGGGTAAGGTCACCGATGATAAAAAAACTTGCAAAAGAATTGATTGCGGATGATAATACCGAAGAATTCTTAGCACAGCTTCCGCATAAATATTATGATGAAAATATGCTTCATTCGGCAATATTGACAAAAGCTAAGAATTTTGATACTTGCTTGATGCAGGTTGAACGGTTCTTGCCGTACGTTGATAATTGGGCGGTATGCGACACACTTTCACCCAAGGTGCTTATGAAAAACAAAGAACTGTTTGTTCAAAAGATTGTCGAATGGGTGGCGTCGGATAAGCCGTACACGTGCCGATTCGGGATAGAAATGCTGATGAATTATTTTCTTGATGCCGAATTCGAAAAGTCAATTCTCGAATATCCTGCAACCGTAAAAAGCGAAGAATACTATGTAAATATGATGATAGCTTGGTTTTATGCCACTGCGCTTGCAAAGCATTGGGACGAAACAGTTGTATATTTGACAGAAAATAAATTACCCACATGGGTGCATAATAAAACTATTCAAAAAGCCCGTGAAAGTTACAGAATTACCGATGAACAAAAGGAGTTTTTGAAATCACTGAAACGCTGAAAATGTTTTGGAATTCCCGAAAAGTGAAAATTCTGCTATTATGTTTTCGTGGCATCACAAAGAACTTTGAAAAAGACTATTTGCTTCCTAATTCCTTAAGTGTTTCGCCCGAAATACGGTAGACGGTCCAATCGTCCATTGGCTCTGCTCCCATTGATTTATAAAAATCAATGCTTGGTTTGTTCCAATCTAAGCACCACCATTCCAGACGGCCGCAACCACGTTCTACGGCGATTTGTGCAAGCTTTGTCAAAAGTGCTTTTCCGTACCCCTTTTTGCGGTGCAGGGGAAGAACATATAAATCTTCAAGATAAATGCCGGCTCTGCCTAAAAATGTAGAAAAATTATGGAAGAACAATGCAAAACCAACTTTTTCTCCGTTTTCTACGGCAAAAATTACTTCAGCTTTCTTTTCATCAAAAAGCCAATGCTCCAATATTTCTTCGTTTGCTACAACTTCATTTAGCATTTTTTCATAATCCGCTAATTCTTTTATGAAATAAAGTATTGTTGCTGTATCTTTTCGTTCTGCAAATATAAAATCCATATAAATTACCTGCTTTATTTTGATTTAGTTTCGTATATTCGTATTATAATCATTTGATTTTCAAATGTAAATAAAAATTTTTGACTTGAAATTTTGCAAATTGACGGTTTGATGAAAAAAGCACCTTGATAGGTGCTTTTCTTTATGCTTATGCTCTACGAACGGTGACTGAAGTCACGTTCTCCGGCCATTTCTTTCAGCCATAAAAAAATCCACTACAATGGTGTCTTTATTTTATATGAGATGGATACGGTGCGCTGCGGAAATATTCGGAACGCCCTTGGCGTTTAACCGAATATTTCTCTTGCTCCCGATACGCCTAACAAATTGCCGTTGGCACTTTAGCATAAAGAAAAGTAGCGGAGTGTGTACTGAAAGCGAATTATTTTTTTATCTTTTCAAGGCGGAGAAAGAAGAAAGGCAAGTCGCCTTTCAATGACGACAACGACAGAAAAGTAAAAAAAGAAACGCTTTAAGGCGTGCTACGTTGCTTTTCTTTATGCTTATGCTCTACGAACGGTGACTAAAGTCACGTTCTCTGGCCATCTCTTTCAGCCATAAAAAAATCCACTACAATGTAGTGGATTTTTTTATGGTGGAGAGAGATGGATTCGAACCATCGAAGTCGAAGACGGCAGATTTACAGTCTGCTCCCTTTGGCCACTCGGGAACCTCTCCGATAATGGTGACGCCTAGGGGATTCGGACCCCTGTTACCGCCGTGAAAGGGCGATGTCTTAACCGCTTGACCAAGGCGCCAATTCAAAATATGCATTGCTTTTGAATGCTCGTCTATTATATCTAAAGTTGCGAATATTGTCAACTAAAAATATTTATTTTGTATGTAAAATATAAATGAACAAACTAAATATTGATAAAAAGCAGGAAGCGTGGTATAATTACAAAAAAATATCGGAGAGAAAAATGAAAAACAAATTATTTAAGGACGAAAATTTTCAAAACGGATTTACAGTACTTGCAATGCATCACGGTAAAGACGGATATATACATTTAGGTGACGTTTCATTTGAAGAATCGAATGATAAACCTTCGTGGATGATAGCACAGTGGTATTCGGCGCATTGCTTGTGGAACGAAAGAAAGGCGACTGAACCGCATACAATAACCGACGGAGCGGTAAAAACTGTTAAAGTTAATCCAAAGGAACATTCTGTTTCAATGCGCCTTAACGCAAGAAGTGTTTACGAAGGCAAACCTCATACGGAAGGAATGTGGCCGCACTTGCTTCTTGAACAGGTTCCGTTGTGCCAATATGAATTGCTTGATGAAAGTGAAAGAAAGATGTATGATGCATCTAACAAAATAACCTTGTCACTTGATATTCGTATGAGCGAATTTGTTGATACGGAAAACAAAGAGGGCATAAATGCGTGTCAGTATATGGCGTATTTTTATATGCAGCACAAATATTCGGAGCGTTTTGTTTGGTTCGGCGTAAATTTGTTTGACGATAGGGGAGCAACGCTCACGGAAACGTATTGGAATCACGATTCCGTAGGCACTGAAATGATTTATTTGATTTCCTCGGAAAAGACGTTCGGAACTCTTGAAAACACTATATATAAAAGCGGATGCAGTAAGAACGGCGAGTGGAAAGAAATACGTCTTGATTTATCGCCGTACATTGACGACGTAATAGAATTATCCAACAAAGATAACATATTCGGAACGAATGTTACAAAAGAAGACTTCTATTTTTGCGGAACGAATATCGGATTTGAGATACACGGTAATTACGATTGCACAATGGAAATCAAGAATTACAACTTAATATCTGAGTGAAACTCGAAATAAACAGATGAAAAAGCCGACTTTTACATAATGGTGGAGCGTCATAAATTACTTTTGTTCATATTTTAATTCCTGCCATTCTTGGGACATTGAGCGTTAAGATATACAGAACCTACAAAAAGGCAGAACGAAATGATAATGAGGAGTAAATTTTAATTTGTTGTGGAGGTTATAGAAAAATGAGAATGATCATGCAATATCTGTGGAATATGGTTCCAAATTGCGTGTTTGGATTATTGGCTTATACAATAATACGAGCGGTTTTCATTCGAAAGAAAATAAATTGGAAACGAGAAATAGTAATAGGTTTATTTGTTGCATATTGTTTCGGACTTGCATCGCAGACTATTATTCCTCATTTCAACATAGGGATAAGCAGTACAACAGGGAAACCGTTTATAGATGTTTTTTTGAATAACGATAATGCATCTGTAAATTTGATACCATTTAAGACGATTGCGGATCAGGTGGCAAATAAGAATGGGGTCGTTGCCGAAGGAGATGTTGCAGGAGTTTCGCTCCTTAACCTTCTTGCAAATTTATTTCTTTTTTCGCCGTTAGGATTTTTCGTGCCATGGTTATTCGGGAAATGTAACCGGTTAGGAAGGATTGTGATTCTCGGAATAATAGTAAGCTGCACTGTGGAGATTATTCAGTTATTTATCGGGCGTAGCTGTGATATAGATGATGCCATTTTTAACACAGCTGGGGTAGTGATTGGATATGTGGTTTACAAGAATTGTAGAAACATACGACTTAGAAAAGGTGCGTAATAGCGGACTGATGAGTAAGAAATTTTAAATACCGAGTACTGCGGGGTAGATCCCATAGTACTCGGTATTTCATTTCGCTTTCGCCAATCCGATAGCAACAGTGCCCATTTTTCAGTGTTACTGTTTTATGAACACTGCCCTAAGCCGGCATTTTTTATTTTTTTTGTCTTTTTATTCTTGACCAAAGAACTGTTGCAACTTGACCGATTGCGGCAAGAATAAACAACAGCCATATATTAAAACCAAATAACAGAAAAGTAAAGTATATTGCGGCAACTCCCGACCAAATCAGGAGAGAAATAATAATAAAGTTTACACGTTTGTTAAACCAAACGGAATTCAGTATCAGCCAAACGATAAATGAAACGGGGATTGAATACATAAAAATAAGCCATGCACCGCTTATATTTTTGAAATTATTGACGATAATTATGTATGAGAACGTTGCGACAAACCACACAAGCAAAACCGAAAGTCCGGTAATAAATCTCTTGTTATTTTTGATGCGGTTTGAAAAATCTTTTATCGGAGTTGTATGTTCTTCCTGAAGTAAATAATCAACAGAAACGTCAAAATAATCTGCTATCTGCTTCAAAACCGTGATGTCCGGAACAGACTCAGCACGTTCCCATTTTGAGACGGCTTTATCCGAATAATTAAGAACGTTTGCCAAATCAAGTTGAGTCATATTTTTTGTGTGACGCAGTTCAACGATGTTTGAAGCAATGATTTCTTTTAATTCTTTCATATTCACAGTTCCTTTTTTTTATTATATTTTATCATAAAAGAACCTATATGGCAAGGCGATTTTTTCGCTGTTCTACTGTGAGTAGAATGAGGTGAACAGACGGTTTACCAATACATAAACGTTCGGTTTACCGAATTTACGGAACAGTAGGTTGATAGAAAATAAAAAAGATAATACAATCTGACTGTAACGAAAAAGCACCATTCTAAAGGAGGAATTACAATGAACTTTATTTTATCATGTGAATCAACAATTGACATTCCGTTTGCGTACACGGTAAAAAGGGAAATACCGGTAATGTTTTATTCCTATCAAATTGACGGCGCTGAATATGAAGACGATATGATGCGCTCCGAAAACGGAATTGTTGAGTTTTATAATAAACTTTCAAGCGGCAAATTGGCAAGCACTTCACAGATAAATGAATATAGATATTATGTTTTCTTTAAGTCACTGATAATAAAAGGCGATATTCTTCATATTGCGTTGGGTTCGGGAATGACTCCGTCAGTTAAGAATGCAGTTTCGGCGGCGAACAAAATTAAGGAAGAGTTTCCCGAAAGAAAGATAATAGTTATTGACTCACTTGCAAGTTGTGCCGGATACGGATTGCTTGTGGATTCGGCGGCAGATTTGCGTGATGAAGGCAAGAGCATTGAAGAAGTTGAAAAATGGGTGCTTGATAACAGAAAAAAAGTGCATCATCAGTTCTTTTCCACGGATATGAAATTTTTCAAGAGAAGCGGACGTGTCAACGGAGCGGCGGCAGTTATGGCTTCAGTTTTGAACATTTGTCCTATAATGCACCTTGATGAGAACGGCAAAATTGTTGCGTACTCAAAGGTAAGGGGCAAAAAGAACGCAATAGAGACCACTGCAAGAGAAATGCTTGCTAATTGCGAGAACGGTAAGGAATATGACAAGAAATGCATTATTTGCCACTCAAATTGCCTTGATATGGCACTTGAAACGAAGGACAGAATAGAAGAACTTATTCCCACACTGAAAGGCAAAACGGAAATTTACAGTATCGGTACGATAATAGGAGCTCATTCGGGACCGGGAACTGTTGCGGTATTCTTTTACGGAAAAGAACGTAAATAATATTACTTGAAATGAATATAATAAAACCCCAAAGTGCATTCGGCGCGTGTTGATAAGGATGTTTTTTTGAAGCATTACCGTCACGCCCCGAAAACGATGTATTCCACTGCGTGGAATGTGATGTGCATTTCGTGCGTGATGTTCGCCTCCGGCGAGTGATGTGCCTGTGGGCGTGGGTGGAATACATCACATCACTTTGCGGCAACGCCGCAAAACATCACTATGGCATGGCCATACCATCACTTGCCCGACAGGGCAAACATCACTCGGAATTTATATATAATTTCCCTGCTTGCTATGGTATGAGACAAAGATACCCGCTGAAAAAGAAAAAATCTTTTCAGCGGGTTGTTTCTTTTAGCTCGACAAACCGGGATTTGTTTAATTCTTTTTATTTTCTCTTTTTACTCTTATAAAAAGAAAAATTGAAATAAAAACATCAACACAATAAACAAATCCCAAAATTGAAAATAAGACTGCTTGACCTGTGGATAGATTATTTTCTTTTTGGGCACTAATAGTTGCACTTATACCAACAGCCCCCGACAAAACAATAGTTATAAAATCAATAAAAATTGCCCAAAGGATCATTGGTATTCCCCAAACGCTCATGATCAAGCCAAAAAGGCCTAAACAAAAATGAATTATATATGCCGGTATTTGTACTACTTTGATTATCATATTTAGTTTTGCAAGTTCTTTTCCAGTGTATTTACCTTTCTTCGCCGAGAAAATGAAAGAAAATGAAGTAATAAACGAATAAAGGTTACAAATAACGGCGATAAATA
>JAZRYL010000073.1:0-82568 GCA_045600705.1 Clostridia bacterium | reverse complement strand
GAACTGAGAAGCGAGCTCCTTGAGGTCGTCGGCGGTGAGCTCGACGTCGAACTTCACGCCTTTTTCTTCCTTCATCTTGTCGATGAGCTGTTCAAAATATTTTTTACCAACTTCCATAACTACGTCGGAATACATCTGAATGAATCTTCTGTAGCAGTCCCAAGCCCAACGGGGATTGTTTGACTGTTTAGCGATAGTTTCAACAACTTCTTCGTTAAGACCGAGGTTAAGGATTGTATCCATCATACCGGGCATTGATGCACGAGCGCCTGAACGTACTGATACAAGAAGCGGATTTTCTTTGTCGCCGAACTTTTTGCCGGTGATTTTTTCCATCTTATCAATGTATTCCATGATCTGAGCCATGATTTCGTCATTGATCTGACGGCCGTCTTCATAGTACTGTGTGCAGGCTTCTGTTGTAATTGTAAAGCCCTGGGGAACTGGAAGACCAATGTTGGTCATTTCTGCAAGGTTTGCGCCCTTGCCGCCGAGAAGTTCACGCATGTCTGCGTTTCCTTCGCTGAAAAGGTATACGTACTTTTTCATATATTTCCTCCTAAAATAATTTATGAGCTGAGCTCTATGTTGTCTTTTTACAAAGGTTTCTAAATTATTATAATGTAAAATGCAAATATTGGCAAATGTTTTTTTACACTAAATCATATTTAGCGATATATTCCATAATTTTTATGCGCTCGTCGAAGAAATATGCCGTATAATTACAAGCACATCGGTATAGTTCTTTCTGCTGTTTCTCGGTGGGTTTAAGCAGAAAAATGTCTTCGAAGTCCTTATTCAAGATTGACTTTAAGTAATAAATGCAGGCTCCCGAAACAGTGAAATGTTCGAAATCGCCTGCGCAGTTTTTGCAAACAACTCCGCCTGCCCTAGGCGAAATGGCGATTATGTCATCTTTTCCGCCGCACTTTGTACAGTTGCCGGTATTGATCGCATATCCGAAAACGGTGCAAAACCGTATCAGAAACGTGCTTACCGTCAAGCCAATCGGTATATTTTTATTTCTCAGTTTATCAAGACACCTTATAAGTAATGTGAACAGTTCCACCTGTTCCTCATCGGGCAAAATTGCACGGTTACATATATTTAGTAAAAGCGCACCTGCGCTGAGTCTGTCAAAATCTTCACGCAGTTCGTGAAACGAATCTATCGAATCGTAGCCGGTAACAGTATATCTGCCACGGGTTTCATTAAGAACGTAAGAGCCGAAAGCAAAGACCTCGCTTCCCGCCCTCAACTTTGAATTCTGTTTTTTAACGCCCTTGGCAGTAACTGTCATTTTTCCTTTTTCGGGAGAAAACAAAGTCAGAATTCTGTCATTTTCCTTGAAATCAACTTTTGATATTACTATCCCGGTCGTCTTTAAGTCCACTTTGTTCCCTTTCCCTCAAAACGTTCCGTGCCACATAATAGAACGGATCTCCCGTTTTAAGAAACATTTTCATCACTAATTCATCTGCACTTTTTTTCATAAAAAACACCCCTTATTTATTTTGGGAGTGTTTTTGTTTTTTATTCCGTATATCCTAAATCCTTTAACGTCGCAGACGAATTTCTCCAATTCTCCTTTACTTTGACAAAAAGTTCGATATACACCTTTGTATCAAGAAGAAATTCCAATTCTTCTCTTGCTTCTGTGCCGATTTTCTTTATCATAGCACCTTTTTTGCCGATAATAATGCCCTTGTGTGATTCTCTTTCGCAATAAATATCGGCACTTATTCTGATATTTCCGTTATCCTGCTCCTGCATTTGCGAAATATCCACACCTATGCCGTGAGGTACTTCGTCACTGAGGTTAAGAAGTGCCTTTTCACGAATAAGTTCCGAAGCAAGAAATCTTTCGGGATAATCGCAAACCATATCTTCGGGGAAATACTGCGGTCCCTCGGGAAGGTGTTCGCATATCATCTTAAGAAGCTCGTCACAGCCCTCTCCCGTTGATGCTGAAACGGGAACTATCGGAACATTATATTCGGCAAGCCGTGAAAGTGTCGCAAGCACTTTTTCTTTTTCAACGCAGTCTATTTTATTAAGAACTATCGCACAGTTCTCGTCCGATTGAGCATATTCCTTTATAATATGCTCGTCCGTCTGCCCTATCGGCTGAGTAATATCAAGCATTACGCAGGTAAAATCCGCACCAACCGCCGCTTCTTTTTGAGTTTTCACCATAAACTCGTTAAGTTTGCATTTGGGTTTATGTATTCCCGGCGTATCAAGAAAAACTATCTGATAGTCTTTTTCAGTTACAATTCCTCTTATTGTATTTCTCGTGGTCTGCGGCTTCGGTGAAACAATTGCCACCTTTTGTCCCACAAAATGATTCATAAGTGTTGATTTACCTACATTAGGTCTGCCGCAAAGCACACAAAATCCTGATTTGAATTTGCTCATTTTCTTCTCCCGTTCTGTTTTTCATTACCTTTTTTTCTGTAATCGTTTTTTCTGTAATTGTCTTTTCCGTAACTGTTTTTTATTTCTCTCGGCTTTATCAGGCATTCCGGCTTAAATCCGATAAGATCCTGCCTGCCTGCTTTAATAAGCGCTTTTTTGACCGTTTCATAATTTTCCGGCTTTTTGTACTGTAAAAGCGCACGCTGCATTATTTTTTCCTTAATATCACGGGCAACGTAAACTTCTTTCATTGTTCTCGGGTCCTTGCCCGTATAGAACATACACGTGGAAAGTGTTCCCGGTGTAGGATAGAATTCCTGCACCTGTTCCGGATTGATATGATGCTTATGAAGATATTCCGCAAGCTTGACCGCTTCCTGAAGATCGCTTCCCGGATGTCCGGAAATCAAATACGGAACAAGATACTGTTCCATTTCAAGGCGGCGGTTCATTTCTTTGTACTTTTCGCAGAACTGATTATATACTTTTTCGCCCGGCTTGCCCATCATTTTAAGCACTTTATCCGAAATATGCTCCGGCGCTATCTTAAGTTGTCCCGAAACGTGATATTTACATAAATCGTGCAAAAATTCCTGCCCGTGCTTTTTATCTGCAAGCATACAGTCAAAGCGAAGTCCCGAACGGATAAAGACCTTCTTAACGTTCGGAATTTTCCTTAATTCTCCGAGCAAATGAATATATTTGGAATGATCGGGCTTGAACGCAGGACATATTTCCGGATAAAGGCATTGCTTGTCCATACAAGCACCTTTTTCCTTTTGTTTTGCACATCCTTGACCGTAAAAGTTTGCGGTAGGTCCGCCAACGTCGTGAATGTAGCCCTTAAATCCCGGAACGGCAGTCAAAAGCTTCGCTTCGTCAACAATTGACTTTTCACTTCTCGATTGAAGAACTCTGCCTTGGTGGAACGTTATTGCGCAAAATGAGCACGCACCTGCACAGCCACGGTTCGCAGTTATGGAAAATTCAATTTCCTTTATTGCGGGTATTCCGCCTAATTTATCATACATAGGGTGCGGTTTGCGTGTGTACGGAAGTGCATATGCAGCATCCATTTCCTCTTGTGTCAACGGTTCCGGCGGAGGATTTACCGCCACAAAATTCTTTCCGTGTTTTTGAATAAGCGTTTTTCCCGTTGCGTGATTCTGATTAACGTACTGTGTCATAAATGCACGGCAGTACGCATCTTTATCGTCACGGACTTCCTCAAAACTCTCGATCATTTGACCGTTATATACGTTTTCCGGGTGCTCCGTCAAATATGCAGTTCCGTTAAGATAAGTAATATCTTTTATATTCAATCCGCCGTCAAGTGCATCCGCAAGATCAACAATGGTCTTTTCGCCCATTCCGTACATAAGCAGATCAGCACCGCTGTCAACAAGAATAGAGGCTCTGACTTTATTATCCCAGCAATCGTAATGTGCAAACCGTCTTAAGCTTGCTTCCACGCCGCCAATTGCAATCGGCACGTTTTTAAATGCCTGCCGAATACAGTTGCAGTAAACAATATCCGCTCTGTCAGGTCTTAGTCCGATTTTGCCTCCGGGCGAATATGCATCGGTGTTTCTTCTTTTGTGCGCCGCCGTATAATGATTTACCATCGGGTCGATGTTTCCCGACGAAACAAGAAACGCAAGTCTCGGTCTGCCGAACACCTTAAACGAAGCTATATTTTTCCAATCCGGCTGAGCAATTATGGCAACCTTGTAGCCGTGGCTTTCAAGCACACGGGAAATTATCGCCGGTCCGAAGCTTGGGTGATCCACATAGGCGTCGCCTATAACGTAAACGAAGTCAGGTCTGTCCCAACCTCTTTCCGTGCACTCTTCTTTTGTAACGGGTAAAAATTCCGTACCTAACATATATAAAAGTCCCTTAATAAAAGTATTATAATATATGTAAATTATATTGGAAAACTCCGAAAAAGTCAACACAAAGTAGCCCTTACTTGTTGACTGTTAAAACATGCGGTGTTATAATTTTAGCATATTCATTAGTAGATTTGGTTTTCGGAGGAAATAAAAATGAAATTAAATGCAATTTACTATAACGTTTACGGGTGGGATGCAAAAATGCCGGTACAGCCGAGACAAAAAATGCAGCTTGAACTTGTAAAAAAGTACAGTCCGGATTTTATCGGATTTCAGGAATTTTCAAATTTCTATTACAGACCGACTTTTACGCAAATGATGGTTTCGGCAGGATATACGGAAGTTCCGGCAGGCAAATATGAAGTGCAAACCGGCGAACAAGCGCACAATTATACACCGCTTTTCTTTAACGGAAAGAAACTGTCGCTTATTGATTCGGGATATTATTATTTTACAAGTCCCGACAATGACGTTGAAAGCAAGTCTGTAACTTGGGCTTTGTTTGATACGGCAGACAAAAAGCGTTTTATCGCAATGAGCGTTCATTTTCATTATCAAAAGGACGACAAAGGCAGAAAGGCAAGAGAAGAAAATGCATACGAAATTATCGCTTTGATCAACGAATTAAAAGAAAAATATCAATGCCCAGTTATATTCGGCGGAGATCTTAACTGCGAGTTGCACGAATCTCCTCATAGCATTTTGAAGGAAAGCGGTCTTTGCAACTTAAACGAATACGCAAAGGTGAAAGACAACTGTATCGGAAAGCATCCTTTTGCCATATTCGAGGGTAACATTTGCAAAGAGTATTTTACTCCGCAAAAAGAATACGAATATTCAATTGACCACGGGTATTTCTGCGGAAATATGGAAATTGAAAATTTCAAAATGATAACCGATACGGAAGCACTTATTTGTTCGGATCATTGCCCGTTTACTGTGGATTTTAAAGTATTATGAAGAAAAAAGTATTTTTAGCACTAAAACGGTATTTTCTGGTTTTATGCGGAATTATTATGGTAGCATTCGCCGTAGCGGTATTCTATACGCCTAACAAGATTGTCAGCGGCGGTGTTTCGGGTGTTTCCACCATTCTGTACCATTTATTCAACGTTCCGCAGGGTTTGTCATACGCCGTGATAAATATTGCGCTTCTTTTGATTTCCGTTTATTTTTTAGGCAAGGAATTTGCCATATCCACGGCTTGTGCGTCGCTTGTTCTGTCTTTCTTTGTGGAACTGTTTTCACACATCCCGCCGATAACGGATAATCCGCTTCTTGCCGCATTATTCGGTGCAGCACTTTACGGAATCGGAATAGGTCTTGCTTTGGTAAACGGTTCCTCCTCCGGCGGCACGGATATTATCGCAAGACTTGTTCAAAAGCTTTTCCCCCACATAAAAATCGGCAATCTGCTTTTATGTGTTGATGCGGCAGTAATTTTAAGTGCGCTGATAGTTTTCAGAAGCATTGACCTTTGCCTTTACGGAATAATCGCTCTTTGCATTTCATCATTTTCCATAAACTGGCTGATAAAAAAGCTTAACATTTCAAAACTTGCTTTTATTGTCAGCGAAAAAGGTGTGGAAATATCGCAAATGCTTGTTTCAACTTCGCCGCGGGGCGTAACGATAATAGATTCCGTGGGTGCATATACTATGAGCGGAAATAAGGTCCTTATGTGCGCTCTTAAAGAAAGTGAACTTGAAGCATTCCAAAAGAAAATTCTTTCCGTTGACGAAAATGCGTTTATCATCTTTTCGGAATCGTCGCAAATCGTGGGCAACGGGTTCAGAGTATACAAATAAAATCATCAAAAGTCCACTGAATGTGGACTTTTGATTTTTATTCTACCTTTTATAATATTGACAAATAGTTTATTCAAGCTATAATACACGTTGAAAGGAAGATTTATTATGTTTGAAATAAAAGATTTAGACGCCTGCCGAGAGCTTTGGATAAAAGACGATCCCGAAGTTGACGCAAGAATTGAACACGACATAAATACCAACAGAAAAAGCAATTGCAGTGTTACGTTTGTAAAAAAAGACGGAACCGTACTTGCAAATGCAAATGTAAAAATAGTGCAAAAAACTCATGATTTCAAATACGGTGCAAACATATTTATGCTTGACGAATTTGAAAATGTTGAGGACAATTTGAAATACCGTGAACTGTTTGCCGATTATTTTAATCTTTCAACCGTTCCGTTTTATTGGCGAGGAATTGAGCCCGAAGAAGGACAGCTTCGCTACGAAAAGGACAGTCCGAAAATATACCGCCGCCCAGCACCCGATTTATGCGTTGAGTATTGCAAGGAAAAAGGGATTGACGCAAAGCTTCATTGCCTTATTTATGAATCTTTTATGCCTGAATGGGTGCCGAAGGACGATGAAAAAGCAATGGAAGCGCTTTACAGAAAGCGTTTTAAGGAAATTGCCGACAGATACACGGGCAAAATGTGGGAATTTGAAGTAATGAACGAATTACTGCAATCTCACAACTGGAACGGAAGAAAAAGCGTTATTATGGACAAACGAAATCTCATTAAATGGGGATTTGATTTGGCAAGAGAGTATTTCCCCGCCGAAACACTTACGCTTAACGAAGCAAATCCGATTCTTGACGTTTGTGAGAAAAAATATTTTTCGCCGTATTTTCAATTGGTGGAAAATGCATTGATGCAGGGTGCAAGCATAGACCGAATAGGATTTCAGCATCATCTTTTTGCAGGAGCACCGGCAAACACGCAGGAAGAATATGAAAATCACATTTTGCGTGATAAAATGCTTTACGGAATGGCAGATACGTCAAAAATACTTCAAGCACTTGACATTCTCTCCGAGTTCGGATTGCCGCTTGAATTAACTGAGGTAACTATCCCCACGTTCGGCGAAAGTGAGCAAGCGGAAGAATTGCAGGCAGAACTGTTTGAAAAGCTTTATTCCGCATGGTTCTCTCATTCCGCTTTGGACGGTGTGGTTTATTGGAACGTTCCCGACAATTACGCTTGGATAAATAATGCCAAATGGAACGAAAATAACTGCCGCGGCGGAATATTACGTCACGACCTTACACCGAAAAAATCTGCCGAAATGCTTCATTATTTGTTCAGCAAAAAATGGCACACTGAATTTTCTGCTCCGATAAATGCCGACGGCACGGTAAAATTCAACGGCTTCCACGGTCAGTACGAAGCACAAATCGGTGATAAAAAATATGCGTTCCGCATAAGTAAAAATTCCGACAAAAATATAACAATAAACATTTAGAAACGTAAAAAAGGGATTGCTTGAAGCAATCCCTTTTTCTTACATTACAACACGAATTTCTCTTTTTCCGTCCTTAACAGAATTTGTTACGGTAGTCGTTCCCGAAGTTTTTCTGTTCGGGTTCATAACTTTTACTTCCGTCTGCTCGTTTTCAAGATAAACCTTATATTCGCTCCAATTTGGCGGAATATGCGGTTCAACCGTAATATTTCCGTTTTCTATTTTTATACCGAGCAATTCCGTTAATATCGCATCGTAATACAGTGATGCCGACCCGGTGTACCAACTCCAACCGCCACGGCCTGCACATTCTTCATTTGAATATATATCGCCTGCCATTACATACGGTTCTATCATATATTTTTCCGCCGAATTTCGGTCAAAAGAATGATTTATCGGATTAAGCATTTGAAGAATTTCGAAGCATTTTTCGCTTTCTCCCATTTGTGAAAATGCCGATGCAAGCCAAACCGCTCCGTGAGTATACTGTCCGCCGTTTTCTCTTATTCCGGGAAGATAATCGCCTATATATCCCATTCTTCCGTTTATCGGAGGTGTAAGCAATTTTACCGTCTTACTGTTTCGGTCAACAAGCTTTTCGTAGGCACTTTCCAATGCACTTTTGCACATTTCCTGCTTTCCCGCCCCCGAAAGGACTGCCCAGCTTTGCGAAATAGAATCTATTTGACATTCGTTTCCGCTGCTGCTTCCAATAAGATTTCCGTGGTCGTCAATGGCGCGCAAATACCATTTTCCGTCCCAACATACGGTGTTAAGCGCATCGTAAAGTTTTTTGGCGTGATTTATAAAAAATTCCTTGTCGCTTATTTCACAGTACGGCAAAAATTCGCTTATTACGTCATATAAGAACCAACCGAGCCATACGCTTTCGCCCTTGCCTTTGTCGCCTATTTTATTCATTCCGTCATTCCAATCTCCACCCAAAATCAACGGCAGAGAATGTTTTCCGCTCCGTGAAATCGCAAGCCGTATCGCCCGAATACAGTGAACATACAACGTGGCGCTTTCCTTTGATTGCCATGCTTCTTCGTAAATATCGGCTTTTCCGTTAAGCGTGTGTCCCTCAAGGAACGGGATTTTTTCTTCAAGTATTGCCCTATCTCCCGTGACGCCTATATATTTTGCACAAATAAGCGGCATAAACAAAAGATCGTCACTTATATTTGTGCGCACTCCTCTATATTTTTCATGCCACCAATGCTGAACATCTCCGCTTGCAAACTGATGCTCGGCGCAGCGAAGAATGTGTTCACGAACTGCATTCGGCTGAATTTTCATAAGTGCGATACAGTCTTGAAGTTGATCTCTGAAGCCGTACGCACCGCCTGCCTGATAATATCCGCACCTGCCGTTCATTCTCGAAGAAATAACTTGATACATCAGCCAATTATTGAAAATAACGTTGAGTTTTTCATCGGGTGTAGAAATTTTGATTTTTCCCGTTACATCCTTAAATTTCTCATTAGTCTTTTGCTTTTCCGCAAGGGTATCCATTTGTTTTATTGCTTGAACATATTCCTTTACCTGCTCTTCATTTTCAGCAACGCAAATAAAAATATCGTTTTGCGTTTTTGCCTTTATTTCAACAGAAAGACAAATTCTGCCCTGCTGGTTTTCCTTTATTTCCGAAAATCCGTACTTTACACCACTTGGTTGTCGCATACCGCCATCGCCAAGAAAACTGCTTTCACTTACGTTAAATTTGCAATTATCTGCATATATAAACATATATTCACTATTGTTTTTTACGCAAGGTATTCCGTCAATTTCCACTATTTCAAGTTGTTTTTGCGAATAATCTCCGTTTTCGCACATCTGCGGGCAAAGATAATAATACAAACTGATGTCACGGGTTTTAAGATTATCCATTTCTACGGTAATTATCTTTATGGGCAAACTGCTGTGAACAAACTCACTTTGCTGTTGTTTTATTCCGAAGCCGTTATATCCGTACGTCACATATCCCTGACCGAAAAGTGTATCGTGTTCATCGCCAAGATCCACCGGGTCACGGGTAATGCTCCAAAATCTTTGAAGTTGATTGTCCTTGACATAAAGTGCTTCGCCCGGCAAATCGCTCACCGGGTCGTTGCTCCACCTTGAAAGTTTATTCAGTGCCGAGTTTTTATAAAACGTGTAGCCGCCACCGCTTTCGGTCGCAATAAATCCCATATTCCCAAGGCTCACAACATTAGTCCACGGTTCGGGTGTTCTTGAATAGATATAATACTCGCCGTTATCGGTAAAAAGTCCGTAACCGTTATCGTATTTTCCGCTTGGAACAGTATTCAGTGACGGAGCATACGGATTATCCTTCGGCACATTTTTCTCCGAAACAAAAACTGTTTGTTTCGGCTTGATTTCCTCATACAAATCATTGTCGGAATCTATCATCAAAAAACAAAACGGTCTGATTTTTTCAATGTCCTCACGGTTGCTCATACGAATATGAAAAATATTATCTCTGTTATTCATATTTTCAATCATACGTTCCGTAAGGTTGAATTCGTTATTCAAATAATCGTCGGGTGCATCTTCAATAAGAACAAGGTCGTAATCAGCGCCCAGATAAAACAAATAATTGCATATTTTCAGTAACGTTTCCACGTTTTTTCTGTTCTTTGAAATTTTAAGTGCAAGCAATTTTCTTCTGTCGCTTATTCCGTATCTCCACAGTATATCGGGATTTTCTGTTTTATTCACACATCTTGTTTCCGTTTGTGCAAGAATTACAAGGGACATTTTCCACATTTCTCTTGTTATCCCGAAAGAAGATGCCAATGCCATGCCGTTGTTTTTAGCCTTTGAAAAATGCAAATCGAATGATGCTCTGTTACGAATGGCTTCATCCCTGCCGACTGCAAAAGAAATATTTTCACTTTCCCCAAGTTCAAGGACAGTTTCTGCCGAAAGCACGGTGCAGGGCGAAATAGGATATTTCTTAAATGTTTCTTCAAGCAATGGCACGGAAGCATCTCTGCCCCTGCCTATTGCATAAAATCTGTCTGTGCCGATTTTATCTGTATTTTTTAAGGAATAAACGTATCCGCTTGTAAGTGAACGTCGGTTCTCCGTTTTTACACCGTTTGCAATTTTGTCGCATTTGATAAACAATCCGTTAAATGCGGGATGAGATTCGAAAACATCCTTGTATTCAAGAACCGTTTCAACTAAGAACACGAATTTAACTTTTCTTTTTTGCTTGCTTTTGTTTTCTGCTTGCATATCGAACAAAACCGCATTGTCCGCCGCAAATACCGATAATTCAAATTTACGTTGTTTGTCCTCGGAAACAAATTTTGCATTTCCCGGCACAAACACCGCCTTATAGTTCATCGACGTGTCCTTTATCGGCTCAAAGGAAGCGGTGGTTTTCTTCTCATCAACAAAATATGCACTCACCTTGCCTGCATATTTTTTGCCGAAAAACACCTGTATATCACCTTTGGAATCCACCCTTGCCGAAACGTTATCTCCTTTAAGAATAATCGCTTCTCTGTTTTGCCGATCCGGTGCCAAATATTCTCTTACAAACTGCTTTTCTTCAATGGCCGCTTTTTCTTGACTCTCAAAAAGTTCCTTTCTCGGCTTAACGCCTATCGGAACTTTTTCCTCCAAAAGCACAAGCGATGCGCTGATATAATTTTCCTTTGTAAAAAGTTTCTTGATATAGTCGCAGTAAAGAAAGTTTGTAAGTGCACACAAACTCATTCCTGAATGATGTGCCATAAACGAATATACTATTCCGCCACGGTCACCTTTTGTTCTTGTATAGTCTATCGCCTCATAAAATCCGAATTTATCTGCCATTCCGTTTTCAACAAGTCGAACAATGTTATCCATTGATTCCCTTTTTGCGTATTCAAGAGCAAGCAGCGTGGAATAAGGAGAATATACTTTTTCCTCCTTAAATGACGATATAGCGGTTTTACTTACGCCGAATGCCTTATACTTGTACTCCTTTGAACGGTCAAGAGCATTGTACGCAGACTCCGAGATTCCCCATATTCCGTTTTTATTTCCCGCCTTTATTTGTGCTTCCACCGCCGCCTTTGACGAAATTCCAAGCATGGAATCTTCCCTTAACGGCAGAAAAATGTTGGGCATAAGGTATTCGAACATAGTTCCGCTCCATGAAAGACACAAAGGCTCGTTGTTAAATCTTGAAAACGGTCTTGCCATATTGAACCAGTTTTCCGCAGGAATTTTCCCCGATGCAATACAGAAAAAACTCGTTAGCCTTGCTTCGGAGCAAAGCATATCGTAATAGTTTTCGCTTTGTTTTTCTTCTTTGGAATTATATCCTATGGCAAGCAGTTTTTTGCTGTCGTCATACAAAAAAGAAAAGTCAATTTCGTCAAGATACGTTTGAATAAAATCTGTTATTCCGTCAGTTTTTTCTTTTATCCCGTATGCAAAGCCGTAGATTTTATAAAATTCGTCAAGCACACGCTTTTTTATTTCCGCCGAATTCTTCTGCGACCAAAGCGTTTGACCGAGTTTTTCCTTAAAATCGCCGTATTCGAGAATGCCTTTAATGCTTTTCGGGAATTTAACAAGCAATTCTTTAAGTTGCGGAATTTCTTCTGCTTCGTGCAAAATCTTTTCCGAGAACGACGATTTTTCAATATCATTCAGCCTTTGCTCGGCTATCTCACGGCAATACGGAACTTTTTCCGAAACCATTTTATCCGCTAAAAACCGTTTAAGAATTTCTACGCCGTTTTGTTCGTCTGCGCCGTAAAATTCATTTGCATAGGTTCTCAACTGCACTTGAAAATCGTCGTCTGTTTCATCAGCAAACGCAATAATCGAATCAGCAAGCATTTTCAGCCGTTTTTTCGAAATAACGTTCTGCTTCAAAATATCTTCAGCGCCGTTTTTTGCACTTATAAGGCAAGCACACAGATTTCCGCTATCCACCGTTGAAATGAATTCCGATATGGGAATGTTGTTTTTTGTGTCATACCAATTATACAAATGCCCTTTGTATTTTGGAGCATTTTTTATAAACTCCAATTGTTTTTCCAACATTTCAACGGCAAGCGACGGAGAATACTCACCGCTTTTCACACCGCAGGCAACCGATAAAATTCCGAAACCTATATTCGTCGGAGAAGTTCTTTGTGCATATCCTTTATACGGTTCCACCTGCAAATTGTCGGGCATAACAAAGTTGTTTTCTTTAAGAGACTGATAGAAAAATCTTTGTGTTCTGATCTTAAGCAATTTAAGGTCAAACATTTCGTCAAAAAACAGGTTTTCCTCGTCTTTAACTTCAATTTGACCAACAGAATACATCACATACGGACCGAACATCCACCCGGTAAACAAAAATGCTCCCGTAAAAAAATGTCTGTTTACCGCAAAAAATACAAGTGAGATCAGTGCAAGCACAGTTTGAGGCAAAAAGAAAATATAATAACCCTTTATTTCCCGCTTTGAATTAAGCGATGCGAAAGTGTTCCATTTCAGTGTGTTTTTGTGGCTTACAAGTCTTCGCCACAGTGCCGTGCAGGACGATATGACCGACGAATAGCTTTCATAAGGAAGCATTAACAATGAAAACAAAAATCTTTTGATACTGTTATGGCGAATTTCCTTTTTATCAAAAAACGTATTTTTTTCACGGTCAAACAAAAGTGCGTCAAGATATACAAAAATGCAAGGCAATAAAAGTTCAAGAATTGCAAGCAAGAACACCGCAAAATTTCTGCAAAATGCCGAAACGGTTATCTGCAATAATACTCCGGGAGCAAACAGTGACTGCACACAGTTATAGAATACTTTCCATTTTGAAAGTGCCGGCAGACGTTTTCCTATCCAGGGTAAAAGTTGCCAATCGCCTCTTATCCAGCGCTCACGTCTTTTATAAAACGAAACGGCATTATCGGGAAATTCATCAAGCAGAGTAATATCCGACGCATTCACGGTTTTTATCAGTTCACCTTCAAGCACATCGTGTGAAAGTACCGTCATAGGTGCAATTTTACCGCTTATACGCTCCGCATATTTTTCTACCGAAAAAATACCTTTTCCGCAAAATGAACCCGAGCCGAACAAATCCGAATATACTTCCTTTGCGGGAACATTGTAAGAATCTATCCCCCATCTGTCCGTCATTATTTTGAAAAACTGAGTTGTTTTTCGGGGCATAACTCCGATATTCGGCTGAACAAGTCCGAAATCCTTATTTGCAGGATGAACCGCAGTAGCAATAAGTTTTTTAACGCTTTGCGGCGGAAGCACGGTGTCACCGTCAAGAGTCAAAACATATTTACATTCCTTGATTTCTTCGCCGTTTATTACGGTTTTGAAATCTTGATTTTTCCCCGTAATATAGTCCACAAGGTCTTCAATGGCACCTCGTTTACGTTCTCTGCCGAAATATTCCTTGCCGTGCAAAACACGTTTTCTTATAATAAGTGCAAATTTATTGTTGTATCTGTTGTTCAGTTCGTCAATGCCCGACGACAAAACCTGAATTATTTTTTCGTCCTGCTTTGTTTCCTTTTCTTTTGCTCCGCACAAATCCGCAAGAATAAGATATACTCCGTTTTCGATTTTATTGCTTGCATAATAACGTTCCGTTTTAGTTAAAAAATCCTCTGCCGCCACGATATCGGGAACAACTACGGTAAGTGTCACGGCGGTTTTATTGTCGGGTTCATCCGCATATTCGCTTTTTAGCCGAAGAGGAATTTTGGGTTTTATTCTATGCAGAATAATTCTGTTGCACAACATTACAAAGCAAACGTACAACGGAAGCAGTGAAACCGCACCGAACAAAATACCCGTTGCACCGTTGTTTACAAGCGAAACGGCAAGTGCAGTCCCCGTTGCCAAAAGAAACGGAACGAATGTGTAAAAAAACAGTTTTACGTTTGTATTTTCTTTTTTAGCATCTATGCCGAGAAGCGAATAAAAACTTTTTTTCTTTTTTCCGAAAAGATTTTCCGTTAAACCGTCTGCCGCAAGAAATGCTACCTCCGTTTCGCTTTTTCCGCAGCGAACGGAAATTTTTGCAATTTCACTTCTATATGCCGTTTTAGAAGAATTTTCCGACATGGCATAATCACGGTTTGTTAAAAGAATTTGTTCCTGCTTAAGATAATTTTCTTCCTTCGATGAGAAATCAATTTTATCAAAATTAACAAGCGATTTCACCGCATTATCCGTGTACTGTCTGAATTCCGTTTCCTCCAACGACTTTGAAAGCAGAACAAGCAAATTCAATTTGATGAAGCACGGAAGCAAATCATATTCCGCAAACGTCAGCGAAAAATTATACAAAACGTCCAGAGTGTTTTCGTTGAACATTCCGTCCGTCTGTTCCACAATTTCACGCGCAAGAGCAAAAACTCTGATTTCATCAAATAATTCGGGCAGTTTTACATTAGGAATTTCAATATTCTGCGCAATTTCAATAATTCTGTTGCGGTTATCTTTCAGCCACAAACTGTCGTTTTCGCAATCAATATTTTTGACAATTCTGCTATTTATCTGCTCTGCGTACTTTTTTAACTTTTTTGTGGAAATCATATTTACCTCCGGACAATTTGTCTGCTTGTTATTATTTACAAGTTTTAAGGTAAAATACGTCAAAAAAGCAAAAAACAGATGAAAAATCATCTGCTTTTAGTTATTAAATTGCAAATTCCAACGCAACGGTATCGCAAAAATCTCTGCCCTTATCCGTCAAAAACATATATCCGTTTTCTATTTGAATAAATCCGATATTCTTGAATTTTTTAATCGGCTTTTCGTATTTTTCTTCGAAATCAATTCCGAAATCTTTTTGGAACAAATCAATGTTCACACCTTTATTCATACGCAAGCCGAGCATTATCCGTTCTTCCGCCATCTCATCTGCCGTCAAAATATCTTTTTTTACAGCCGAACTGTCACAGTTAAAATATTCGTCAAGATTTTTAGTGTTGGAATATCTTGCTCCCTTATAGTATGAATGTGCCGCACAACCGAGCCCGATATATTCACCGCACTGCCAATAATTTATATTGTGCTTACATTCAAATCCTTTTTTTGCATAATTGGAAATTTCGTACTGCTCTATCCCATTTGTGTGAAGCATCTCTTTTGTAGAATAATACATCCGTCTCTCGACTTCCTCGTCGGGAAGTTGAATTTTCCCCTGCAAAACGGCTTTTCCAAGTGGGGTATTTGGTTCAACTGTCAGCGAATAGCAGGAAACGTGGTCAGGTTCATACGTGAGCAACTTTGCAAGTGTGGCTTGCCACATAGATACTGTTTGATTAGGAAGTGCAAATATTAAGTCAAGATTAAAACTTGAAAAATGTGTTGCCTTTATATCTTCAATGGCATTTTCAAGTTGTTTCAGTGTGTGGCATCTGCCTAATTCACCCAAAACCTCGTCCGAAAGACTCTGCGCCCCCATGGAAATACGGTTAATTCCGCATTTTTTGTATTCCTGCATTTTTGTAAAATTAACCGATTGCGGATTACATTCGGCGGTTATTTCCGCATTTTCCGAAACGGAAAAATTATCGTTTATTATTTCAAACAAACGGTGCATTTGTTCTCCGTTCATCAAGCTTGGTGTTCCGCCGCCGATGAAAACAGTATCAATTTTTTCTCCCTTATAAAGTTGTGCTTCTTTTTCTATTCTGTTCAAATAAGGCGACAGAAAATTTTCTCTGCCGCCAAATGATACAAAATCGCAATATGAACATTTTTTTACACAAAAGGGTATGTGTATATAAAGTCCTCTCATCAGTCAAGTTTAAGCACTGCAAGGAATGCTTCGGAAGGAACTTCCACCGTACCGACTTGACGCATACGTTTTTTACCTTCTTTTTGCTTTTCAAGCAGTTTCTTCTTTCTTGTAATGTCGCCGCCGTAGCACTTTGCCAAAACGTCTTTTCGCATTGCCTTAACCGTTTCACGGGCAATGACTTTTCCGCCGATAGCCGCTTGAATGGGAATTTCAAACAACTGTCTCGGAATAACATCACGAAGTTTTTCGGCAACCATTCTGCCGTGAGCGTATGCCTTATCCTTATGAACGATAACGGAAAGTGCATCGCACATATCTCCGTTAAGCAGGAAATCAAGTTTAACAAGCGAACTCGGCTGATATCCCACAAGCTCATAGTCAAAGGAAGCATATCCACGGGTACGTGATTTTAACGTATTAAAGAAATCGTAAATGATTTCGTTAAGAGGCATTCTGTATTCAAGAACTGCTCTGTTCTCGTCAACGTAGTGCATATTGATATATTCCGCACGTTTTTCGATACAAAGATCCATAACGGCACCTATATAGTCTTTCGGCGTCATAATTTCCGCCTTAACTATCGGTTCACGCATTTCGGCAATTTCGTCGGTTTTCGGCAAATTCGCCGGATTATCAATGCGAAGTTCCGTTCCGTCGGTTTTTCTGACTTCATAAATAACGCTCGGTGCGGTAGTTATCAAATCGAAATCAAACTCTCTTTCAAGACGTTCCTGAATGATTTCCATGTGAAGAAGTCCTAAAAATCCGCATCTGAAGCCGTAGCCAAGCGCCGCAGACGTTTCGGGTTCAAAAGTGAGCGAAGCATCGTTAAGTCCAAGCTTTTCAAGCGCATCTCGAAGATCGTCATACTCGCTTCCGTCAGCGGGATAAATTCCGCAGAATACGTTGGGCATAATTTTCTTATATCCGGGAAGCGGCTCGCTTGCAGGATTATCATCGTCAGTGATGGTATCGCCCACACGGGTTTCGCTAACCGTTTTAATGCTTGCGGAAATATAGCCTACCTCACCGGCGGTAAGTTCCTCAACGGGAGTATATTCCGGAGAGAATACACCGACCTCGGTAACCTCAAACGTGTGGCCCGAATGCATCATTCTTATTTTCGTACCCACTTTTACTTTTCCGTTTACAATACGAACAAAGCTCAATGCACCCTTGTAATTATCGTAAACCGAATCAAATATAAGCGCCTGAAGCGGTTTATCCTCGTCGCCCTCGGGTGTGGGAACGTCATGAACGATCATTTCAAGCACAGAGTGGATATTGATTCCCTCTTTTGCTGAAATTCTCGGTGCATCCATACAAGGAATGCCGATAATATCCTCAACCTCTTTGGCAACTGCCTCAGGTTCAGCGCTGGGAAGGTCGATTTTATTTATTACGGGAAGAATTTCAAGATCCTGGCCAACAGCCAAGTATACGTTGGCAAGCGTCTGCGCTTCAACACCTTGCGTAGCATCAACGATAAGAATTGCACCCTCGCAGGCATTTAGTGCACGTTCAACTTCGTATGTAAAATCAACGTGTCCCGGAGTGTCGATAAGGTTAAGCATATAGGTTTCCCCATCGTCTGCCTTATAGAACATTCTTACTGCCTGAGATTTTATGGTAATTCCACGTTCCTGTTCAAGCTCCATGGTATCAAGGAGCTGTGCGTGCATTTCTCTTGCATCAACTGTTCCCGTAGCGTCGATCAAACGATCTGCAAGTGTGCTTTTTCCGTGGTCAATATGAGCAATTATACAAAAATTGCGAATTTTACTTTTATCAAACGACATTTATTTCTCCGCTTACTTTCCGCAGCAGTTTTTATATTTCTTACCGCTGCCGCAAGGACAGGGTTCGTTTCTGCCGACAGTCTTTTTGCTTACTGCCTGTTGTTCGCATCTCCATGCACGGGTGATTTCGGTTCTCTTTTCTTCGGAAAGAACACCGTCCCACTCTTTTAAGCCGTAAAGCCATTTTGCCTTTGCGTTAAGCATATTGTAGTAAAGCTTTTCGGGAAGAATAGTAAGCTCAAGCTGAGTATCTTCTTCCATATTCTCATAATCAACGGAATTTGCAAGTGAAGTATTTATTCCGTCACAGAACGGAGCAAATACGTGCAAATCCATACCGAGATTTTCTGCAATTTCCTTAGCAGTGCCTTTGATTTCGAACATTTTTTCTGCCAAAATCTTTTTATAGCTTTCTGTTTCTTCAAGATAATACTGATTCCAAAGCTGTCTTTGTTCCATTTCGGTTTTGCAGAGATTCTGCATATTTTCCCATGTTTCGTAAATTTTCATTTCTTATTTCTCCATTTTATCGTAATTATTTTTGATAGCCGTTAAAAATTCGCGGCTGGTTACGCATTTTTTGTTTTCAAGTTCGGAAATTGCGTACATATCCTTGGTCATTATGCCGCCTTCAATGGTCGAAATTGTTGCTTTTTCCATATCGTCAGCATATTTAACAAGTGCATCAATTCCGTCAAGACTTCCTCTTTTTCTTAATGCACCGGTCCATGCAAAAATCGTTGCAACCGGGTTAGTGCTTGTTTCTTCGCCCTCAAGATACTTGTAATAATGTCTTGTAACAGTGCCGTGTGCCGCTTCAAATTCATATTTGCCGTCGGGCGAAACAAGAACGCTTGTCATCATTGCCAATGAACCGAATGCCGTTGCAAGCATATCGCTCATAACGTCGCCGTCATAGTTTTTGCACGCCCAGATGTATCCACCGTTGGAACGGATAACTCTTGCAACTGCGTCGTCAATAAGCGTATAGAAATATGTTATACCGAGCTTTTCAAACTTTTCTTTATATTCATTTTCATATACTTCGGCAAAGATATCCTTAAATCTGTGGTCGTACGTTTTGGAAATAGTATCCTTTGTTGAGAACCACAAGTCTTGCTTCTTTTCGATTGCGTATTCAAAGCAGGAATGTGCAAAACTTGAAATTGAAGAATCAATATTGTGAAGTCCCTGCACTACGCCGCCGCTTTTGTCAAAGGTAAGAATAGTTTCTTTTCTTTCGCCGTTTGCGCCACGAACAACAAGTTCAGCGGTCTCGCCCTGCTCCACTCTGAATTCAACGTTTTTATAAACGTCGCCGTAAGCATGTCTTGCAATAATGATCGGCTTTTCCCAATTAGAAACAAGAGGCTTAACTCCCTTAACGATAATCGGTTCACGGAAAACAGTTCCGTCAAGAATCGCTCTGACCGTTCCGTTAGGGCTTTTCCACATTTTTTTCAAATGATATTCATCCATACGCTGTGCGTTAGGTGTAATCGTTGCACATTTTACGCCTACACCGTATTTCTTAATTGCTTCGGCAGATTCCACAGTAACCTTGTCGTCGGTCTTATCTCTGTATTCAAGTCCCAAATCGTAATACTCGGTTTTAAGGTCAATATACGGTTCGATGAGAAGTTCCTTTATCCACTTCCAAAGAACACGAGTCATTTCATCGCCGTCGAGTTCAACAATAGGAGTTGTCATTTTAATTCTTTCCATTTTTTCCACCTCTTTTTTTGATATATGTAATAATTATACTATATTCCTTGAATTTTTCAAAATGTTTTTTTCAAAATAAAAAAGAAAACCTGCAATTTGCAGGTCAATTCTTCATATTTTCTTTGACTTTTTCAAAAAAGAATATAAATAACTTGTAATCGGGTTCAATTTCCGGGTGCCACTGAACGCCGTAAATATTATCTTTTTCCATTGCTTCGATAACTCCGTCAGGACTGACTGCACTTACGGAAAATCCCGGTGCAGGATCTTTTACCGCTTGTCCATGGAAAGTATTAACCGTTATTTCATTACTGCCGTAAATCTTTTGAAGTTCCGTTCCATCCGTCAATGCAACTGTGTGAGAAAGTTCTTTTCCGTTATGATTGTTTTTAAGTTTTTGCCAAAGTGTTCCCCCGTAGTAAACGTTTATGCTTTGCATTCCTCCGCATATTCCCAGTATGGGCTTCTTTTGGTTCGAGAACGCTCGTATGCACGCTTGATCACGTGGAAATTCGTCATCAAACTGTTCATAATCAAGTCCCTCAAGCGGTTCCTCTCCGTAATACTGCGGACGGATATTACTCTTTGTTCCCATAATCAAAAGTCCATCGCATATATCGGCAATTTTGTCAATATTCTGTTCGGTAACTATCGGGAACAAAACTATATCAAATTCATTCGCAAGCTTGATAAAATGCTCCGTTATATAAAGCCGGTTATCAAATGGTTTGTTTTCGTTAACTGTTATCGCACGTTGTAATATTCCGATAATCATAGTGTTCTCCTTAAACTTTTTCTATATCATATTATATCATATTAAAAACACAATTTCAATACACAAAAAGAATTTATGGTGCATTATTTACTTTTTTTATAAAAAACAGTTGACTACCAAATGATGATGCAATATAATATAAGTGTTATGGGGGTATAGCTCAGTTGGCTAGAGTGCTTGACTGGCAGTCAAGAGGTCGTGGGTTCAAATCCCACTATCTCCACCAATAAAAAAGACACCGCAAGGTGTCTTTTTTTTATTGGTGCAATACGTCGGTAAAAGAACTTTGCAAAGCAATCGTTCGCATTAGCGCCGAAAGTGCCAACGATAATTTCGAGCGCGGTTCAGGATCAAGAGCATCATTCGGCTAAACGTTATCAACGTTCCGAATGATGCCGCAGCGCACCGTGTCCCACTATCTCCACCAATAAAAAAAGGACACCGCAGGTGTCCTTTTTTTATTGGTGCAATACGTTGGCAAGAGAACTTTGTAAAGCGCACAACAATACAACTCATCAGCCTTTTTCACCGCTTATTTTATTTTTTATTTGCGCTTATTTTGAATGTTTTCCATTACTTTTGCCCACCGTTCTTTATGTTCATCGTCAAAAATAATCGGTTCAAAGCCAAGAGACAAATACATATTTATCGCAGGAATTCTGTAATCGTCAGTTGAAAGTACGGTGCTTTTATAACCCCTTGCCGCAAGCGAATGGAGTGCGCTTAAAACAATAAGCCGTCCTGCGCCGAGCCCACGGGATTTGGGACTTACGCCAACCATACGCAGCCAGCCCTCTCCGGGGAATGTGTCCTTTTCCACCGCTGTTGTTGTGGCAATTTCTTCTCCGTCTTTTCTTAAATAAAGAACGTATTCCGGCTTATATCCGCCGCCGTTTACGATAAAATCCTCAAAAGAAAAATGACTTTCATACACATCTTCAATAAGTTTTTCCCAATCTTTTTCCATGCCCTTTTCGTGAGAATGAAGTGATACACCCTTCGGCAAGTTTAAGGGCGGAAGATGTTCCATATCCGACAATCTCATGTGTAACTGTTTAACACTCATCTGTAATCCTCCTCATTTACCGTTCTGTCGGGTGACAGAACTTCAAGTTCTGCCGGCGGTTCACCGAAATCCGGAACATCAAGCACGACACCGCCTTGCATAGCACTTTTATGTGCAACGAGTCCCGGCAAATTATACTTTGCCGCCTGCCAAGCATTTGTGGGTGAAAGTTTTCCCGTCATATATGCCTGACAGAAATCGTCAACCATAAATCCGTGTGTTCCGCCGTGTCCCGTCACAAGTCCGTCAAATTCCTTAGGAAGTCGTCCCACGATTTGAATAGGCGCTGAAGTATCCTGCCATTTTCCGTTAAGAGCAAGATTCATAAAATTTTCCGTATTTTTGTTTGCGGTTATATCTTTCGGGTTAATAAGTTCGCTTAAATCTTCATAAACGACGCTTCCTTTTTCGTCCATTTTAATATACGAATGTTGAAGCAACGAACATTCATAGGAGCCTTCTGTGCAATAAAACTTGGATATATACGTTTCGGGGAAACGCCAAGCAACTCTGCGATTTTCGCTTATTCTGAGAATTCCGCCGTTATCAAGTTTTATAAGCATTGAACCGTTGGAAAAAGGATTGTCCCAATAATTCATTCCTTTACCGAAAATGTCCGGATCAATTTTATCTTCATAGCCGAACCCTGCTACCTTGACCGCCTTTGCATTTACAGCCGAAAGAACCATTGACGTGGAATGTGTGGGATAAAACAGCGGAGGGAGTCCTGCCATTTTCTTCCACTGATCTCCTTCGGTATATTTGAACACGTTGTATAAACGTTTCATATCGTGATTGTACTGTGCTTCGCCGTAAACGAATTCGCCCATATCGCCCGTAGCATATTTTTTACGGCAGTAAATTGATGCAGGACGGTATATCCCCGTTTCGCCCATCATATAAGTGAGTCCCGTTTCTTTAACAAGACGCACAATTTCAAGAATATCGTCAATATCAAGCGCCATAGGAACGGCAGAATATACGTGTTTTCCTGCTTTAAGCGCCGCAATAGCCATAGGTCCGTGAAGATCTCTTTGTGTGAATATGGCAACGGCATTTATTTCATCCGATGCAATAGCCTCGTCAAAGGAATCAAAAACTCTGTCCGCACCGAATTCTTCCTTGAACTTTTCGGCTCTGTCACGAAATTTATCGCATACCGCTACATATTCCACCGCAGGATGTGCCTTGAATAACGGCACAAAAAATCTACAAAACTGTCCGCATCCGATAAATGCAATTCTTATTTTCTGTTTCATTTTCATTTTCCTCCCAAACCACACTTTTATTTTTATTATACTCGTATACCGGTCATTTTTCTATGTATGAATGTTTCTATAATGTGTAAATTTGTTGCAAATAACAAAAACAACCAATTTAGGAAAATCCTTTTTTGAAATTCAGTTGCTGTTATTCAAGACCGAAATTTGCGGAACACTGTTTTCGTAATACCGATGATGTTCCCGCAAAATATTCAAAATTCGTTGTTTTCGATTGACATATCATAATATTGAGTGATAAGATATAACTTGTTATGAGTATCGGAATGAATTTTCCTATTGAACAGTATTATATTTTTACCCGATGCAGTGAAAGGATAAGAAAAAAATGTACGATATAATTTGCGCTTCCTATGATACACCGGAAAAACTGAAAAAGGAAGCCGACTACATTTGCGACGCAGACGATGCTCGTCCGGTGCTTCAGCAGGCTATTGATGAAGCCGATGCACTGAACGTAAACTGTGTTCTGCTTCGAGGAACGTATGTTATTGCCTCACACGGTGAGCGCAGTCCCCACGGCGGAATATGCTTTTGGAATCCAGAAGAAAAAGGTCGTTATTACTTGCAAAACCGTGCAAGATACCATGTTTTGCAGGGTGCAAAAATTCCCCTTGGATATATGGACGGGGCTATCATCACAATGAGCGAAGAATTTTATGCAAGCCTTTCAGACAGTGAACCGTTCTCTCTGTTCTACTGTGACGGAAACAGTCGCTTTGGACGTGGTATCTGTATCCGTAATCTTGTTGTAAAGTTACCCGGCTCCAACAAGCCCGTTATCGTTTTTGACGGTAGTTGCGCAGGTAATATTCGTTATGAGGATACGTGGGTAACGTCATTCGATCCCTGCGGCAAAAATCTTGCCACCGCAGAGGGAATTCCCGTGCCCCATCCCCTTTCCGTTGCTTTCCGTGGATGTGCGGGTTCCAATTACTATGCTACTGAATGGAAAAACCTTGCTGCGCAGGGATTCGGTACAGGCTTCGACATCGGAGGAGAACACGTTTACTGTGAAAGCTTGTCTGCATTATATAATTTGACGGGTTTTGCCTTTGATTGTTATAAAGGCAAGGACTTCTTTGAAGAGCCTGCATCATCTCCGTCTAAAGGCATCGTTATATATCCGATAATATGTGTAAACTTGTTGGATGAACACAATGTGAATATGCCACGATTCGGATGTGTTAGCCACAACCTTGACCCGAATAGTTCATCCGATCATCCCGGCATGGGACATGAAATCACTATTCTCGGTATGAACGTGCAATGGCCAAATACCTGCCCCGGCTACACGGACCGTTTAGCCCCGGATTTTACGCAAGGTCGACGTCGTGCGATAGAAGATTGCTCCGGTAGTTGGCACGGTTCGATTGAATATGTTATTGACCATACCACGCCCAATTCCGGTATAAACTTGACCGATGAACCTTTTTTCGAAGAAGGTCACGGTTCGAACATCCTTGTGCGAAATCTTCATAATAAACAAGGATAGCATTACAATACAAATCAACAAAATCAGTCATTACGTTTGCAGACTGTTCGGTCTAATTGACCGAGCAGTCTTTTGTTTTTCTCATATATTTCAAAATAAAAAAAGAACTTGACGGGAAATAATCCTATCAAGTTCTTTTTTAAACTTATTATTATATTACTTTGTGCCGAATGTGCTGATTGCTTCAGCTTCGTGGCTTCCGTAGTAAGCAAAGTCGTTCCAGCTTATATTGTCAAGCCAACTTGCGTTTTCGTTGGTATGGTGAAGTTCAACTATTTTGCCGTCGGGATAAAGCACAAGTCCGTGTTTGTTATCGCCGATAACATTGCAGGTCAAAGCTACATAATTGCCGTCTTCGTCAACAAGAACATAAGGTGAATATTTTGCAATTCCGGTTTCGCTGCGAAGTTCTGCAACATCAAGTCCCTTTGCTGTAAGGTAATCTGACATTTTTCCTGTATCCATAGTTCCGTCTTCGGCAACCATATAGAACATATTGTCAAGGTCGCAAAGCTGAATGCTGTACATTGCTCCCGAAACGGGTGTTGTGCTTCCTTCGGGGCAATAGGGAACTTTGTCACCGTATTCGCCAAATCTTGAACCGAACAAGTATCCGTAAGGAGCAGGATCGTAATTTTTACCGATTTCGGTAAGAATTGCGTTCATAGCTTTTGCATAGCCCTTAAGCTTTTCATCCATTGACCATGTGCTGTCGTAATAAACGGGAGTTTCCTCTGCAGGAGTTGTTTCTTCGCTTGATGACTCGGAAGAACCTGTTACATCCCAAACATAATCGTTTACACTTGTTAAATATTCGCTGCTGTAAATGCCTTCGCCGGAGTTGTTCTCAATAAGAATTGAAGCGGTTTTCTGAGTTTTACCGTTTACAACTGCTTCGCAGTCAATAACCGAACCAACCGGAAGGTTTACCGACAAGCTTTCTTTAGCAGTGTTAACAACGCCGTTGATTCTTGTCTTTTTGTTGAAGCTTCCCTTGCTGAATGAGAAACGGTAAGCCATAAAGAAATTGTTTACATCCGTTTCAAGGTGGAAATCTTCAGCAGCACTGTTTACATAGATTTTCTTTTCGGTATTATCAATGATATCATCGCCCTTTACGGTATAACGAGCCGAATCTTCAAGAGCAGTTGCTCTCAAGCTGCGGAAATCGTCTTTTTCCAATGCTTTCATTGAATAAACAACCGTACCGCATATACCGTTGTCAACGCCGTCGAACAAGCCGTTTTCCCAGTTTACTGAGCACATCTGGAAGTTATAGTCACGGTCGATATCAATCTTTACCATTTCGCCGCCGTAGTAAACGTTGCCGTTTTCAAATCTAACAGCCATTTTCAGCGGTGTTTCCATTCTGATAACTGCGGTGTTGTCGGAAGCCGACATATCACTGTCAAATTCCGTTGCCGCCGAAACGTTGCAAGTAACTGCCAAAACAAGCATTACAGAAAGAATTGCAATTGAAATAAATTTTTTCATATATACTCTCCTTTCATCCATACTTTTTTACATAAAAAAAGCACGATGAACAATAAAATCACCGTGCAACCAAACTACCGTATTGCATATTCCGCAACTTAGGTTTGAGGCTTTGCGTCCTTACGTTTCCGTAAGTTTGCCTTTTTACAGTATTATACTACCATATATTTCAGATGATGTCAATCACCTTTTTACAATAAAACTACGAACATTTTGCAAATTTCAGGATACACAATGTGCCTTCACATATTTATTATGCAAAGGCACATCAAAAGTTTACTTTTTAATTCTTTTGTCCGACTTAACAGCCAAAAACGTTCCGACTGTTTGGAAAAGCTGAACTACGATTACGATAATTGCAACTGCGAAAATCATAACAAGTGCACGGTAGCGCTGATATCCGTAGGTGTAAGCGATATTACCGAGACCGCCGCCGCCTACAACACCGCTCATTGCGGTATATCCGAGAATTGTGGTAAATGCAAGCGTAAAGTTAGAGATAAGTGACGGAACACTTTCGGGAAGCATTACCTTCATTACGATTTGAAGCGGAGATGCGCCCATACTCTGAGCGGCTTCTATAATATTAGGGCTGACCTCACGCAGACTTGATTCCACAAGACGTGCGACAAACGGGAATGCGGCGATAACAAGTGGTACGACCGACGCCATCGTTCCGATGGACGTTCCGACGATTGCCCTTGTAACGGGAACAACAATTATTACAAGAATAACGAACGGAACGGAACGCAGGATGTTTATTATAACGTTCAGTGTCTGCATCAGCCACGAGGGCAATGGTTTAATGCCTTTCTTTTCTCCGGTAACAAGGAGAACGCCCAACGGCAATCCGATAACAATTGCAAACAGTGTGGAAAGAATAGTCGCATAAACCGTTTCCCACAAAGCGTACGGCATATCTTCAATTAAAATTTCAACTGCTTCTCTTATTTTTTCAGCATCGAAAATATTATTAAACATTCTTTCCCACCTCCTCTGCGCAAACGTTTTCAACACTCAGATAATTTATTGCACGTTTTACCGTTTCGTCATCGTCTTCGAAACCAAGCAACATACTTCCGTAAACCTTTTCGCCTATCAGTTTTGTGGAAGCATTGATTATGCTTGCGGCAATGTGTTCGTCTATTGCCATTTGTGTAATTATCGGCTTTTCCGCAACAGACGCACCGTTAAACACAACACGAACTGTGCGCATACCGATATTTTCCGCCAAAACGTTTGTGGAAGCATCCGGGAAAACAAGTCTTTTTGCCGCAGGAGATTTGGGGTTTGCAAATACCTGTGAAACATCCCCTTCTTCTACCACGTTGCCCTCGTCAAGAATAGCGACCTTATCGCAGATTTCTTCAACAACGGACATTTGGTGGGTAATAATTACAACCGTGATATTAAGACGTTTGTTTATATCGTGAATAAGTTCAAGAATGGCGTGTGTAGTTTTCGGGTCAAGTGCGCTGGTTGCCTCATCGCAAAGCAACACTTTCGGATTAGTTGCAAGTGCACGGGCAATGGCAATTCTCTGTTGCTGACCTCCGGAAAGTTGTGCCGGATATGCCTTTGCCTTATCGGGCAAGCCTACTATCGAAATAAGTTCCGTTGCCTTTCTTACCGCTTCGGCACGTGGAACGCCTGCAAGTTCAAGAGGGAAACAAATGTTATCAAGGCAATTTCTCTGCATAAGCAAATTAAATCCCTGAAAAATCATCGTAATATTGCGTCTTTCCTTGCGAAGTTCTTTGTCCGAAAGAGTGCACATATTTTTTCCGTCAATAATGATTTCGCCCGAAGTAGGTTTTTCAAGCATATTGATACAGCGAACAAGCGTACTTTTTCCTGCGCCGCTCATACCGATAATGCCGTATATTTCACCGTCGTTTATGGTCAGTGAAATATCTTTCAAAGCTTCAAAATTTTCACCGTTGACCGTAAAGCTTTTTGAAAGATTTTTAATTTCTATCATAGATAACTCCTTATAAACCGCAAAATGCATCGGTCGATAAATACCGACCGATGCTGAAATAAAATTCAGATTTTATCAGTTGAATGCCGAAAGATCTGACTGTGTTCCGCCGTAAAGACCCATGGGTTCAACGTGAGGTGCGGAAACAGATACGATGTGAGTGCCGTTTTCTTTATTGAAATCGTCAAGATACGGCTGATGCTGGAAGTAGTTTGCGTCAACTTCGCCGGATTCAACAACATTATTCGGAATTACATAATCGGAGAATTCCTTAATTTCAAGAACGATTTCTTTTTCTGCAAGAATTTCTTTAACTACCTTAAGAATCTCAGCGTGAGGTGTGGGAGAAGCGGCAACTGAAATTACGCAGCCGGTAAGTGCTTCGTAATTAACAGTTGAATCGAAGCCGTCACCGGGCTTTTCGATAGTGCTTACAACTGCACCTTCGTATTTGCTTGTAATAAAGTCTGCAACCTTTTTGCTTTCAAGAGCAGCTACAAGTGCTTTAACCTTATCGGTCTTTTCGTTGCCCTCTTTAACTGCAAGAATGTTTGCGTATGCTGAATATGCACCTTCAACTGCCAACGAATCGTCAACGGGATTTATTCCTGCGGAAATAGCATAGTTTGAATTGATAACCGCATAGTCAACATCCTGAAGAACGTTGGGAATGTTTGCTGCTTCAACTTCGTTGAACTTAATGTTGTAAGGATTTGATTCAATATCCTTAATGGTAGCGGTAATTCCCGCATTCTCTTTAAGAGTAATGTATCCTTCCTGTTCAAGAAGAAGAAGTGCACGGGCTTCGTTTGTGCTGTCATTGGGAACAGCGATTTTGATTTGCTTTTTTCCGCATCCGGACAATGCAAATACCGAAGTTGCAAGAAGTACTGCAGAAACAGCGATCGAAATAAATTTTTTCATATTTTCTTCCTTTCCGATGCCTTTGATGAAGCATCCCTTTAAGATGGCTCAATTATAACCTAAAAGAATTTTTCCGTCCAATAAAGAATTTTAATGTTTGGTTATAGTTTTTAATTATAACTTATACATCAGTTATAATGTTTATTTTATGTTACATTAAATATCATTTTTCAGAAAACAAATTGAACAAGGAGCATATAGCAAACCGTTCCGCAAACAATACTTATAAGAGTATTTCTTTTCCAAATATATAGAATTCCCACTGTCAGGCAGGAAATAAGCATCGGTAAGAAACCGGAAACACTTGTGAAACTTACTTCTTTAAGGCAATACACAACGAGCATGCCCATAATGGCAAACGGAAGAATTTTGCTGAGTTTTTTTATAATTTCAGGAGTTTTTTCACTGTTTCTGAAAAGTGCGAATGGTAAAAAACGAAGCAATGCGGTCACAAGCGCTATAACCGCTATTATGTGCCAAGTATGGAATTCAGTCATTGTCTTTTCCTCCTTTATACAGGCAGAGCAACAACGCAATCACGAGCATTGCCGGAATAAGGAACTTTTCGCTTCCGAATATCAGCAAACATACCGCCGAAATCACAACACCTATTATTGCCGGAATATGGTCCTTGCTGTTCAGCCACTGTTCAAGGAATATGGTCAGAAAAAGTGCAGTAAGTGCAAAGTCAATTCCTTCGGTGTTGAATTTAATAAGTGTGCCCGCAAGTGCGCCCGTAACTGAACCGACTATCCAATAAAGGTGGTCAAACAGTGAAACGAAAAAATAGTAATTCGTTCTATCTTCGGGAGCAATATTTTGCTTATCTCCGCACACAAGGGAATAAGTTTCATCTGTAAGTGCAAAAATAAGGTAAGTTTTTCTTTTCCCTATCCCCTTATATTTTTCAAGCATTGAAATTCCGTAAAACAAATGCCGTGCATTCACCATAAGTGTTGTAAGCGCAACCGTTATAAGTGATGCGCCGCCGGTAAGAAGTCCTACCGCAACATACTGCATGGAACCTGCATATATAAATGTACTCATGATAAACGACATAAAAATTCCGTACCCTGCGGATTTAAGAATAATTCCGAACCCAAATCCCAGAACAAGATATCCCGTTAAAACCGGAATAGTATCCACAAATGCCGTTTTAACCGTATGCTTCACAAAATCACTTCCTTGCAATGTTTTACGAAAAACTAATTTTCCGCAGCACCATTATAACACATATTTATAAATTTCCGCACATAAATATTAAATTATTTCAAAAAACGGTGATTTTACAAAAAGATTTGCCGATAAAAAAACAAAGTCCGCCAAAATGACGGACTTGTTTTATTCGAATTTCATTTTTCCGAAAAGCTATGTAAAGATCAATACTTTCTCTTTCTTGCAGCTTCAGCCTTTTTCTTTCTCTTTACACTGGGCTTCTCATAATGTTCTCTCTTGCGAACCTCTGCAAGAACACCTGCGCGGGCACACTTACGCTTAAAGCGCTTAAGAGCATTTTCTAATGATTCATTTTCTCCAACATGAATTTCTGACATCAATATCCCTCCCCTCGGTTTGGTATAACACGAGAGTAATTTCTCATATCACGAGGCAATTATATCAAATAATATATAAAACTGTCAAACACTTTTGACAATTTTTTTGAATTTTTTTCGCGGATTCCGTTATTCAAGTTGAAAACAAACTGTTTTAGTGGTATAATCAAGCAGTAAAACAGAAAATCGGAGAATTGTAAAATGAAGAAAAAACTGTTTTTTGATTTAGACGGAACGCTTACCGATTCGGGAAAAGGCATAATGAACGGCATAAAATACGCTCAAAACAAATTAAATTTGCCCGAATTAACTCCTGATACGCTTCATTCATGTGTCGGTCCTTCACTTCCGGGGTATTTTACCGAAATTTGGAACATCGACGAAGCAAAGGCAAAAGAAGTGCTTAGCGTATACCGTGAGTATTACATTCCCAAAGGGCTGTATGAAAACGAATTGTATGGCGGCATACCCGAATTGCTGAAAAAATTTAACAATGCAGGCTTAGAATGTTACGTTTGTTCGGCAAAGCCGGAGAAATTAGTTCACACAGTTCTTAATTACTTTAACATTTCAGCATATTTTATTGATTATTTCGGCGCACCTATGGACGGCAATTACAAGGGTAAAGGTGCTGTTTTGAAAGAAGTACTAAAAAAAGAAAAATGTTCTGCTCTTATGATCGGAGACCGCAAAAACGACATTTCGGGCGGTCACGAGGCGGGAATAAAAACCGTAGGTGTGCTTTGGGGATATGGTTCAAAAGAAGAACTTACAGCCGCAGGATCCGATTTTCTAGCCGACACACCCGACGAAATTTTTGAAATCGCAACCAATTTTTTGATTTGAAATAAATTTCTTTATTTGACATTTTTGAACACATATTATAAAATATTCTATCATTATTATATATAAGCGGAGGAAAATATGTCAGAAGCATATAACCATTTAGAAGTTGAAAAAAAATGGCAAGACATCTGGGAAAAAGAAGAAGCTTTCAAAGCAGACGATTCCCGAATGGACAAGCCGAAGTTTTACGGATTGATTGAATTCCCCTATCCCTCCGGACAGGGCCTTCACGTAGGTCATCCGAGAAGTAACACCGCCCTTGATATTATCGCAAGAAAGCGCCGTATGCAAGGGTACAACGTGCTTTATCCTATCGGATGGGACGCATTCGGTCTTCCTACCGAGAACTACGCAATAAAAAATAAAATTCATCCGGAAATCGTTACAAAGCAGAATATCGACCATTTCCGTGAACAGTTAAAGAAAATCGGATTTTCATTTGATTATTCAAGAGAAGTAAATACTACCGATGCCGATTATTATAAATGGACTCAGTGGATATTCCTTCAGCTTTTCAAGAAAGGTCTTGCATATAAGAGTGAAATCGCAATCAACTGGTGCACCTCGTGTAACGTAGGTCTTGCCAACGAAGAAGTTGTCGGCGGTGTTTGCGAACGCTGCGGCGGTCAGGTAATCAGAAAGACAAAGAGTCAGTGGATGCTCCGCATTACCGATTATGCGCAGAAACTTCTTGAAGGTCTTGATGACGTAAACTTTATTGAAAAGGTAAAGACTCAGCAAATCAACTGGATCGGCAAAAGCAAGGGCGCTCACGTAAAATTTGAAGTTCCCGCATACGGAAAAGCACTTACCGTATTCACCACACGTCCCGACACGCTGTTCGGTGCTACCTATATGGTAATTTCCCCCGAACATCCGATGATCGACGAATTGAAGGATAAAATCGGCAATTTTGACGCCGTTTGCGCCTACCGTGAAGAAGCACAGAAAAAGAGCGATTTTGAAAGAACCGAAACGGCAAAGGACAAAACCGGTGTTGTACTTGAAAACATTACCGCAGTTAATCCCGTAAACGGAAAGGAAATTCCCATTTGGGTTTCCGATTACGTACTTATGTCTTACGGAACAGGTGCTATTATGGCAGTTCCCGCTCACGACGAAAGAGACTGGGCATTTGCAAAGAAATTCGGTCTTCCCATTATTGAGGTTGTAGGCGGAAGCGCCGTTTCCGTGCAGGAAGCTCCTTTTACCGATATAGCCACCGGAAAAATGGTAAACAGCGATTTCCTTAACGGTCTTACCGTTACCGAAGCAAAAGAAAAAATTATCGCTTTCCTTACTGAAAAGGGAATCGGTGAAGCAAAAGTAAATTATAAGCTTCGTGACTGGGTATTCTCACGTCAAAGATATTGGGGTGAACCTATTCCCCTTGTTTACTGCGAAAAATGCGGTTGGGTTCCCGTTCCCGAAGAAGAGCTTCCGCTCCGTCTTCCCCACACAGACGACTTTATTCCCACTCAGGACGCACAGTCGCCTCTTGCAAAACTTGACGATTGGGTAAATACTACCTGTCCTCACTGCGGCGGCAAAGCAAAACGTGAAACAGACACAATGCCTCAGTGGGCAGGCTCATCATGGTACTTTATCCGTTATGTTGACCCACACAACTGCGATGCATTTGCAGATAACGAAAAAATGAAGTATTGGCTCCCCGTTGACTGGTACAACGGCGGTATGGAACACACAACACTTCACTTACTGTATTCACGTTTTTGGTACAGAGTTCTTTATGATTTAGGTCTTGTTCCCACAAAAGAACCTTATATGAAACGTACAAGTCACGGTATGATTTTGGGCGAAAACGGCGAGAAAATGAGCAAATCCCGCGGAAACGTCATTAACCCCGATGATATTGTTGAGGAAATCGGTGCAGATGCTTTCAGAATGTACGAAATGTTTATGGGTGCATTCGATCAGGCAATTCCGTGGTCAACAAAGGGATGTATGGGCTGCCGCAGATTCTTGGAAAGAGTATGGCGTCTTCAGGATATGGTTTCCGATGTTCCCGCCGATAAGAACAGAGAAGCACTTCTTCACGGAATGATTAAAAAAGTTTCGGAAGACTTCGAAGCAATGAAGTTCAACACCGCCATCGCCGCAATGATGGCTTATGTGAACGAAATCTATAAATTCGGCAATATCAGCAAAAACGAAATCAAAATTTTGCTTGCACTTCTTAATCCCGTTTCACCTCACATAACCGAGGAAATGTGGTCGAAGCTTGGTTTTGAAGGAAGAATTTACAATTCCAAGTGGCCTGAATTTGATGAATCCAAGCTTGTTAAGGACGAAGTTGAAATCGTTGTTCAGATTTGCGGAAAAATCAAAGCAAAACTTGTAATTCCCGCTGACCTTGATAAAGCAGGCATGGAAAAACTCGTTGAAGAAAACGAAACCGTCAAAGCACTTGTGGAAGGCAAACAAATTAAGAAAATCGTTGCCGTTCCCGGAAAGCTTCTTAATATCGTTGCAATTTAATTTTAATAATAAGCAAAGAACTCGAGGTCAGATAACTCCTCGAGTTCTTATTTATTATCATTTTCGCCAACAAACAATAAAATATCAAATGTAGTATGCAATATTTCCTTAAATAAAATCAGTTCGTCCGGATACAAATGCCTTTGCCCAACTTCTATTTTTGCAACGGCACTCCTCGTTATATCGCACCCTTTCAGTTGTAAGCGTGCTGACAATTCCTCTTGTGTATATCCCTCTTTTTCTCTTATAGTACGAATATTATTGCCGATTTTCTTTTCAATATCAGCGTTCATACAAAATACCTCATATAAATTTACAAAATATCCTTGACAATATTATATGGTATTGCTATAATCATTTTGCACCTATATAGGTGCAAACTATATTTGTTAGGAGGATAAAACATGAAAAAAATACTTATCTCAATTCTCACCTTAGCTGTTATTTTTAGTTTCGCAGGATGCGGAAATGCAAAAAACGATAATAAAAATAACGCTGACACCACAACAACCTTTGACGAAATCAAAGTAGATGAATCAACGGAAGCACCGACCGACAAAGAGGAAATCACAGCCGCGCCAACAGAAGCTCCTACCGAAGCACCCACAAAAGCTCCTACGGAAGCTCCGACACAAGCGCCTACTGCCGCTCCTACCGAAGCACCTAAAAACAATAACTCTGTTAATCCTGAGTTCAAAGCTACCATGGACAGCTACGAAAAATTCTTTGACGAATATGTTGCTTTTATGAAAAAATACAAATCTTCAAACAACCCTCTTTCGATGATGGCTGATTACACTAAAATGATGTCCAAATATACTGAAACGTATTCAAAAATGTCATCTATTGATGAAAATTCTTTATCATCCGCAGACTATGCATACTATATGGAAGTTCAATCAAGAATTACAGCAAAATTGGCGGAGGTAGTATGATATGTCTGTAAATCACAAATGCCCAAACTGCGGAAGCACTCACGTTCAGCTTTCCAACGAAGAAAGCAAGCACGGATTCTTTTTCTTTCTTTTTCTCGGTTGGCTTTATTTAATTTGGATTCTTTTCAAGTGGATGATCGGAATAATTGTATTTCTTTTGTATGATTGGTGGGTTGCTATCATTCATGCCGCAAAAGGAAAAGGTCACGTATGGCAATGTAAAAAGCTTTTTTCCGGCAGAAGAAGAATTTATTACTGTCACGACTGCGGTAAAAATTTCAGAGCATAAGCAAAGCCCGTCATTTCAAATGACGGGCTTTATTTACTGTTCCCGGTGTTACGCCGTACTGTTTTTTGAATGAACGGGTAAAGTGGGAAAGGTTTTTATATCCGCAATTATAGCAAACCTGCGTTACGTCATATTTTCCGCTTTTCAGCAGTTCCGCTCCGTAATCAAGTCTTACCTTACATAAATATTCGTTGAAATTTCTGCCTGTTTCCTGTTTAAATATCTTTGAAAGATGCTGTGACGTAATTCCCAATTCCTTTGAAACCGAAACAAGACTTATATCTTCATCAAAGCGATTATTTATTATTTTTATAGCACCGACAACCACCGTGTGCATTCTTCCTTTTTTGTCCGCAATTAGTCTTTCGCCTGATTTAATAATCATATCAACACTTGCACATATTAGCATTTTACTGTATTGTAGCATATTTTGATGTTCATATATTTCATACGCCATTTTTATAAAAAACTCGCTTGGATTTTTAAGTACAAATGCCTGTTCCGGCAAATCGGTTATATTTTTTATAAGTTCTCGATCAAACTGAATTTTGACAAATTCCCCTTTTTTCGATTCTTCCGCCACGCTTATACTGTGAATATCGTATGGTGTCATAATAACGGCTACCGAACCGGTAACCTCAATTTTCACACCGTTGACTGTAATATATCCGTCAAACGGCTGATACAAAATCATCTCATAATAAGTGTGTGCGTGGGACGGATATGAAAACACGTTTGATTTTTCTGCGTGAAGAATATCCACACCGTTCAATATTGCAATTCCCATATATTCTCCTCCGGCAGCGAACAAATACAAAATAAATGCAATTTATGATTAAAATAATGCAAGAATATCGCCTATTTTATTGATATAATTATATCATAAGATTAAAAAAGTGCAAGGAGTATATTATGGATTTTTTTGAAAACGGTTTTATTACCGGCATCAACTATTGGGCATCAAAAAACGCAATAAAAATGTGGGAGGATTTTGATGCAGATTCAATAGAACAAGACTTTATTCAAATAAAAGAACACGGAATAACTCATTTGCGAATTTTTCCCGTTTGGTCATATTTTCAGCCGTTAAGTGCAATTTGTATTCCCGGCGGAATATATGAATTACGCTTCGGCGATAAGCGTCTTCCCGATACCGAAGCCGGACGTGCAGGTGTAAGTGAAGAAGCATGCATACGTTTTTCGATTTTCTGTGACCTTGCAGAAAAGTACGGATTAAAGCTCATTGTCGGACTTATTACGGGACAAATGTCTTTCAGACTGTATATTCCCGATGCTTTCGTAGGAAAGAACGCAATCACTGACCCAACTGTTATTCGTTGGGAAACAAAATTTGTTAAATATTTTGTTAAACGCTTCAAGGACAGATCCTGCATAAGCGCTTGGGATTTGGGAAATGAGCCGGACTATTTATCGCCGTTTGATAATTTTGACGTATTTTACCTTTGGTGCACCAATATGTACGGAAATATTAAATCAATCGACGCTGAACGTCCCGTTATAAGCGGATTTTCAAGTGGAATGGTTTCCCGTTTCAGCTTCAATCTTATGCCCGACTTCAAGGATTTCTGTGACATCAATACTACTCACCCCTACCCCTGCTTTGACTGTTCAAAAGACCCGCTTCCCACAATGAAGCCCGTTCTTTCTTCCGTATACAAAAACGTTCTCTCTGAGGATATTTCAGGTGTTCCCACATTCCTTCAGGAGTTCGGTGCCATCGGTTACAGTATGTGTTCGTATAAGACCGAGGCGGATTTCTACCGTTGTATGCTTCTTTCATCTATTGCGCACAACTGCAAAAGTGCAATGTATTGGTGTGCATACGACCAAGGTCATCTCGACTACCCGCCTTACGATTGGAACGATATCGGAAGTGATTACGGCTTCTTTACAAAAGACAGAATTTCGAAGCCCGTTGCCGTTGAAAATGTAAAATTCAACAAATTATTAGATAAGTTAGAAAACAGAACTCTTCCCCAATATTCAAGGGAAGCCACCGTGCTTTTGGTTAAAGAAGCAAGGCCCGATCTTGCACCGTCCCAAAGCGCATTTATGCTCGCTAAACGTGCGGGTTTTGACGTTTCATTCTGTAATTTACCCGACGCACCTATTCCCGATTCAAGGTTGTATATTATTCCGAGCATCAACAATACAAAAGCAATTTCCAAGGTACGTTTCAATGAAATTCTTGAAAAAGTCAACAACGGTTCTGTTTTATATATGTCGTTGAATTCGGCGCTTATGCGAATGATGCCCGAACTTGCCGGCGCTGATTTTGCATATAGAGAAAACATTCCTTATTCTGCTTCCGTTACGTTTAACGGTGTTGAACTTCCCGTAAGCGGTAACGTAAAATACACCGTTGAGTCCGTCAGAAGCGAAGTTCTTGCATATGACAAAAACAATTCACCCGTTTTCTTTAAGAATAAATACGGAAAAGGATATATTTATCTTTTGCTTGTTCCGCTTGAAGCATACGTTAATAACGTAAACGGATATTTCAATTCCGAAACGCAACCCGATCACAGTATTATTTACAAAGAGCTTGCACAACAAGCAGGAATAAGCCGAATAGCGCATTCAGACAACAAATTTGTTCTTCTTACCGAGCATAAGATCAGCGAAAATGAATACTATATCTTCCCTATAAATTACAGCAATCGCACGCAGAACGTGCACATTACGCTAAACGGCAATTACACCGTAGAAACGGTTTTCGGGGAAGATTTTAACAATGGCGAAATCACGTTAAAAGAAAATGACGGTGCAATTTACAAAATAAGAAAGGCATAAATTATGATATATAAAATCAAACCCAACAGAGTGCGCAGAACGTATTTGGGCGGAAGCCGAATTGACACTTTTGAAAATTACGGTCCGTGTGCCTGTCCCGAGGATTGGACTGCCTCAATAACCGTTGCTTCAAACGGCGACGACAAAATAGAAAATGAAGGAATCGGCATAACCGAGGACGGAGAGTTACTTACCGATATTATCGGTGAGGACAGTTATCCGCTTCTTGTAAAATTGCTTGATTCCGATGAGCGCCTTGTGGTTCAGGCTCACCCGACGGTAGAATTTTCAAAAAAACATCTTAATTGCGATTACGGCAAAACAGAATGTTGGTACTTTCTTGAGTGTAACGAAAATGCCTATGTATATGCCGGCTTCAAACCAAACGTCACAAGAGAAATGTGGGAAAAGGTTTTTGATTCGCAGGACGTAACAACAATGCTTTCGTATTTACATAAGGTTCCGGTCAAAAAAGGAGATTTTCTGTTTATTCCCGGCGGACTTCCCCATGCAATCGGCGAAGGATGCTTTATGATTGAACTTCAAGAGCCAAGTGATTTAATGGTTGTAAACGAGAAATATACACCTTCGGGAAGAAAAATCGCCGATTACCGACTTGATATGGGACTTGGCAGAAAACTGATGTTCGACGTGTACGATTATCACGGATATTCCTTTGAAGAACTGACAAATGCATATATGCCCACACAAACAGAAATTTCGGAAAACGTATATGAAATACTCGGAAAATCACTGACTGACAAATTTTCCATGGTTCGTCTTTGCCAAAAAGGAACGCACACGTTCAAAAGGAAATACGCCGTTGCCATTGTTACCGACGGAAGCGGAACGTTAAATTCCGCAAAAGTAAAAAAGGGCGACAGAATTCTTCTTAAAAATGAGCCGACCGTTTTATTTGACGGCACAAAAGATTTTTCAGTAATACTCTGTTTTTGAATATTGACATAACGCCTCCCATTTGTTATAATTCTTTCATAGCATAGAAGAGCCGTTTTCGGCATCAGAAGTTCGGCTCTCCTATGCTATACATTTACGGAGGCATTTTTTATGTTAAACGGAAAGGAAATATTTGAACAAACTTTTGAAATAAATGAATTGTTAATGTGTGCTTCACGTGCATATAATGAGGGTGCATGCGGATATAAGAAGTATGCACAGCCCCTTGTGCTCGGTCATTTTTCCGACATTCACGGCGACAAAGAAGAGCTTGAAAGAGTCATTGCCGTAAAAGATTACTTAGGTGACCGAATGGATGATTTGATCTGCACCGGCGACCTTATCCCCGGCAGAATTCAAGACGGAATAGAATTTTGGAACAGTGTGGACGGCTCGGATAAAATTCTTGTTGCCATGGGCAATCACGATACACTTGCCGACCCTAACGGCTTCAACTTTTCAATAGTCGCACCTCAAAAAGAGCAGTACGACGTATATTATAAGGGCAAAGTAGAAAAGCAAAACATTGCTATTGAAGAAAACAAAACATACTATTATAAAGACTATCCCGCAAAAGCGGTACGACTGATAGTCCTTAACGTAATGATAACGGGCAATGACCGTGACGAGCAGGTTGCGTGGTTTGAAAACGCAGTTAAAGACGCAAAAGAAAAAAATCTGACTGTTTTGTGTGCTTCGCATTTTCTGCCGAAAGATTTTGTCCGTGTTGAGTGTAATTTTACCGATTTTGACAGATCCGGTTCGGGTGCTAACCTTGACGACCGCTTTCTGCAGATCATAGATTCATTTATCGACGAGGGCGGAAGCTTCGTTTGTTGGCTTGCAGGGCATATTCACGGAGACTTTTTCGGATATTCAAAGGCACATCCTAATCAGTATACTCTTTCCGTTGATGCGCTTTCAAGATTATACAGCGATTATTATTCGGATATGCCCCGTGATAACGGAACGGTATTTCAAGACGTGATGAACTTCATCGTAGTTGATACCACGTCAAATTTGCTCCATATTATCCGTATTGGCGGAAATTTGGACAGATATCTTAGATCAAAAAGATATATGACATTTGACTATAAAAGCAGAAAAATAATTTGTCAGGAGTAATAAGCAGTGGACGGAAAAGAAATTTTTGAGCAAAATTTTGAAATAAATGAATTACTTATGTGCGCTACTCGTGCATTCAACGAAGGTGCCTGCGGCTACAAAAAATATGCACAACCCCTTGTGCTCGGACATTTTTCGGATATTCACGGCGACGACGTAGAACTTGAAAGAATGATCAAAGTAAAAAAATATCTCGGAAGCAGAGTTGATGATTTTATCTGCACCGGCGACCTTGTTCCGGGAAGATATTACGATTCGCTTAATTATTGGAACGCCGTTGACGGTTCCGATGAAATTTTAATTGCCATCGGAAATCACGATGTACTTGCGGACAAGGTAACATTTGATTTTTCAAAGCGTGTTTCTCAGCATGAACAATATGACAGTTACTTTGCAGGAAAAGAAGAAAAGCAGGGTATTGTATTGGAACAAGGAAAGACCTATTATTATAAGGATTATCCGAAAAACGAAATTCGACTTATCGTTATAAACAATATGCTCGAAAATGAAGAGCTTGAAGAACAAATAAATTGGTTTGATGAAACCGTTTCCGAAGCGAAAGAAAAAAATCTTACGATTCTTTGTGCTTCCCACTATCTGCCGAGCGATTTTGTTCGTGTTGACTGTAATTTCAATTCCATTGACCGTCATGGCAAAAGCAGTAATTTTGATGACAGATTTTTCGAAATCATTGACTCTTTCACCGAAAACGGCGGGAATTTTGTATGCTGGATAGCCGGTCACGTGCACGGAGATTGCTTCGGATATGCCGAAAATCATCCCAAACAATATGCCATCGCAATAGATGCGCTTTCCCGTTGGCAGAGCGATTATTACACCGATATGCCGAGAGTGGACGGAACAATTTTCCAGGACGTGCTGAATTTCACGGTAGTCGACACCACGTCTAATCTGCTTCATATTATTCGTATGGGCGCAAACCGTGACAGATATTTAAGATCGAAAAAATATATGACTTTTGACTACAAAAACGGTAAAATCATTTGTCAAGGGTAACATCTTAAATTCTAACCCGTTCAAATATATAATGAATAAAATTATGGGACTGAGCATAAAACTCAGTCCCTTTTTTCAAAGAATTCCGTAAAAAACAATTCCGAGAATAGCAGATATGATTATTAAAAGTATCGGTGAAATTTTCTTTTTCTTCAACTTTTTATAAATCAAGCCAATAACAAGAATTATTGCAAAAATCGCTATTCCTTTAATATCAGGTGAAAACGTATCCCCTATTTTTCTAAACGAAACAAGCGTACTTAAAAACAGCGTAATGCCCGTTGATAGTATAAGCGCCACAACGCAGGGGCGCACGCCGGAAAGAAATCCGCCGACAACAGGATATTTCAGCAAATTTTTCAAAAGCATTGTAATCAAAATCATAATGATGAACGACGGCAAGACTACGCCAAGCGTAGCAAAAAATGCACCGAGTATTCCCATTTGATTTGAGCCTACGAATGTAGCGATATTTATTGCTATCGGTCCCGGGGTGGATTCGGAAACGGCAATAAAATTCATAAATTCACTTTCGGTCAGCCATCCGTTTTCAAGCACCGCTTCCCTAATAATAGGTATCATTGCATATCCGCCGCCGAAAGAAACCGCTCCTATTTTAAGGAATGTCAAAAAAATCTTAAGAAGCATCATTTGTTATCCCCTCCCCTTTTAGTGGCGAAGAACACAATTATGCCGACTGCTCCGCAAAGCAATATATAATATATGGTGGAAAACTTAATCGAAAAAAATGACAGTACGGTCATTGCAACTATGACTGCGGTCACGATTATATAATTCAAAGCATTCTTTTTAAGACCTTTAAGAACCTTAATTCCTGCGGATAAAATAAGATAGACCACGCATGCCTGAATTCCCTTAAACGCATATCCCACATACTGAAATTCAAGAAATTTGTCTAAAAAAAGCGAAATAATATATATGATGGTAAACGACGGAATGCACACCGCTAAGGTCGCTACGGCACCTCCGATTATTCCCGCCGTTTTGCAGCCTATATGAGTGGCGCTGTTAATGGCGATAGGTCCGGGGGTGGATTCGGCAATAGCCGTCATATCAAGAAATTCTTCCTTGGTCATCCACTTTTTCTTTTCAACGAATTCATTTTCAAGAAGGGCGATCATAGCATATCCGCCGCCGAAAGTAAATGCGCCGATTTTCAAAAATGTTATAAATAACTGTAATATTTTATTATTCTTCATAAAAACCTCGCAGTGCTTTTTACGGGAAAATTATACCATATTTACACTTTTCTATCAACTTTTTTATTATTTTGCAGAATAGTTTTCGCTTTTACACAGTATAATAAAAACGCCAACGGCAAAAATTACTTTACATTGTTAAAAAAATATAGTAAAATAAACTAAATATTTATACAATGGCTTTATATTTCATTATTAAAACGACACATTAAATTAAAACTGCAGGAGGTTATCATTATGGCAATCAAAACTACCAATCAGTTAGGAACGATTACAATTTCGGATACCGTATTGGCTACTATCGCAGGTCTTGCCGCCTGTGACTGTGCAGGTATCGTAGGTATGTCGGCTTCAAGCACGGCTGAGGGCATTGCAGAATTACTTAAAAGAGACAGTCTTACAAAAGGTATTAAGGTTATCGCAAATGAAGAAAGTGTGAAATTCGAACTTCACGTTATTATCGAATACGGTGTTTCAATGGTAGCGGCAGCGCACAACGTTATCGAGGCCGTTAAGTATGCCGTTGAAAATCAAACTGCACTTAAAGTTGAAAACGTTGACGTTCTTATCCAAGGTATAAGAGTGTAAGCGGAAAGGATTAAAATGAACTTAACAAAAATAAACGGTGCGGTTCTTAAAGAAATGGTCGTTACCGCAGCAACAGTTTTAGAAGCTAATAAGCAAACACTTAACGACCTTAACGTATTCCCCGTTCCCGACGGCGATACGGGCACGAATATGTCTCTTACCATGCAGACGGTTCTTAAAGAAGTTTCTGCCTGCACATCAGACGATCTTGCCACTGTTTCAAAAGCAATGTCAAGAGGCGCACTTAAAGGTGCAAGAGGAAACAGCGGTGTTATTCTTTCACAGATTTTAAGAGGTTTTTCAAAACAGTTCGAAACAGTTGAAGAAGCCTCTGCTAAGGATATGGTTGAAGCATTCCGTTTAGGTCAGGAAACTGCATACAAAGCGGTCATGAAGCCAAAGGAAGGTACAATTCTTACCGTTATCCGCACTATTGCGGAAAAGACGAAGAACGACGGCAAAAAATCTCTTTGCGAAGTAATTGATAACGCATTGGTTATCGGTGAAGACACTCTTAAAAAGACACCCGATATGCTTCCACAATTAAAGAAAGCAGGCGTTGTCGATGCCGGCGGACAGGGATTGATGACAATTCTTCACGCATTTGCATCTGTTCTTCACGGAGAAGCAATTCCCGACGAAATCAAGCCGTTCACGTTTACAAACGCATCGGATTCCATCTCCCGTGCTACCGCAGACGAAGTTGCGGATATGGACGAAATCGTCTTTGCTTATTGCACTGAATTCTTTATTCAGCAATTAAAGCCCGAAGTTACGGAAGCAACCGTTGACAAGCTTCGCAATAAACTTGCTCAAATCGGTGATTCACTCGTGGTTGTCGGTGATCCCGAACTTGTAAAGGTTCACGTACACACCAACAATCCCGGTCAGGCACTTCAGTATGCTCTTGAACTTGGCGAACTTTACAAAATAAAAATTGAAAATATGGTTCAGCAGCACCGTGAAATTATGGAAAAGCGTGCGCAGGAACAGAAAGAACTCGGCGTTGTCGCCATTGCCTCCGGCGAAGGAATTTCAAATCTATTCAAAGACTTGGGTGTTGACTTCGTTCTTGCCGGCGGTCAGACAATGAACCCCAGCACAGACGATATTATTGCCGCAATCAAGAAAGTTCCCGCTAAAAACGTTATTATTCTTCCAAACAATTCAAACATTATTCTTGCGGCGGAGCAAGCGCAAGATTTTACCGATAAAAAGCTGTATGTTCTTCAAACAAAAACAATTCCGCAGGGTATATCAGCTATGATTTCCTATGATCCGGACGGCACGGCTGAAGCAAATGCTGAAGAAATGAAAGAAGCATTCAGCCAAGTAATTACAGGAAGCGTTACTTATGCGGTACGTGATACCGAATTTGACGGAAAAGAAATTCACGAAGGCAATATTTTAGGTTTAGCAGAAGGAACAATCACTTGCTGCGGTGAAAACCTTAAGGAAACAACAATAGAACTTGCCGAAAATCTTTTGAGTAAAAAGGACGGTCTTGTTACCCTTTACTTCGGTGAAAACGTTACTGAAGACGATGCAAACGAAATTGCAAATGTAATTTCAGAAAAGCATCCGGGCACCGACGTTGAAGTTGTTTCGGGCGGTCAACCTGTATATTATTACTTGATTTCCATAGAATAAAATTCGGCGCACAGAAACTCTGTGCGCTTTTTTTCAAAGAGGTTATATTATGACAGATTTCTATTCTTTATGTATTTCAACTATGAACAAGTCGGAATTCTATCAAGCGGACAAAAATTGCGACCACTATTACTATAAAATGATAAACAAGCTGCTGTTTGTGGTAAACATAAACAAGCTTGAAAACGGCGGAGCGGAAATCGTCTACGGTGTAACTTTGGAAGAAAATACGAACGATCTTTTCGACAACGGTGTAAACGATTCCTGCTGTATGGTAAGGAGAAATGCAACAATACGTGACATTGCCGATATGAAATCCGTTTACGTTCTCGTTTCGGATTTTATGAACCGTTGGAAACGTTTTGACCTTACGGGTCAGGACGTAATAAGTTATGCAAAAGACTTAAAGTCAAGATTTATGTCCGAAATAACTGAATCACTTATGCCACTCGGTTTCAAGAAAAGCGGTTATAAATGGTCGTATTACAAGGACGAAAAACTTTCTCTTGAACTTTATATGCAGAAATCTCCGCAAAACGACAACTACTATTTTAACATTTACATAATGAATAATGAAATCGGTATGCCCTGCTATTCCACACGTCTTTCAATCGGTCTTTTCGATTGGCAGTTAGGAAGCCTGCAAAGTTTTATCGATTCTCTTGAAGAAGCAATTTCAGAACAGTTTTTGCCTATCATCGACAATGATTTTGAAACACTCGGAAACGAACTGTTCATTAAGGAACATTGCTATTGTAAAAAAGCCGTATGCGAAAACTGTTGGATAAAAGAATAAATTGAAATTTTCCGGCAACGGCAGGCGCTTTCACATTTTCTCTAAAAGCGGCTCTGACCGACGACGTAGATAGCTGCAAGTTCTATATAAAAGATATCGGCCACAACTATTATTTATTGCGAAAGTTATACCGCATTTAAGACCGAAAAATTACAAGCTTAATTTTTTTAATATAGCTTAACAAGCAGACCTTTTCAATTCCCTGAAAAATTTTTCAGGGTCATCTCTGCATTCACGGAAAGTATAGCAATATTTGACCTATACGCTGTTTATTTCATATTTACAACTTGTCGAAACACAAAGGAGTATCACTACATGGACGAAAAATCGACAATGGCCTATGCCGAACGTTTAAGTCGGCTTATTCAAATTGACACCGTCTCGCAATTCGGGCAAACCGACCTCAATAAATTCTACCGTTTTCACGAAGCATTAAAGCAGGAATTTCCCGCCGTTTTTTCCGTCTGCGAATTGGAAGAATATCAAGGTAGCCTTCTTCTCCGTTGGCGTGGAAAAAATCCCGACAAAATGCCGATTATGCTTATGAATCACCACGATGTCGTCGAAGCCCCCGGAGAATGGAAATATGCCCCTTTTTCAGGTAAAATTGTCGAAGGCAAAGTCTGGGGCAGAGGTACTCTGGACACCAAAGGCGGACTTTTTTCCATGCTTCAAGCCGCAGACGAACTTATATCCGAGGGCTTTGTGCCGCCTCAAGATATCTACTTTGAGTCTGCCTGCACTGAAGAAATCGACGGCAGCGGTGCCGAATATTTTTCAAAATTACTCCTATCACGCGGTATTCGTTTTAAGTTTATTCTTGACGAAGGCGGCATGATAGTCTACGACCCTATCGGCGGTGCCGACGGCGTTTTTGCCATGGTGGGAGTCGGAGAAAAAGGTTGCGCGGACTTGAAATTTATTGCTCGCAGCAACGGCGGTCACGCCTCAACTCCACCAAAAAATACGCCTCTTGTACGTTTGGGCCGTTTTATGGCTGAGGTTGAACGTAAAAAACTGTTTCAGGTTAAAGTTTCACCTACTGTCAAAGAAATGTTTAAGCGCATGGCACCTACTGTCAAATTCCCATTAAAAACCGTTATGGCGCACCCGGGCATATTCGCTCCACTTATAACCGCAGTTCTTCCCCGCATGAGTGCAACCGCAGGTGCTATTCTTCAGACAACGGTTGCATTTACAATGGCGCAGGGAAGTGACGGCACAAATGTTCTTCCGCAGGAGGCATGGGTGATCGGAAATATGCGTTTTTCACATCATCAAGGCGGCAAATCGAGCATTGCCGCAATAACAAAAATTGCCGAAAAATATGACATTTCAGTTGAAATCATTGATCCCGGCTTTGAATCACCCGTTTCGGATTATAACAGCGACGGTTTCAAGCTGGTTGAACGTGCGGTAACGAAATATTTCCCCGACGTTCGGACAAGTCCCTACGTTATGACGGGGGCATCGGATTCACGTTATTTCAGCCGAGTAAGCGACTGTTGTCTGCGTTTCGTTCCGTTTCGTATCAGCGATGAGCAACTCGCAGGTATTCACGGTTTGAACGAAAGTGTTGACATTTCCAACCTTGTTCCGGCTGTTAATTTTTACAAGTATATCTTCACGGAGGAACAAAAATGAACGAACAAAAGAAAAAAGGCATGAGTATCAGTGCAAAATCCTTTGTCAGCGCATTGATTGTTATTTTCGTACTCATGATTGCAGCATACGCTCTCACATTTATAATTCCCGGCGGACAGTATGCACGTACATACGATTCAAACGGCAACCTTATCATCACTCCCGACAGTGATTTTTCCTACGTTGAAGGCGGTATTCCCTTTTGGAAATGGATACTCTCTCCGTTTCTTGTCCTCGGTGCGCCCGGTAGTGCGCTGATTCTTGCGGTAATCGCTTTTCTGTTTGTCATCGGCGGTGTTTTTGAAGGTCTTTCGCAATGCGGTCTGATGCAATATATGCTTGACCGAATTGCGCACAAATACGGTGCAAAACGTTATGTATTTCTTGCCGTCCTTATGTTTTTCTTTATGGCAATGGGTGCGCTTATCGGCTCTTTTGAAGAGTGCATTCCTCTTGTACCGATTGTCGTTGCACTTGCAATTTCGCTTGGTTGGGATAAACTCACCGGTCTCGGCATGAGTCTGTTGGCGGTCGGCTGCGGTTTTGCTTCCGGTGTATGCAATCCGTTTACGGTCGGCGTTGCACAAAGTCTTGCCGGTCTGCCGATGTTTTCCGGTATTTGGCTTCGTGCAATCAGTTTCGTACTGATTTATGCTTTACTGTGGTTCTTTGTACGAAGCCATGCAAAAAAAGTAGAAAAACCGATTTCGTCGGAAGTTATGAGTAACTTTACTCCCGACGTCAAGCTTGACAAAGGGCTTAAAACCTTTGCAATCATCATTGCTATCGGTCTTATTACGGTTCTTTCTTCAAGTTTCATTACGTTCTTGCAGGACTTCACACTCTATATCGTTGCATTGATGTTCCTTGTGGCAGGTATTTCTGCCCCGCTTGTAACGGGTTTGAGCGCTAAATCGCTCGGCAAATCATTTTTCAAAGGAATAGTCGGATTTCTCCCTGCTGTACTGATGATAATGATGGCTTCATCAATTAAATACACCCTTGAAACAGCCTGTGTTCTTGACACTGCGCTTCACGAAGCCGTTGGTCTTGCATCTACCATGCCGAAATGGGCAATCATTCTGTTTATCTATGCAATCGTTTTGCTAATGAACTTCTTTATCGGTTCCGGCTCTGCAAAGGCATTCATGCTTATTCCTCTGATTGTTCCGATGGCTCGTATTTTCAACATTCCCGCACAACTTTGTGTTGTTGCCTTTGCCTTCGGCGACGGTTTCAGCAATATTCTCTACCCCACGAACCCCGCTTTGCTCGTAGCGCTCGGACTTACGGACGAAGGTTACGGTCACTGGTTCAAATGGAGCATTAAGTTCCAGCTTATGAATCTTGCGCTGACTTCGGCAATTCTTCTCTTCGGTCTCGCCGTCGGCTACGGTGCATGATATAAATCGGAAATATACATAACATCACAAAAACCGGCAACAAGAAAACAAATTTTCTTGTTGCCGGTTTTGTTTTATTGACTTTTTTAGTTGAGATTAGATTTTGTTATCTTAAAGAGAATATACGAATTACGTTTACCTTGGAGGAACAAAAACTTATTTTTCGTGGAAACTACGCCACCACTGCATATATTGTTCACCGGACATCGTCTTCCATAAGCCCATATCTTTGCCGTCTCCGAGTTCGGCGGCGATCAGGCGCGCTTCCTCTTCCGTCAGAACGTTCACCGGATTGGGAAGCTCCGCAAATTTCGTGCCGCCCGATACCTTTTCCATGTCTTTGTCTTGTAATACATTCTTTTCTTCCATCGTAAAATCTCCTTTTTTATCCTTGCATCTGTTTATACGAAGCAAACGCAAAAGCGGCTACAACTTTTTTGCAAATTTTTTTTACTAACTTTCGCATTATATCACAAAACAATGTTTTTTTCAATAGAATCACAGTAAAAAAGTCCACCTGAGATACTTAAAAGATATCTGCGGTAGACTTTTATTGTTTTGATTTTTAACTTTTATTATTTAGTCAACTTTTTACCTTTGCAATATTCGGTATAATCCTTACTTCCCCAATTCTTGTCGTACGGACCTAAGCCCAAGAATTCGGGTGTGCGGTAATCGGGAAGATTATCACGTTTTGTGAACACTTCACGAACTGCCTGCAAATACTTGAAGCCGCCCTCGTAGTGAGGAAGCAGGTAATGGCCTTCATCCCATTCGTTCCAGTTATCAAGAATAACCATTTTTGATGCAAGCGAATCCGAGGGAAGTGAGTCCATAAATTTTTTCGTTTTTTCAAGAAGTTTGCGCCACGAATCCGGTTCAAGCGTCCAAAGTTGTGACGTTTCGGGAGTGCCGTAAAGATCAGGCATAATGTCCATTCTCGGACGGGGGTCCCACTGTTTGCTTACTGTGGGAACGAAGAAATACGGATCTTCTGCCGCACGTATCATCATTGAATTTATCTGATTGTCTATGATTTCATCCTGCGTAAAACGAAGCTTATCAGTCTTGATCATCGGCCAGCAATAAGTAAAGGTGCTGTCATATCCGCCTGCCTTATATTCCTGCCATCTGTCAAGTTCGGGGAACCTGTATTCAACTTGGAAGTTAATGCCGTCAAAACCGAACTTTTTAGCATAATCCTGCGCTTTGGCGAATGCTTCTTTCTGTGCTTCTACTCCGCCGAATCCGTCTCGTACTCTGTTTTGGAAATCATAAACGTAAAGAACCGGTTTATTATCAACAACAAGATAGTTCTCTTTTGTAAAATACTGTTCCATCCAGAACGGAAGAAGATTTTCTTCGAAATCCTTCGGGTTGGTATTTCCCCAACGTGACTGTGCTTCAAACATAATGGCAAACTTTATTTTTTTGCCGTATTTTGCATTAAACAGTCCCTCGTGGATGCCGTGTCCCAAGCGAAGGTCGTCAACGGTCATCTTTCTGTTCATACTGTCCTGCTTTCTGTACCAACAGTAAATGAAGCAGTTTACGCCGTGCTCTATCGCCCACTTAATTTCCCAATCGCAGGTTTCGGGGTTTTCTTCATCATAACGTCCCATAAGGGGCATTCTTTCGGGATATTCCAAGAACTGGTCGAAGCCTTTGTGAACATCTGTTCCGCCCTTTTTCCACGCATTGTAAACGTGTGCCGCAACAATGTAGTCCGTGGAAACCGGCTGCGGTTCGGGAACGTAATCATATAACTTTATATTATACATTTTCTTTTCTCCTGCCTTGAAATTTGAAAAAACTTATTTATTCGTTCCAACAACTGTTGTTTCTACGCCGAGAACTTTTCCGAGTTTTTCAAGTGTGGAAGCATAATTGCCCGTTCCCATTGCAAAGTGGTGGGTAGGTCCTGACATACACCAATTTTTGATAAATGTGGGTGTGTCGGGAAGATACGAAGCACGGGTATTTGTGTTTCCGGTTGCGGGAATAGGTCCTGCATTTGACATACCTTCGCCGATAACGAACTTAAATCCGCCTTTTGCGGTCTGGTTGATTCCGAGCATGGTGAAAGGACCTTCCTTGAGTTTGAATTCAACCGATGCACCGCTTCCCGATTTTCCGTGATACTTTTTAAGTGAACGAAGAACAGGCTTGCCCTGTGCAAGCTGAATATGATGGGGCCCGTCGTGTCCCACAAGAATACAGTCGCCGTCAAAGTCAAAAGGATGAATTTCGGCAAAGCTTCCGCCGATGCCGATAGTATCCATAATAAGCATTGCAATGCAAGTTTTAATATCGAATTCGCCGCACATGGGAATTCCGCGTGCAATAAGCATTGAGTTACCTACAATAAGCGATGAAGCAATCATTCTGTTCTCGCTTCCTTCGCTTCCGTTATAGAAATAAGCAAGTCCGTCAAGTTTATAATCTTTTCTGAATCTTTCAAGTGCCGCCGATGCTCTTGCCGCTTTATAAAGGTCTTCGTCGGTAAGTTTCATCGTAACGGGGTCGCATTTGGGTTCAGGCATATCAAATTCTGCTTTGATAATTGCGGTCTGCTCTGCGATTTCCTCATCTGTAACCTTGTGATATTCTTCAAGAAGGTCGTCAATTTCAAGCAGCGGAACGTGAATTCCGAATGCGTTGAATACTGCGGTAGGATCGGTGTGCATATCGTACATTGCTTCAAGAACGTGTCCCATAAGACCGATTCTTGCGCCTTTAAGCGTGCGAAGTGCTTTTGCAATCAAACACCATTCTTTAATTTCTTTTTCAACTCTCTCATTATTATAGAGCGTGCCGATAATGACATCATAGATTTTCTTGTCCATTCTTGTGGCAACACCGCAGAATTCGGGAACAGAACAAATGCTGTCGTTTTCAAGCTGCATAAAGGTGTTTGCCTTTTCGTAGTCCATTGCGTTTCTGGGCTGAAGTGCAGTAAGAACCATAGGTGCAGTACAGTTACGAAGCACGGGAGCGAACACGCTTGAAGTTGCATAAGTAATCATATTGCAGAAAATAAGGTTAACATTTGCGGCATTGAATTTGTCAGCGGCTTCATTTGCGGCAATGCTGCTGTCAATAATGCCTAAATCTACGATTTCAACATCGTTTTTTGCAACGATTGAAACCATATCGGCATGGTATTTTTCCATATTGTCTTTAAGTCCGGGAAACTGATCCCAATATACGCCGTGTGCAACGGCAAAAATACCGATAACAGGTTTTTTAGCGGGAATTCTTTCTAACATAAAATAGTACCTCTTTCTTATTTTTTTCTTAATTATACTCTATTTTAATATGAGAATAAATAGGCAAAACAAACATCTTATTGTCAAAAATAAACTTTTTGTATATAATATCAGTATTGAAATCAAGGAGAGAGTTATGGAACTTCATCTTAAAACGCTTCAACCGAATTTAAGGTATATACACTATATTGAACTTATCCCCGAATTTACAACACATTTGCAAATAGCATACGACCACAGATTTTTCTTTTGTGTTAAGGGAAATTACGAAATAACCGTTAAAAATCAAGTTTATTTAATGAAAGAGAACACTGTTTTGTTCGTTCCGTCGGGAACTTCGTACCATTTGCACCGACCTAAGGAAAACGTGTTGCTTGCAGGAATAAATTTTGACTTTTCATCCGACTTTTCGGATATGTCGGTTCCAATAGTTCCCGCATTCAAGAAAGAAAACTATATTGCCGAAAATAAACTTGAAGACTATAATTTTTCCGATGCTCAGTACCTTAACAGACCGTTTTTTATCGAAAATCAAAATTACCTTTTTTCGCTAATCAAGGAAATGATGGATGAATACACGACCAAATATTTGTTCTATCAGGAAAAAAACAACGCACTTTTGAAACAAATGATAACTTCCGTTGCAAGAACGCTTGCCACGGGCATATCTTCCGTCCCCGCAAACACAGTGGAAACAGTCATAAGTTATATTCAAGAGCATTATAACGAACATATTTCAAACGAAACAATAGGCAAAGCTTTGAGTTTTCACCCTAACTACCTTAACCGTCTTATACTGATGCACACGGGTAAAACTCTGCATCAGTATGTTCTTTCGGTTAGGCTGACAAAAGCACTTGAAATGCTTCAGTCGTCATCCCTTTCAATAACACAAATTGCACTGAAAACCGGCTTTTGCGATTTACAGCAGTTTTCGAAATTCTTTCAAAGTCAAATCGGATGCTCTCCCTCGTCGTTCAGATGAATAAATTTTTCAAAATACGAAACACTAATCACGGGTGTTTTTATGAAAAATTTTCTGTATATTGTTCTTGTGCTGTATGTTTTCTTTATCGTTGTTTATACCGTCGCAGGCAAAATTATCAAAAAGCGTCGCTATGCACGGACTCTGCGTGAATACGAAATAAATTTTGAAGTTGAAAATTCTGTTATTCCGAAGAAAAGAAAATATATACACAAAAAGTAAAATGTGATATACTATTACCGTTAGGAAGTGAAATTATGCATCTTTGTACTGCCGATGAACTTTCTCTCGGCGCTTTTACGGAAATGATTGACGATTACGAATTAGCGGGTACTCCGTTTCTCGGTATGACCGACCCGAACATTTTTCCGTATTTTATCAGAACCTGCGTCAAGCATTCTGCCGGCATCGGACTCGGCAAAGGAGTATCGCCATATACAAGGTACTTTCTTGTTGACGACAACGGAACAATTTATGCGCAGGGTGACGTAAGGCACAAGGCAACAAAATATAACGTTACACTTGCGGGACAGCTCGGCTACGGTGTTTTGCCCTCAAAAAGAAGGCAGGGCTACGGAACGCTGATTTGCAAGCTACTTATCGAAAAAGCAAAGGAAATCGGGTTCGAAAACGTTATTATTACTTGCCGTGACGACAACGTGGGAAGTGCAAAAATCATAGAAAAAAACGGTGGAAAACTTCTTGAAACCGTTTACAGCTTCAAAGATAAAACAAAAATGCGCAGATATTCTGTAAAAATTAACTGAATATGCAAAATAAACTTAATTTTTGTGCATTATTTTTCAAATTACTACTGTTCAAAATGAAAAAAATATATTATAATAGTAGCAACAACTGAAAATACGTCATTTCGTATTTTTTGCAAAATACATACTGTTAGGAGTGTAACATTTATGCCAGGTTTCTTTACCCATTACATAGCAGGTCAGAAAGTTTACGAACAGCTTCCTGCTAATATTAAGGAAGTTATAGATAAACGCAAAAGTGTTTACGACTTAGGTCTTCAGGGTCCCGATTTCTTTAATTATTTCGGTGCACCTTTGAAGTCTGATGTTAGTATTCACCGTTTGAGTATGATGCTTCACGAGCGTTCCGTTGACGAATGGATGTCGCTTATTTACAGATACATCGCAAAGCAGGAAGACGCCGATAAGGAAATTATCATTCCTTACTTCTACGGCTATCTTGTTCACTATGCAGTTGACTGCGCGGTCAATCCGTATATTTTATACCGTGGCGGTTTCATTACGCCTAACGCTCCCCTGCCGGAACGTTTCGGTATTTACCGCAAGCGCATAAACAATGCTATTGATGAAGTTATGCTTCAAAAGCACATGAATATGACGCCTGCGCAGGTTAAAATCGACGATATGTTCTGGATTACATACGCCGAACTTCTTGAAGTTTGCCGTATGTATCCCGTAAACCTTAAAACTGTTTACGGAAAAGATATTTCCCGTGAAGATGTTATCAAGGCATACCAGAATATGAACGAAAAACTTAAAAAGAGAATTAAACCCGGTATTTTGAAGCCCATTACCGCAGTATACGAAAAGTTCTCAAAGGAATTCACTCCCGGGTTCTTCACAAAGACCGTTTATGCAGGTCATGAGTCCGATATCGACTTTATGAACGAAAACAAAACCGAGTGGATGACTCCTTGGGATGCAAGATACACCTCTACCGAAACTGTCGACGAGCTTTTTGAAAAGGGAATTAACAAGGCGCTTGAAATTCTCGCTTCGGTACACGACAGTTACTACGGCGGAAACACCACAAGTGTTCAGGCAATACATGCTATCGGCGGAAATTCAATGATGACCGGTATCGCATGGAACGCACCTCTCCTTCTTAAGTTCTACGATATTATCTTTAAGAAGGAAGAAGAAGCTCTTGCTCCGAAAATTGAGGAACTGCTTAAAAAGATTGACGATTAAAAATATAGGAGCCGGGCTCATGGGGTTCGGCTCTTTTGTAACAAGCGCAACGGCATAAAACAGTTCATTTATGCTGCTTCGCTTGAATAATACTAAAATCGAATTTTCGATTTTTTTATAAGGAATTATATGGAATTAAACAGTATAATCGATAAACTGGGATTCACCCCCGGTGAAAACGGATTATTCTACAAAAACATAGGCGGATTTCTGTATACCGCATCCGAAAAGAAAAGCGGTCTTTATCTTTCGGTAAATCTTCCATCCGTAAATATGAATGAAAAACGAATGATTTCATGTTACATCAAGGAAAGCGCCGCAAGACTTAAAAATGTAAGATTTGTAAAAGACGGTTTGATTATGGTCTTTAATCAAAAGAACATTGACAACCCTGAATACATTTCCGAATTTACAAAACAACTTTCTTCTTTTTTGATTTCCGCAAGTATAGAATTCTCCAATCCGGAACTTAATATTTCGTTAAGCAAGGGCAAAATGTACGTTTATACGTCTATTGCCGCCCCTATTGATGTCCCGGAGAAGCCAAAGAAAAAAGAAGAAGAAAAGCCGGACCTTGAAAACGAGAACAAACTGTATCAGTTCATCTTTTCAAACAAGGGCTTGTACACCGTTTTCGGAGTATTTGCCGTTATCTTTCTTTTCCTTTGTGTTTTCTATGTAAGAATAGCCGCAGCATCGGGATATATTATGGGTTGGATCATCAGCACGATCCTGCATCACAGAAAATCCCCTTACATTTGGCTTAAATCACTCGGTTATTCGGGTGCAATTATGTGCGTTTCGGCATTTGTTGCATTTATAATCAAGTTTTTATTTCAAACGGAAATATATAGCATTTATGACTATTTTGACCGTTCACTAACATTTCAAAACGGTTTATATGCTATTCTTGTGGGCCTGATATTTGCGGCAATCGGTGTCTATTCCACCATTCCGCAAAAAAGAAATAAATATAAAGACGAATACTCAGATTTCTGATTATTTCGCATATCGTAATAAAACAAATCAAAACAAATTCAAGTGTAACAAACGCAAAAAGTCCGTTATTTTGACGGACTTTTTTTGCATTTATTTTTTTCTGATTGCATATAATGATAAAAAAGCAAGGAGGAAAAATGAATGTCCTGCTCAACCTCAAGAGGAATAAACGACAGTAAGAACAACACCGTACAAATTATGGCTACACGGATATTTGATAACGTGCGCATTGATTTGGATCGGGAACCCCTTATTTTATCCGCAATTTTGCCCTATGATAAAAATAACGTTACTCCATTATATGCAAGCGGAACAGGTACTTTTTCGGGTGCTACGACCTTATCTGTGTCGCCGAGATACGGAGAGTGCAACGTGGATATTATAGGTAATTTTGACCTTAAAGGAAATCTGACTTACATTTATTCCGGCTCATCCTATGTTTCCCCATGTTCGATTTGCGTGCCGTATTCCGCACGAATGGTTTTACCCGAAGACGCTTTGTGGCCTTACGAAATAATGGTTCATTTTTCGTTTTTCGCAGACAATATTAAACTGATAGATGAAAATTTTAATTGCGTTGTTGACGGGACAGTGATTTGTTACATTACATCACAAATGCCCGTATCTGTTTTGTACTCGGGTCCCATTGAGTATAATTCTTTATCGTCAAGGCAAACTCAGCCGCAAAATACATTTATGTATTCTGCATTTTATCCTTATCAATCCCCCACTGAATAAAAAAACGGTAGCCTGAATTTCAGACTACCGTTGATATTTTATTATTTATCAAAGCTTATTTTCAAAAGTTTTGATTTTTGCTTCTGACTTGAACTGCTCAAGCATCTTCAGCCATTCGGAATTTTTCTGTTCTTCAAGTAAGTTTTCTTTAATTCCGTCCTTAACGTCATCAAAAGCAACCTTGCCTGCATTCAGTTTCTTGATGCAGCGAATAATGTGATAACCGTAAACTGTTGCAACAGGTTCGCTTACTTCACCTTCGTTAAGTTTTGTTGCAGCGGCTGAGAATTCGGGAACCATTCCGTCAGAGGGACCTACGAGATAACCCTTCTTTGCGGTTTCTTCATCTTTCATTCCGGTATCATCGGACTTTTCAACGATTACTTTCACAAACGCATCTTCGTCAGCGCCCTTAACAGAAGCATATACTTCATCGGTCTTGCTCTGAATCTTTGCCTTTGCAGCGGCAAGAAGTTCATCATACTGTGCCTGATATGTTGCCTTTTGAGCAGTAGCTTCTTTCAAAGCGCTCTCTGCTTCAAGTTTAATTGCTTCGTCTGTTTCGTTTTCAAGTGTTGCGGTACGGTCAGCGATTTCTTCGTCATATTCGGCAATTGTACCCGAGAGCGACTGAAGTTTTGTCTGGTCATCTTCATCGTAGTTAATGAGAATATGCTGAACAAGTGAATATCCTTCTCTGTAATAAAGAAGCGGGTCGCAAGAAATAGTTGAGCCGTCAGCGCCTGTTATTGAACCCTTGTTCCATGCGGAAACAAACTGATCGTCAGTTGAAATTTCCTGTTCCTGAGTGCTTGAAAGTTCGTTAAATCTTGTCATAACATCTGCATCAAGAACTGTTACGTCTTTAAGTTTGTCTTCTCTGTACTTTTCGATTGCATTATTTTCAAGCTGTTCCTGAAGCATTTGTTCTTCGGACGTATTGTTGTCTTTAAGATTCTTCAAATACTTTTCGGTAGCAATTCTCGTGAAATATTCTTCATCGGTTTCGCCTGCATTCTTGCCCTTAACTTCCTGACCTTCAAATGCGGTGGTGTATTCCGAAACAAGGCTTGATACAAATGAATTCTTATCTTCATCTATCGCCTTCTGTGCTTCTGCTTTCTGTTCCTCGGTGAATTCAAAATATCCCTCAGCCTTTGCTTTCTGTTTAAGCAATGTCTGCTCTACAAGACTTCCGAGAATGTCACTTTTCATGCCTTCAAGTGAAGCAGCGGCAGTAGAAGCATCGTATCCGTAATAGCTCGTATACATATAATAGTAGTAGTTATATATACTATCGTAATCTTTCTTAAGAATAGCTTCGCCGTTTACAGTAGCGATTACAACATTGCTGTCATCCTTTGTTGTAAGTGCGCATCCGGAAAACAATCCGAGTGCCAATACGCACGCAAGTGCGGTCGCAATAAATTTCTTCATAAAATATTCCTCCATATAGCAACTGTGTATATTATACATTATAAACAGTTTATTATCAAGTAATTTTTCATTTTTTCATTAAATTTCACTTAATTATCGTCTTGTATTTTTTACATCTCGGATAATTTTTCAAGCAATTCAATTAACATACCGAGCCGCTGACCGTCATTCATATCCGACGTTTTTATTATAAGTGTAAATATTCTGCTGGCATTTGCAGAACACCTGCTCCTTATACTTTTCACCGCCGCCGAAATTTTATCAAGCTTCGGTTCGGGAAAAATAAGCAATGTGTTGCCATGTTCTTCCCTAATAACACTTACGCCCGCTTTGAACGCAATACAGCGAATATATGCAATATTGAGCAGATTTGCAACTGTGTCCGGAATTTCACCGAATCTGTCCTTAAGTTCGTCACGGATGTCAAGCATACTGTCTTTATCGGTAATATCGGATATTTTTCTGTACGTTGCAAACTTAACCGCTTCGTTGGGAATATAATCGTCGCTGATAAACGCATTGGCTTTGATTTCCACAGTGGCTTTCGGTAATTCTTCTTTTTTCTTGCCCATGGATTCATCCACCGTATCTTTTATCATCTTGCAGTACAAATCGTATCCGATTTTTGCCATATGTCCGTGCTGTTCTCCGCCCAAGAGATTTCCTGCGCCTCGAATTTCAAGGTCACGCATTGCGATTTTGAAGCCGGAACCCATTTGTGTAAATTCTTCAATAGCGCTGAGACGTTTTGTTGCATCTTCGCCGATACTTCTTGACTGCGGAACGGTAAAATACGCATACGCAAGTCGATTAGACCTTCCGACTCTGCCGCGAAGCTGGTAAAGTTGTGACAGTCCGAATGTGTGCGCATCTTGAATAATTATCGTATTAGCACCCGGTACATCCACACCGTTTTCGATAATGGTCGTACACAAAAGCACGTCGTATTCTCCGTTATAAAAGTCAAGAATTATATTTTCAAGCTGCTTTTCGTCCATTTGTCCGTGCCCAACCGCAATACGTGCGTCAGGAACAAGTTTGCGCAACTTATCCGCCATAAGGTCAATGCTTTGAACTCGGTTATACAAGTAATATACCTGTCCGCCTCGCTGAATTTCTCTGACGATGGCATCGTGAATAATTGCCTCCGAATATTCAACAACGTAGGTCTGCACGGGATATCTTTCAAGTGGAGGTGTTTCAAGGAGCGACATATCTCGTATTCCCGAAAGAGCCATATTAAGTGTTCTCGGAATGGGTGTCGCCGAAAGTGTCAGCACATCCACGTTGTTTTTCAATTCCTTAATTTTTTCTTTATGAGCCACACCGAAGCGCTGTTCTTCATCGACAACCAGCAATCCTAAATCCTTAAAGCCCACGTCTTTGGCAAGAATTCTGTGTGTACCGATAAGAATATCCACCTTGCCGGATTTTGCGTCCTCGATGATTTTTTTCTGTTCCTTGGCGGTTTTGAATCTTGAAAGGCATTCTACTCTCACCGCCTGAAAATTGACAAGCCGTGTTTTGAACGTATTGTAATGCTGCTGTGCAAGAATAGTTGTAGGTGCAAGAACCGCTGCTTGCTTACCGCTCATTACCGCCTTGAACACTGCACGCAAAGCAACTTCCGTTTTGCCGTATCCAACGTCGCCGCAAAGGAGTCGGTCCATAACCTTATCGGACTCCATATCGCTTTTGATTTCGCTTATTGAGCGAAGTTGGTCGGGAGTTTCTTCATATTCAAAATCTTCCTCGAAATCCCTTTGCCACGGTGTATCCGGTGAAAAAGCGTAGCCTTTTGTGTTTTCCCTTTGGCGGTAAAGTGTTAAAAGTTTTTCGGTCATATCCTGAATGGACTTTCTGACTTTTGCCTTAGTTTTCGTCCATTCCTGCGAACCGAGTTTGCTCAGTTTGGGAGTATTGTCGTCCGGTGCAATATATTTTTGCACTCTGTTCATCTGTTCAACGGGAACATACAGTTTATCGTCGTCCCGATATTGCAGAAACAGATAATCTCTTTTCACTCCGCCGGTTTCTATTTTTACAATTCCACGGTAAATGGCAATACCGTTTGTTTCGTGAACAACACAGTCGCCGATTTTCAGTTCAACGAATGCGTCAATGGAATTTTTACTCTTTTTACTTTGAACCTGCTTATTTTGTTTTACGAGCGCAAACACATCATTTTCGGCAATTAAGGCAAATTTCAGTAAGGGATACTCAAATCCCCGTGAGGGCGAACCGATTATTATGGCAATTTGACCGAACCCGATACCTGCATCTGCTCTTTTAAGTGGAATAGTACCCACTCCTGCTTCTGTAAATTCCTTTTCAATCCGTTCTGCCCTTGCCTGAGTACCGGCGCAAATTACAGTCTGATATCCTGCATTTTGGTACATTTTAACTTCTTGAATAAGAAATTCGGGTTTACTGTGGAATGATTGCATACTTCTTCCGTCAAAGCGAAATACTGCTTTAGCATCCACATCGGGAATAGTTCCCGTAATTGTCTGCATTGAAACAACTTGCCTTGAAAGTGCCTTTTTCCAGAATTTTGAAAAACCGCAGAACGTTTCAGCATGTTTTTGAAGTGCCTTTCCCTCGCCCATAAGGTCCGTGACAGTTTTTGAAAATTCCGTTTCCATATTGTCGCCACGTTCACGAATAACCTTGATTTCATCAACCACAACCAATGTATTTTCGGGCAGGTAGTCAAGAACAGAGGTGTATTTCGGATAAAAATACGGCATAAGTTGTGTTGCTTGCTGCGGGTACTGTCCCATTTTAAGTTTTTCCGCAAGCGGCATAAAGGTTTCCGCAACGAGCGTTGCGATTTCTCTGTTTTTGCATGTTTTATTAAAGTTAATTACTTCTTCGCTGAGCCTCATTCCTGCATTTAGGCAGGTTTCCGTATCGGCGCAAATTTCTTTCAGCGGAAGAAAACGAACTTTATTTATTCGGTCAACGGTTCTTTGCGAAACGGGGTCAACAAGCCTTATTGAATCAATTTCGTCGTCAAAGAAGTCAATTCTGACAGAATTGTCCATACCCGGAGCAAAAACGTCCACAAGTCCGCCGTGAACAAAGAATTCTCCTTTGCCCTCGATTTGTGAAACGGACGTATAACCGCAAAGCACAAGTTTCTGTGCCAATTCTTTTATGTCAATTTTATCTCCGCATTTTACGTTGACGGTGAGTTTTTTAAGTGCCTCCGGGGGCATAAGATTGAACATAATCGCATCCACAGTTGCAACAACGCACTTTGTGCCGTCAAGAAGTGAAGACAATGCTTCTATTCTCTTTTTTGCTATTTCTCCGCTTTGGAACGATGCCTGCAAAAGTTGTTCGGGACCGCTGAGCACTACCGCCTTATTTCCCGAATAAAACTCATAATCTTGCTTGATTTTTTCTGCCGAAGCCTCGCCCTGTGCAACGAACAAAAGAGGTCTGTCCTCGCTGAGCGCCGTAGCAATATGAATTTTTTGACTATCCGAAACGCCGAAAACCGAGATAGGGTTTACCCCATCCCGGACGTTTTTTTCAAGTCTGCAATAGTCAGCGCTTTTACTCAGCGCAGATTTATACAGGTTGAACATTATTTACCTCTTATTTTTGATTATATTTCTGCATCGCTTTTTCAATGCCGTCCTTGGCGAGCATTTCTGCCGCATCGCCCGCACGCTTCACCGCATCGACAATCAAATCTTCACTTTCCTTTGAGAACTTACCGAGTACGAAATCTGCAAGGTCCATTTGCTTCATTATCGGATTTCCCGTACCGATTCGAATTCTCGGAAAGTTATCGCTTGATATGCACGAAACGATTGAACGCATTCCGTTATGTGTTCCGGGTCCTCCCTTTGCACGAAGTCGCAGTGTTCCCTCGGGAATATCTATGTCATCATATATTATAACGATATTCTCCGTGCTGATTTTATAGAACTGCATTATTTCCTGAATACATCTCCCGCTTTCGTTCATATAGGTCAGCGGTTTAACAAGAAATACTTTCTTTCCGTCTATTTTAGTTTCGAAAATTTCGCCGTTGAATTTTTCTTTCGGCATTGACGCTTTCAGTTTTACTGTCAGATAATCAATCGCCATAAATCCAACATTATGCCTTGTATGCGCATATTGCAGGCCCGGATTTCCCAGACCTGCAATTACGGTTATGTCATTATTTATTCCAGTTTTTATAGTTGTTTACCCAGCCTTTCTTGGTTGTCTGTCTTGAACGTGCAATGCACATATCGTTTTCTTCTATGCTTTCGGTTACCGTCGAGCCTGCCGCAATAAGTGAATTGTCACCGATATTAAGCGGTGCGATAAGGTTTGCGTTGCATCCGATAAATACGTGGTCGCCCACAACTGTTTTATGTTTATTCTTACCGTCGTAATTTACGAAAACGGTTCCGCATCCCATATTGCAATCTTCGCCAACGGTAGCATCACCCACGTATGTAAGGTGACTGACCTTTGTTCCGTTACCTATAGTCGATTTTTTAATTTCAACAAAGTCGCCTATTCTTGTTCTGTCGCCGATTACAGACTCAGGTCTGATGTAAGCATTAGGTCCTACCGTTGCATTACTTCCGACGGTGGAATTAAGAATTACCGAACTTTGAACTTCCGTTCCGTTGCCGATAACCGCATTATCAAATCTGCATCCCGAATAAATCACGCAGTTCTCACCGATAACGGTATTTCCCGAAAATACGCTTGACGGATATATAACCGTGTCCTTGCCGATATTAACTCCCGCCTCGATATAAGTAGCATCGGGGTCAATAAGCGTTACACCCTCACGCATAACTTTTTCGTTTATTCTTCTGCGCATTTCCTTTTCGGCTTGTGAAAGCTGAACTCTGTCATTGATGCCCATTGATTCGGTGGCATCCTTAACAATGCAAGCACCGACTTTTTTTCCCATATTGCGAAGAATATAAAGTGTATCCGTAAGATAAAGCTCGCCCTGTGCGTTCTGGTCATTTACTTGTGTAAGCGCATAGAGCAAATCGGGAATTTTGAAGCAATATACCGATGTGTTTACTTCTTTTATTTTCTGCTGTTCTTCTGTGGCATCCCGCTGTTCAACAATAGCCTCAACGTCGCCCTTTTCGTCACGAATAATTCTTCCGTAGCCGAATGCATCGTCAACCACCGCAGTAAGCACGCACGCCGACATATCTTCATTTATAGCCGTTTCAAGAAGGCTCTTAAACGTATCGCCGGTAATAAGCGGCATATCTCCTGCGGTAATTGTAACATAGCCGTCCTTATTTTCAAGGAAATGCTGACCGCACATAACTGCATGAGCCGTTCCACGTCTTTCGGTCTGTTCAGCATATCGTGCGCTTTCGCCGAAAAGTTCGTGCAAAAGTTCTCCGCGTCTGCCGGTAATAACTATCGGTTCATCGTCCGAAACTTCCTTTACCGCATTGAACACGTGTTTAACAAGCTGATATCCGCACACCTTGTGCATAACTTTCGGCAAATCCGATTTCATTCTTTTTCCGTCGCCCGCCGCAAGTATAAGTGATGTTCTGTACATAATTAATTCCTCCGAATATGTTTTCAGTTATTCAAAAAACACGAACGACGCATAACAAGGAGCATCGTTCGTGTTTTTTGGGGAGACGTCTTCCGCCTCCCGATGCAGGAAAAGTGCCTGCCCACAAAAATCTCTTATTCCTCGTTGTATTTTTCAAGCACTGTTTTAGAGATGGTTTCACGCAATTCCGTTTTGATAGGATGCGCGATGTCCTTGAATTCTCCGGCGGAATTTTTTACGCTCGGCATAGCAACGAATAACGATGAAGTACCTTCGATAACCTTAATGTCGTGAACAACAAATTCGTCATCGAAAGTAATAGAAGCAACTGCTCTTAACTTGCCTGCGCTCTCCACTTTACGAATTCTTACATCTGTGATCTGCATATTTTTTTCCTCCTATGCATTAGTATCATTATATAATACATTCGTGTTTTTGGCAAACACAAAATTATTCTGCGTCAGTTGTCCGATTTTCATTTGCAACCTTTTCGGCAACGTTATAAGGCACTTCCTCATACCTTGTGAACTCGGTTTTGTAAACACCTCTGCCCTGAGTAATACTTCTTAAATCCGTGGCATAATAGAACATTTCCGCAAGCGGAACTTCGCCCTCGATTCTTTGACCGCCCGCCACGGGAGTCATATTCACGATACGTCCGCGGCGCTTGTTGATATCGCCGATTACGTCACCCATAAATTCATCGGGAACTTCTACCCGAACGGAATAAACAGGTTCAAGCAAAATGGGGTCAGCATTAACGCAAGCCGACTTGTATGCAACAGTTGCCGCCGCCTTAAATGCCATTTCCGAAGAATCAACCGGATGATATGAGCCGTCATACAGTGTGCATTTTATTCCGGTTACCGGGAATCCGGCATAAACGCCTTTTTTCATACATTCAAGAAGTCCCTTTTCAACCGCAGGAATATACTGCTTCGGAACGGCACCGCCTACAACCTTATCAACAAATTCAAATTCGTTTTCGCAAGGCTCGAATTCTATCCAGCAATCGCCGTACTGTCCGTGACCGCCCGACTGCTTTTTGTATTTTCCTTGTGCTTTAACTTTCTTTCTGATAGTTTCCTTATAGGGAACGGTAGGCGTCTTCAATTCCGCTTCGCCGTTATATTTTGCTTTAAGTTTTGCAAGTGTGACCTCAAGGTGCGTATCTCCCAATCCCTTAAGAATCATTTCATTTGTGTCAACGTTCTTCTCAAGGAAAAGTGTGTTATCTTCCTCTATCAACTTGCGCAAGCCGGAGAAAACTTTATCCTCATCGCCCTGCTTTTTGGGAACAACCGCAAGCTGCATTCCGGGCCACGGAAGTTTGGGTTCAACAAACTGAACCTTTTTCCCCGAATAAAGTGTGTGTCCCGTAAGCGTATATTGAAGTCGGGCAACAGCGCCGATATCACCTGCGCAAAGTTTTTGAACGGGTATCTGCTTTTTTCCTCTGATAACGAACAGATTTCCTGCCTTTTCCTGCTTATCTGCGTTGGCATTATAAATAGGTGTGTCCGGAGTTACAACACCGGAGCGAACCTGAAATACCGAAAGTTTGCCTGCAAACGGGTCGGAAACAGTTTTGAAAACGTATGCCGAAAACGGCTGATTTTCATCCACCGCAACGATATCGTCGGTACATTCAAATTCTTTATTTTCACTTGACGGAATAAATCTTTTGATAGTTTCCTGCAAAAGACGAACGCCCTTGCAGTCGATTGCATCGCCGCAAAGTACGGGAACAGTTGACGAATCGGCAATTCCAAGCGAAAGACCTTTTACGATTTCTTCTGCGGTCAGTTCTTCGCCCATAATGACCTTTTCCATAAGTTCTTCGTCGTTTTCCGCAGAAGTTTCCATAAGTGCACTATGTTCAAGTGAAATTACATCTTTAATATTGTCGGGAATGTCGGTTTTTATTCTTTCCTCGCCCTTGAACTGATAAGCCTGGCAATCAACAAGGTCAACAAACCCCGTCATAATTCCGTTTTCTATAATCGGGTACAGTACCGGAACTATTGACGTGCCGTATTTATCCTTAAGTGATGAAACAACATTATCAAACGAAGTGTTTTCTTTATCTATCTGATTTACAAATATGATTCTCGGCTTTTTGATTTTTCTTGTAAGTTCAACCGCCTTTTCAGTGCCCACATCAATTCCCGATGCATTGGCAACGATAACCGCGCCGTCCGCCACTTCTAAAGCGTTTATTACGCATCCTTCAAAATCAAAATATCCCGGACAATCAAGAATATTTATCTTAAAATCATTTTCTTCCACAGGAGCAACCGAAAGTGATATGGACACTTTTCTTTTAATTTCTTCTGCGTCAAAATCGCATACCGTATTTCCGTCTTCTGTCTTTCCGGGTTTCTCAATAATTCCGTTCAGAAAAAGCAATGCTTCGGTCAATGTTGTTTTTCCGTTTCCACCGTGACCGATAAATGCAATGTTGCGAACATTTGAAGCGTGATATTCCATCTAAAAACCCCTTTCATGTCTAATGCAATTTTATTACTTAACATTATTATATAATAATTCAAAATGAATTTCAAGATAAAAATTTATATTTCATTCATAAAATATCGGTTTTTTTAACAAATTATTCGATTTATCTGCAAAAAAAACTGCTTATTTTCAAAAATCAGTTAAATCTTTCCCGTTTTCTGAATGCAAGAGGAGTTATTCCCTCTTTCTTTTTGAAAAACGTAATGAAGTGCGCCGTATCGCAAAAACCTAATTCTGCACTGATATCGTTTATTTTTCTGTCAGTTTCAAGCAAGAGATAATATGCCGATGTCATTCTGTTTTTGTCTAAGAATTCCTTTGCGCTCATCCCGAACGCCTTGCGCATTTCTCTTTCAAGATTGCTTTTGCTCATATAAAATTTCGATGCCAACTCGTTTACCGAAATCGAATAGTCGGTTATTTGCGAAACATTCCTTTTGAATTTATCCTCACTGCTTTGCATTTTAAGTGCTTCAAGCAAGACGTTTTCCATAAAATTAAAGAAGCGCAGTTTTGACAAATCGGATAACTGTTCATTGAATATTCCCGCTTGCTCAAACTGTGGCAATATATGAGCCATTTTCACAACTGTAAATTCATTTTGAAATGTGTCGCACATCATTTTGAACAGACCGAACGAGTCAAATTCCTCATGAACATCCATGCCTATCTGTTTGTAGCCAAACTCACTTTCAAGCCTATGCTTCAAATACGGCGGCATAATAAAAAGTTCTCCCTTATTAACTCTGAATGTGTTGCCGCGGATTAAAATATCCACATATCCGTCGGTTATGTAGTTAACGTGAAAGAAATCGTGTTCGTGCCAATCAAGTGAATAGTTTTTGCCGTTATTCAAAACATTCACCTGCCTGAACTGAGAATTATTGTTCCATATAAAAACGTCCTTCATACAAATCCCTCTTTCTATGAGTCAAATATACAATATTTAGGTCCAAATGTCAATAGACATCTTAATTTCAGTATTATATAATATAACCGAGGTGAATAAAATGAACGAATATTTTTCTTTGCTTAAAGAATGGTGCGACAAAATGATAAAGCTTCAAGTTCCCGATTCTTTCGGAATTGAACTTTCAGGAGGCATACTTTGTCCTGCCTGCAATATAATTCACGGAAGATGTGCCGATGTTATCTATCCGTTTGTCACAATGGCAGATATTACCAAGGATAGAAAATATCTTGATGCGGCGATAAAAGTTTTTGATTGGTCAAAAGAAAATATGGCAAGAAGCGACGGTTCAAATGTAAACGATTTGAATAACGGTTGGAAAGGTGTTTCGATTTTCTATGTTGTGGCGCTTGCCGAAGCATTGCTCCGTCACGGAAGCATTATTCCCGAAAACGAAAAGAAAAAGTGGCTCGTTCGTGCCAAAGAAATTGCCGATTTTATGGATAAATATATGGTTCCCGAAAAAAACACCTTTAATGTGAACTACCGTTGCGGTGCGGCACAAATGTACGCTTTGCTTTCATTACTTTTTCCCGAAGAAAAAGAGCGGTATTTATCTCTTGCAAAACTCAATGCCGAAGATTCAATAAGATACATTACGGATGAAAACCTGCTTTACGGTGAAAGCAGCAGAGTTCAAAGTGATAACGGATGTTTTGACGTGGACTTGGGTTATGAAGCAGAAGAATCCATTCCTGCACTTTATTCTTATGCGGATATTACAGGCGATGATAACGTTATGGAAAAAGTCGTCAAGCTTTCGTATGAAATAGCTAATTTTTATTTGCCCGACGGCGCTCTCGACAACTCTTTCGGTTCAAGAAGTGCAAAATGGACGTATTGGGGAAGCAGAACTTCCGACGGATGTCAGCTTGCATTTTGTGACCTTGCAAAAACCGATGCGTTGTTCGGTGAAATTGCCGAGAGAAATTTTCAAATATACAAAAAATGTACTCACGACGGGTTATTATGTGCGAGTCCCGTATACAAATCGGCAAACGAAAAGCCCTGCGTTCACCATACGTTCTGCCACGCAAAAGCTCTTGCTCACATGCTTGATATCAACTTCAAGCATACGGAAAAAGTTACTTTACCTGCTGAAAAAGACGTTTTCTTCAAGTATTATTCTTCAATGAACAGTTACATTTTCAATAAAAACGGCTTCAGATGTTCCATCGCCGCTCCCCGCTATGTAGGTCAGAAAATCGGTCTTTATCCCACCGGCGGTTCGGTTTCATTGCTTTATCATCACAAATACGGAATGATTTTTGCAGGAAGTATGCCCGACTACCAACGCGTTGAGCCGGAAAATATGCAAACGTCACGTCATACCGTTTCTCGATGCAACACGCTGCGTCTTGAAAGTTGTGATAACATCCGTTGCACAACTGACAAGGATTGTTTTGCCGATATACAAAAATATGAAAATACTTACACGGTCAGCGGCCACTTGGATAACATTCCCTTTACCGCAACGTATTCCTTTGACGAAAACGGTTTTGCCTGCCAATACGTTTGTGAAAAGAATACAAAACTTTGTGTTCCGATTGTCTGCTCTTCCGATGAAAAAGCAGATATTTTCGGTAATCAAATAATAATAACAAAGAATGACTGCAAATTGATTTTTAATTCGGAATCCGACATAGTTCTCCCCTACGGAACAAAGCGCAATTTCAATCCCTGCGGCGCATTTGAAACTCTTTTCATTGAAATTCCGCTTACGAACGGCAAAGCAGCATTTACCCTCTCGGTAAAATAGTTTTCTAATATTTTGCCCAAAGAAAAAAAAGCATTACGGCAAATATATGTTTATGCGCACATATATGAATATATACTATGACAAAAAAAACTACCGATTGCTCGGTAGTTTTTTTATTTAATATATATCAGTTTCTGCGATTTCTTCTTGTTATAGCAGGCATTTCGAAGTCGATATCATCATAATCGTCATCATCTTCTGCTGAATCGCCAAAAGGGTTTTTGAACGATGAGAAGAAATTCTTTTTGGGAGCCGGTTCTTCATCCTGCTCTTCAACCTGACGGCGTCTTTCTTCACGTCTGGGAATAAAGATTTCATCATCGTCAACTTCTTCTGCTTCCATTTGAGGCTTTGTAGGACGGGAAACGTTCTCCATTGTTCTTGATGCAGTGGTCTTCGGAGCAAAATCGGTCATAATAAGACCGTCTTCATCATCCTCTTCCTCCTCATAAACGGGCTGCTGCTTTTGCGGCTTTTCAGCTTCGGGAACACGGTTATATCTTTCGGGAGCCATACGCTGAGGTTTTTTTCTTTCATCAACCTTTTCAAAGCCGGTTGCAATAATCGTAATACGAACTTCGTCGTCAAGGCTTTCATCAATACCTGCACCGAAGATAATGTTTGCTTCGGGTGAAACTGCTTCGTGAACAAGATATGCAGCTTCATTGATTTCGCTAAGTGAAAGGCTTGCGCCACCGGTTACGTTAAGAAGAACACCTGTTGCGCCCGAAATAGTTGTTTCAAGCAACGGGCTTGCAATAGCGTGTTTTGCCGCATCAATAGCACGGTTCTCACCTGTACCGATACCGATACCCATGTGAGCGATACCCTTGTCCTTCATAATTGAACGAACGTCGGCAAAGTCAAGGTTAATAAGAGAATCACGTGTAATAAGTTCGGAAATTCCCGAAACGCCCTGACGAAGAATATCATCTGCCTGGCGGAAAGCTTCGGTCATTGAAGTTCCCTTGCCAACTACCTGCAAAAGTTTATCGTTGGGAACGATAATAAGACTGTCAACGCCTTCCTTAAGTTCCGAGATACCTTTATCTGCATTATTTGCTCTTGTTCTTCCTTCGAAAAGGAAAGGATAGGAAACTACACCTACTGTAAGAATTCCCATTTCTTTTGCAACTTCTGCAACAACGGGAGCCGCACCGGTACCTGTTCCGCCGCCCATACCTGCAGTAACGAATACCATATCTGCACCACGCAACTGGTCCATAATATCGTCACGGCTTTCTTCAGCCGCCTTTTTACCGATTTCGGGATTTGCGCCTGCGCCAAGACCTTTAGTGATTTTTTCACCGATCTGCAATTTTTTATTTGCCTTTGAACGCTGAAGTGCCTGACGGTCAGTGTTAATAGCAATGTATTCAACACCGGTAAGACCTGATGTAATCATTCTGTCAACGGCGTTATCTCCTGCGCCGCCTACGCCAACAACCTTAAGCTGAGCAAAACCGCCCATATCAACTTCGAATTCCATTATATAATTCTCCTTTCAAGAACTTACTTTCCAAAAAATTTTTTTATATTTTCGACGAACGAGGGTTCGTCGTCTGATTCTGCTTCAAGAGCCAAATCCATCGTAGCAAGTGCCGATGAATAAGCCGGTTGATTAAAACAAGTGGAGCAGGGAATAATTATTTGCGTGTTATGGTTAATAACCTTTTGTATGTACTCTCTTATTCCTCGCATTGAAGCGGTGCCGCCCGTAACGAACACGGGAATGTACCCGGGAAGATTGCATCTGCTTTTGTTAAGCATTTGAACAATCACACTTAACATTTCGTTAAGTCTTGCCTCAATGACCTGCTGAACCTGAATCGCTGAGAATTTTATGAACTTATACGAATCTTTCTCGCACACCTCATAGGTATCGTCTTCGCTGAGAGAAAGACCGAATATTGAACGTTTTTTCAGTTCAACGGCGGCTTCGCGGCTTATGCCGAACACCTTTTCCAAGTCGGAAGTAATACTGTCTCCGCCGAAAGGCAATGCCTTGTGAAAAATTATTCCGTCACCGCGGGTTGCAACAACCGTGGTGGACGTTCCGCCGAAGTCGATAAGAACCGCACCGTGGTCCCTCGTTTCTTCGGGAATAAACCGAACCGTCTGCGCATACGTTGACGAAACGAACGTGCTTGCGGAATATCCGTTTGCTTCAAGAATTTTCTTTACGCCGTTTGCGAACCATCTTTCTGCCAAAACGTATGAAATAACGGCACTTATTGATTTTGCTTTTCTTCCCACCGGCTCCATTGTTCTTCTTGCTTCATCAAGAACGAACACAACGGGGCATCTGTGAATAAGCATATAATCTTTAGCAACGTCAAGCTTGCTTCTACCCTTTTGATATAGTTCCTCCACGTCGCTTTGGGTAACCGTCTTATGACTTTTGAATTCAATGCTCACCCTTTTGCACACAACAGTCGTAAAGTCTGCCGGAATTCCTATATGAACCGGCTTGTTATGTCGGCCGGCAATTTTTTCTGCTTCACGCAGAGCATTTATTATTGCAGGAGCGACCGCATGCTTGTCCACCCATTTACGGTTTTTGTATCCGGGATACGGAACAGATGCACTGCCGAGAATATGATTGTCATCATACTGACCTGCTTCGCTGATTATAGAAACAACCTTACTTGTGCCAATTTCAATTACTGTTGAAATCTGCCTCATTAGGTCAAACCTCCGAAATTATCGAAGATATAGAATATCTCCTTATATATTATAGCAAATAATCAAAAAAAGTTAAAGCGTTTTTTTATAAAAAAACGCATTTTTTGAATAATTTCTTAATTTTTTTGCGATATTTAGAGCAAAATATCATTTTTGCTCTTTATTTTTGTATAAAAAGCATTATAAAACCAAACTTTGAGCAACATTTTCCGAAGAAAAATTTTGAGTTTTTCAAAAATCAACCTATAAAATATCCGCCCTCTGTTTCCATATTAAGAACTTTTCCGTCGGTAATGCTGTCTTTTACCGCATCAAATGTTTTTTCAAGCACCGCAAGTTTGTCCTTGCATCCGATTGAATTTCCTATTTTAACGTTTTTTCCTAAAAACTCGATTTCGATGCTGTCCGGATTTTCAAAGTTGATTTTTGTGATTTTATCCGTCAACGAATAATCGTTTATTGCGGAAAGTATTCTTGCAAGTCCTACTACTTTTTCTTCACTGTCGGAAACTATCTGATGTCCGAATTGAGGTTCCATAAGTCCGACGCCCACAACGTCCGCAAGCATTTCGTCCTTAACAGAATTAAGTGCCAATGCGTTACATTCCGCATCGATAATATAATATCCGTTTATCGTGCCGATTTGTGCCATGGGATGTCTTTCTTTTACGAATATCTTCACGCCCGTAGGGAATGTTCTTTGAATGTCCTCAACCTTAAAATACGGAATTGATTCTATTCCCTGTCGGGCGGATTCTTCATCAAGTTGAAAAATATTCAATTCGTAATCAATACCGCTTGCATTGATTACATCCTGCTGTGAAAACCGTTCCGTGCCGTAAACTGTAATTTCCGAAACATTGAAAAGCGAAGAATTCAACAAAAAGAAAAGCGCCACTAACAGAATAAGCACCAATATCCATAAAATAATCGGACTCGGTCCGTAGTTTTCCTTTCTGATTTTATTGCTCTTTCTGCTCATTTTCTCTCCACCCTATTATATTACGGTTATTTTTGCGCCCACACCGTTCAACTGTTTTTCAAGATCGTAATATCCCCGCAGTAAATAACCTCTGTCATTTATTTTTGTAGTTCCTTCTGCGCCGAGTCCCGCAATAATCAATGCGGCACTCCCACGAAGGTCGTGTGCATCAACATTTGTTCCGAAAAGTTTTTCTTTTCCGTGAATAAATGCTATTCTGTCCTTTACCGTTATGTCTGCGCCCATTTTTTTCAGTTCGCCGGAAAGTAACAGTCGATTTTCAAAAACATTTTCCACAAGCATACAGGTTCCGTCAGTCATCGTCTGTAATGCCATCATCGGTGACTGCAAATCCGTCGGAAATCCCGGGTACGGCATCGTTTCAATCATTTTCGAAGAAACAAGTCTTTTCGGCGCTTCGATTATTATTCCGTCCTCCGGGTATTCCATCTTGCAGCCGCAATCTTTCATTTTTCCCAAAAGTACCGCCACGTGTTCCTTGATTGAATTTTTAATATACACTCTGCCGTTCGTGATTGCAGTCGCTATCAAATATGTACCTGTTACAATTCTGTCAGGTATTGGCGTGTATTCCCCGCCGTGAAGCCGTTTTACCCCGTGGACAACTATTCTACCCGTTCCCGCACCGCTTATTCTGCCGCCGAGAATATTGATAAAATTCTGCAAATCCACTATTTCGGGTTCTTTTGCGCAATTATCTATTACCGTTGCGCCGTCTGCAAACGTCGCCGCCATCATAATATTTTCCGTTGCGCCCACACTCGGATAGTCAAGATAAACTTCCGAACCTTTAAGTTTTCCGCATCGGCATATTATTCTGCCGTCTTTTTCAAGCACGCTGCACCCAAGATTTCGCAGTCCGTGCAAATGCAGGTCAATAGGTCTTATTCCGATATCGCATCCTCCCGGATATCCGATTTCGGCATTTCCGGTCTTTGCAATAAGCGGTCCTAAAATGAATATGGACGAGCGAAGTTTTCCCATCCATTCATCGTCAATCGTCCACGTTTTAACGTTTTTCGGATTAACGAATATATCTTTACCGACAATCTTTGTCTTGCATCCCAAGCTTTCCAATATAGAAAGCATTATTTTAACGTCGGAAAGCGGAGGACAGTTTTTAAGACATATTTCTTCATCCGCAAGCACCGTCGCCGCAAGAATCGGCAAAATCGAATTCTTTGCGCTATGGACGTCCACTTGACCGTAAAGAGAATTTCCGCCTTCAACAATTATCTGTCGCATATCAACACCCCTATATTAAAATCTTGTCAATTCTAATATATGAGTGAAAATACTATGTTGTTAACGCTCCCGTTCCACTCGTTTTCGTGACGAGATACTAAGCAGCAATCCCGTGGCGAACAACATACACAGCAGTGATGATGCTCCTTTTGATACAAACGGAAGTGTAATTCCCGTTGACGGAATAACGTTTGTGGCAACCGCCATATTGATAATTGCCTGAAGTGTGATTACCGTAGTAATTCCCGTCGCTGTGTATGCGCCGAATCGGTCGGGTGCTTCCATTGCAATCTTAATTCCCAAGAACGCAAAAGCCACATAAAGCCCTATAACAAGTGCCGCACCTATAAAACCGAATTCTTCACAGATAATCGCAAAAATATAGTCGGTGTCGCTCATGGGAAGATGTGTTATTTTTTGTTTACTGTTTCCAAGGCCCACTCCGAAAAGTCCGCCGTCACCTATTGCATAGAGCGACTGAATTACCTGATAGCCAACGTCTTTGGGGTCATCCCAAGCGTGAAGCCATGCCATAAATCTTCTGCTTTGATATCCTTTTATTGCAATCATAGCGGGAATCAATGCTCCCAATCCGGCAACACCCAAACCAAGCCATCCCCAAGGCATTCCCGAAACGAACATTATTACGATTACCGAACCTAAAAAGCACAGTGTTGTTGAAAGGTCGGGTTCTGCAAGAATTAAAACAGCAAGAATTCCTACGGGCACAAGAAGTTGAAGCCATTTTTTTCCCTCTCTGTACCACCATTTATTGGTTGAAACAAATGAAGCAGTATAGAGAATTCCTACGATTTTTGCAAATTCAGAGGACTGAAAGGTTATGCCATTCAATCTAATCCATCTGTGCGAATCGTAAACGGGATCAAAAGCAAAAACTGCAGCAAGCAATCCTACGGATAATACAAGTCCGACTAATATCACTCTCGGACGTGAAAAGAATCTGTAATCCATTTTCGTCACAATGAAAATAAGGACAAATCCGAGAATGGCGGTTATTAACTGTAAGCGAATGGAACTCCAAACGGAAGCACTTGATGACTTAATGAGAATAGTTGCGTACGAACTGCTGAAAATCATTAAAAGACCTAAGCACGTCAATAAAACCGTTATAAAAAGTAACGGTAAATTCACGCCTTTTCGTACCAATCTTTTCTTTTTAGCCATACAAGCACCCCTTAGAATTTATTTACTATATCTTTGAATACTCTTCCCCGTTCTTCGTAATCCTTAAACATATCAAAGCTTGCGCAGGCAGGTGAAAGCAACACATTGTAGCCGTCCTTTGCTTCGTTTTTGGCGGCATTTACTCCGTCCTCGAATGTTCCGTTCACAACGGTATAATTCGTATATCCGAATTTATCTGCGGTATCTTTTATTTTTTCTGCGGTAACGCCGATAAGAATAAGATGTTTGATTTTATCTGTCATTGCTTCAAAAAGCGAATCAAAACTTCCGCCTTTATCGTAACCGCCCAAAATAAGAACGGTTGGTTTTGTCATGGTTTCAATCGCCTTGACCGTTGAATCGGGATTTGTTCCCTTTGAATCGTTGATGTACGTTACACCGTTCTTTGTGCAAACGGTTTCAATTCTGTGTTCAACGCCCTTAAACGTATTAAGAGTATATGCAACAGTTTTCGCATCTACGCCAGAAAGCATTGTAAGTGCCACTGCCGCAAGTGAATTTTCAAGATTGTGAGGTCCTTTGATATAAATATCTTCTGCCTTGCACACAACGGTTTCAGTGCCGTTAAATTTGAAAATTACGTTGCCGTTTCTGACAAATGCGCCTTCTTCGAGTTCCGTTTTTCTTGAGAAGAAGAATACTCTGCCCGAAACCGAATCCGCAAGATTTCTTACCGTTTCGTCATCGTAATTTAGTACGGCAAAATCGTCCTTTGTCTGATTAAGGAAAACACGTTTCTTTGCTTCAATGTAGTTTTCCATTGTCTTATGTCTGATCATGTGGTCTTCGGTAATGTTAAGAAGTGCCGCCGCCTTTGCGTGGAATTCGGAAATTCCTTCAAGCTGATAACTGCTTATTTCAGTTACCATCACATCCCCTTCCTTAGCTTCAAGAGAATGTGCAATATACGGTTCTCCGATATTACCTACAACAAACGTTCCACGTTTGAAGTTTTTGAAAATCTCACCAACAAGTGTTGTTGTGGTGGTTTTTCCGTTTGTTCCCGTGATTGCAACAGTGTCTGCCTTGCATATTCTGTATGCGAATTCAATTTCGGCAACAATTTCCTTGCCTTGTTCCTTTGCTTTTTCTGCGTAAGGCAAATTAAGCGGAACACTTGGCGAAACGATTACCAAGTCAGCCTCATCAACAAATTCATCAGGCTTTTTGCCGAGTTCAAAACGGTAACTGTTCTTATCGAGAACATCTAATCCCTCAAGGTTTTCTTCTGTTTTACTGTCATTAAGAATTACATTTGCCCCTAATTTCTTAAGCACGGGTGCGGCGGCAATACCGCTGCGCGCCATTCCGATTACAAGTACATTTTCAAGTTTCATAATTTTATCCTCATATAATTGCGAAATAATCAAGAACGATCAAAAGTGCAAGACCGCAAGCACCGATCGTAATCAGCGTGTACATAGATGTTACAGTGGTTTCGTGATAGCCGAGCAATTCGTAATGATGATGAAGCGGAGCCATCTTGAAAATTCTTTTTCCGTGACGAAGCTTAAATGAGCCGACCTGCAATATAACGGAAAGGCAGGTTGCCACAAGCATAACGCACATAATGGGAAGCATAAGTGCCATTTTCGAAAATATAGCACAAACTGCCATACATCCGCCCAATGCAAGCGAACCGGTATCACCCATGAATATTCTTGCGGGATATGTGTTGAAGCGCAAGAATCCCATGCAAGCGCCTGCCATAGCGGCAGAAACTCCCGCAAGACGGTAAATGTTCGTGCCGTCTGCATTTTTTGTTGTGGAAATTCCGAAAACGAGAATCATAACGGCAAGAGTAATTCCCTGAACGAGAGTCATTCTTGAAGCGAGGCCGTCAAGTCCGTCAGCAAGATTTTCGCCATTGGTAATTGCAATAATAACAAACATAGAAAACGGAATAAACCAATACCCGAAATCCACCGTGCCCACAAACGGAACAAATACGTCAGTTCCGCAATTTTTCATTGCATAAATGGAAACAATAAGTGCAACACCGAACTGACCGATTATTTTTTGATAAGCACGAAGTCCAAGTGAACGTTTTTTTACGATTTTGATAAAATCGTCTAAAAATCCGATAAGTCCGTAGCAAAGCGTTGCAACTGCCGCAACAAGTGCTTCGCTTCCGGCGCCCATACAAAGTGCGGCTATAATAATTGCTATTACAATCATTATTCCGCCCATAGTGGGAACGTTCTGTTTTTTAAGATGCGACGCAGGACCGTCATCACGAACCTGCTGACCGAATTTCAACTTTTGCATAAGTTTAATTACAAACGGTCCGATAATAAGACATACTGCCAGCGCAATAAAAAACGGTATCAATAAATATTTAATAAAAACACTTTCCATTACTTTGTCCTCCGAGAAACCAATTCTTCCACAACCTCACGGTCGGAAAAATGATGTTTTATCCCTTGAATATCCTGATAATCTTCATCGCCTTTGCCGCAAATTGCGATTATATCGTCTTTTTCAGCCATTTCAAAAGCAAGTTGTATCGCTTCTTTTCTGTCTGCATTACGAATATATCTGCAAGACGTTTTCTTTATGCCTTCTTCTATACTGTCGATTATGAATTCAGGTTCTTCAAGTCGGGGATTGTCGCTTGTAATAACCACAAAATCACTGAGTTTTCCCGAAAGTTCGCCCATTATAGGTCTTTTGGCGGAATCTCTGTTTCCTCCGCATCCGAACACGCAGATCAGTCTGCCTTTTTTGAATGTGTTTATCGAGCTTAAAATGTTTTCAAGCCCGTCGGGAGTATGTGCATAGTCAACAACTACCGTAAAGCCGAGATTTTTTGTATCAACTGTTTCAAATCTACCCGGAACAGATGTAAAACTCTCAATTCCTTTTATACATTCACGTATGTTCAATCCTGCATTTATCCCGCAACCTATGGCACAAAGCACGTTGCTTATATTGAACAGTCCCGTTGTTTTAGTTTTTACGGGATAAATTTCATTCTGATATTTAACGGTAAATTCAGAACCGTGATTTTTGATTTCGACGTTTTCCGCAACAAGGTCGCCCGCAGCGTTGATTGAATATGTAAGCATCGGAATTTCTTTATTTTCAAAAAGCGTTTTTCCGAACCCATCGTCAAGGTTTACAACGGCTTTTTGAGTTACGCCTTTTTTGAAAAATTTTGCTTTTGCATTAGCATAATTTTCCATTGTAATAAAATAGTCAAGGTGATCCTGGGTGAGATTTGTAAATCCGCCGGAAACAAAATTCATTCCGTCAACCTTATGCAGGTCAAGCGCATGTGCGGTAACTTCCATAACCACCCACTCAGCACCGAGCTTTACCATTTCACTCAGTGCATACTGAAGTTCTATTGGGTCCGGCGTTGTGCTTGTCAAAATCTTTATGTCAAGTTTGCGGTCGTCAACGTACATTCCGCTTGTTCCGATAACACCGCAGGAAATTCCGTTTGCCTTGCAAATTGACCTTACCATATAGGAAATGCTCGTTTTTCCGTTAGTGCCGGTAACGCCCACCACCTTTAATTTTTTCGCCGGAAATCCGTAAAATGCCGAAGCAATATAACTCATAGCGCTTCGAGTATTCTCAACAACAATTTGCGGAATGGGACAGTCCACTTTCCTTTCAACTATTGCGGCAGATGCTCCTGCCTTAAAAGCGTTTTCGATGAAATTATGTCCGTCCACTCTTGTGCCGTTTATGGCAAAATAAAGCGAGCCTTGCCTGCATTCTCTCGAATCAATAGTCAAGTGGGTAATTTCAATATTTTCGTATTCTTCATTTACCCTAAAATCAACAATATCCTTAATTAACATACCATTATTCTATACCGTAGAACGTTGTCGTATCAACTGCGGTATCACCTTTAACTTTTATTATACTGTGTTTTTCAACGATTTTTCCTGCGGCGGGTGTTTGCGAAACGATTGCTCCGTCGCCCTCGTTTTCCATTTGTAAACCGAGATCCTTTAATGCGCTTGCGGCGTATTCAACTGTTGAACCAATCAAGTTCGGAACCTCTACCGTTTCCGTTTCCGCAGGCACATCAGCCTTTATCTGTTTATACTTAAGAATTTTTTCAATAAGTTTTCCCGCATAAGGTGCGGCGGTATTGCTTCCGTAATCGTTATAAATCTGTGCTTCATCTACTGTTACAAGCACTGCAAACTGAGGTTTATCCGCCGGCGCAAAACCGAAGAATGAACCGATATGTATTCCCGAAACGATCTGACCGTCTCTGTATTTCTGTGCCGTGCCGGTCTTTCCGCCGATTCGGTAACCTGCAACCTGCGCATTTTTGCCTCCGCCCTGGCTGACAACACCCTCAAGCAGTTTTCGCATTGTGGCGCTTGTAGATTCCGAAATTACCTGTCTTACCGCGACGGGGTCATTTTTTGAAATCACATTTCCGTCATCGTCCGTCATTGACGAAACAAAATACGGTTGGTAAAGTGTTCCGCCGTTTATTACGGCACAAGCCGCAGTAATAAGTTGCAGCGGAGTTACCGCAATGGACTGACCGAAAGAAATTCTCGCCAAGTCGGTATTTTTAACATATTTGGGTGCAAGCATAATTCCCGACTGATCCGCCGAAAAATCAACGCCCGTGTTAGCATTAAATCCGAAATTTTCCAAATACTTATATAACGTACTCTGCCCTACCGAAAGTCCCATTTGCATAAACGCAGGGTTACACGAATTGCAAATTGCTTCCTGCAACGTTTGACTTCCGTGAGGAACCGTGCGCCAACATTTGATTTTTTCGCCGTCAACAATGTGATATCCGGGACAGAAGAATGTACTGCTTTCGTTCACCTTATTTTCCTCCAAAGCGGTGGAAAGAGTGAACATCTTAAATGTTGAACCCGGTTCATAAGTATCAAGAATACTTCCGTTTCTTGAAAAATCGGATATTTCCGTTTTTGAAGCGTTGTTAGGATCGTAGTCCGGCAAGTTCACATCTGCAAGAATTCCGCCGGTATTAGGGTCCATAACAATACATTTTACGGATTTTGCCTGATTGACCTCAAGGCATTCACGCATAACGCTTTCCGCAAAAGACTGAATTGCATAATCAATGGTAAGATTAAGATTTACACCGTTAGTTGCATCGATGTATCTCTGTTCACTTCCCGGAATTTGTCCGTTTGAAACATCCGTAGACGAAATAAGTTTTCCCGAAAGACCTCTTAATTGCTTATCGTATTTAAGTTCGAGTCCGTCGCTTCCCACGCCGTCGTCATTTACTCTGCCCAAAACCTGAACAAGTGAAGCGCCCTTCGGGTAATATCTTTTTACATCGTCCACAAGGTAAAGTCCGTCAATATTAAGTGACTCAATGTATTCTGCCTGAGCCTGAGTTAAATGGCGTGCAACAACATACTCACTTATTTTATTCTCAGGATCGTAGTTTATCTTTTTGAATATCGTTTCATACGAATAGTTTTCGCCAAGTGCCTGCACAAGTAACGTTGTAAGCGTTTCGGCGGGAACACCCGCTTTGTTGATAAGACGCGGCTTGGAATTCAGTGATTTTGACGATGCGCTTATGGCAAGTGCTTCGCCGGTAGCATCGTAAATCGTTCCTCGTTGTGCAGCAATGGTGCTTGTGGACGTCCACTGTCCGAGCGCCTTTCGCTGCAATCTGTCGGCAGACACGACCTGCCAGTAAAACAATGCGCCCACTATGATAGAGAATGCCAATATCATAGCAAGGCACACAATTAACAATCGGTTTTTATAGCTGCTGCTTTTTAAGCCCAACTCTTGATCCTCCTCTCAAGAGAGCTGACCCAGTCAAGAACTGTGTCATAAATATTTCCTTCCTCTTGTACTTCGGTCTGCTCATTTTGCTGCGGTTTTGCGCAACTAACAGTGATAATTGCGCTATCCTCAGGATAAGAAAGAGCAAGTTGGTCTTCTGCTATTTCAAAGTATGAATTGAGTTCGCTGCCCACGGAACAGTCTTTTTCTGCGGTGCGAATCATAAGTTCAATATTGGATTTATCTTTGGCAAGTGATCTGATTTCCTTGGTATTCTTGTATATCTGAGCATTTCTCGAAAGAACGAATATTCCCATTGCGGCAACGCATACGGTAAGTGTAGCAACGCTTACGAATGTTCTTAACTGTGCTTTTCTTGCCTGCTTTGCCTTTTTGCGAGCAGACTGCTGAGTCTTTTTTTCTCTTTCCGGAATAGGCGCATATTGGGGTTGAAGCGCAGCATTGCTGTCTACACCGTAATAAACTCTGTATTTAGTTTTTTCTGATGTGTTCTGCTTTCCCATATTATTCGTCACTCCGTAAAAATATGTTAAATTCGTTCCATTACTCTCAATTTTGCACTTTTGCTTCTTGAATTTTCTTCAAGTTCTTCTGCACTTGGTGCTATCGGCTTGCAAACCACTTTCGCCGTGGGAACTTTGCCGCATATACATACCGGAATTCTCGGCGGGCAAGTACACGGATTTGCAAGATTTTGCATAGTATGTTTTATTATTCTGTCCTCTAAACTGTGGAACGTTATTACGCACATTCTTCCGCCCACGTTCAGATAATCGTTTACCGTTCTAACGGTTTTTTCCAAAATTCCGAGTTCGTTATTAACTTCGATTCTTATTGCCTGGAACGTTCTTTTCGCAGGATGCGGTCCTGTTCTTCTCGCCCTTGTGGGAATTGCCTTTTTGATTACTTCAACAAGTTCCCCGGTGGTGTTGATTGTCCCTTTTTGTCTTTCGGCATCAATGTACTGTGCTATTCTTGAAGCCCACTGTTCTTCGCCGTAATCTCTGATTATTCTTGTGAGTTCCTTAACCGAATATTCATTTACCACGTTGAACGCACTCATATATTGCGTTTGGTCCATTCTCATATCAAGCGGTGCGCTGTGCTGATACGAAAATCCTCTGTCAGCGTTGTCAAGTTGATAGGAGCTGACTCCCAAATCAAGAATACATCCGTCAATTTTTTCAATTTTAAGATTATCAAGAACTTCCTTGATATTCACAAAATTACTTTTAACAAGTGTAACTCTGTCGCCGTATTTTTTTAGTCTTTCCCCTGCCGCCTTAAGAGCATCGTCATCACGGTCAATTCCGATAAGTCTGCAATCGGCGCTTTGAAGAATCGCTTCGCTGTGGCCTCCGCCGCCTAACGTTCCGTCAACGTATATTCCGCCGTCGTGAACTTTAAGATTATCTATACTTTCGTTAAGCAATACCGATGTATGCTTGAATTCCATTATTTATCGTCTCCGGTTTTCAGCTTTGAAATTTCTCTTTGTAATTCTCTGCGTTTTTCAAGAGAACCGTAACTTCCTGCGCTCCAATTATCGGCATCCCAAATTTCAAAATGGTCGCCCACACCGGTGGCAACAAGTTCTTTTTTCAGCTGTGCATATTCCCTGTAACGAACGGGAATGAGTACTCTTCCGGCAGAATCAAATTCGCCCCAAGTTGCGTTTGTGTAGATACTTCTCTTGAACTCTGCGGTACGTTCCTCAAATTCGGGAAGCTTGTCAACCTGTTCGGTAAGTTTTTCCCATTTTTCCATGGGATAAATCGCAAGACACGAATTTTCGCCGCAGGAAATAATAAACTCATCGCCAAGTTGAGTCTTATATTTAGCGGGAATTCTTACCCTGCCCTTGTCGTCGATAGTAATATCAAACTGACCGAGGAAACCTTTAAGAGCCATATCTACACCTCCTTTTCGACCTGTGGAAACAGTACTAGAGTTTTTTACGTTTATATATTAGCACATTCTTGTCCACTTTGCAACACTTTTTATTGATTTTTTATGTATTTTTTTATTATTTTGCCCACTTATTTGCACTTTTTATAATTTTTGCCCACTTGTGTAACAAAAGTGTAATATTTAGCATAAAAATATGCCCTCCCAAGAATAAAAAAGGGCAATCAAAACCACCGGTTCAATGCAATAGTAAAATAAAGGTAGACACATGGAAAACCACCATGTATCTGCCTTTTTCTTATGTTAAAATATAACGGGAGG
>JAZRYL010000072.1:0-13768 GCA_045600705.1 Clostridia bacterium | reverse complement strand
AAGCACATCTATGAAAACTATGTGAGAAAAAACAAAAGTATAAAGTAAAAGTTGTACGGAAAGATAAGGCGAAAAAATTATGTAAGAAAAAAGTTCCTTTTTATCTGAAAGGAACTTATAGACACAATGTTTAAAAAATTTTAACAGAAACCAAAAATAGAAAAATATTCTGAAAATTCTGAAATCTGAAAAATACGTGCTTGAATTTGATAACGGCACATCTATAACTTGATATCTTGAATAGGTTATGCTATAATTACCATGATTTGTTAATGTCAGTTTATGAAATTTCTATTCTTCAATAGGAGATTTCAGTTTTTTGATTTTAACAGCCATTTTATCTATGATTTCGTATAATAAATTTGAATTATTCATGACCTTGAAAAGTTGAATCCTAATGCTTTATGCCTGTTTTGCAAATGAATTTTACAGGAAAAGAATTTTAAGTAAAAGAGAATGACGATATGAAAATAATTAGTTTGGACTTGGCAGTTCTCGGAGAAAATTCAACAATATGTATCATCGGACAATGCGAGTTTTCTGAAGCAATTAAGTATTGTCTTGCTGAGCTCAATATTTGCGATATAACGGTCATTCCGATAAAGAGAATACTTGAACATCCGGATACGATAGCTACTGCCGAACTAAATAAAAAGATATTGATTGTCGGAGATTATATTAACACAAATCTATGCAGCATACTTGAAAATGCAGGAATATGTACCATGTACAGAGCGGACAAGATACTTGATGAAGTAGATTTGGTGCGCATTTCAGCTCATAAAAATATTCCGCCACTTGCAGTAAAAGGTTACAGAAGGCGGTTCTTGTATTATCATAATCAGTCGAAATGCGACTCTGATATGGTCGAACTTGTAAGTCTGGATTTAATGATTACAGAAAGATGTACCTTGAGGTGCAAAAATTGTTCCAACCTAATGCAGTACTATGCTCATCCGGAAAATCTCAATCTGAATCAGGCGATGGAATCTCTGGAAAGGCTGGTAAAGTTAACTGATAACATTTGGGAGTTAAGACTAATCGGCGGAGAACCTTTTGCCAATCCTGATTTTGTACCAATGATTCCCAGAATTGCATCTTTGAGGAAAGTCCGTGCAATAATAATCAATTCAAATGCAACTGTCAATCCGGATAAGATAATGACGCAGTATCTTAAAGAGAAAAAACTGGTGATGAGATTCTCGGATTACGGCTCACTTTCAAGAAATCTTGATAAATGGAAAGATTTTTGTATTAAAAATGACATATTATATGAAATTATAAAGGATGATAAGTGGCAGGATTTAGGAGATTTCAAAAAGAAATACCGTAGTGAAACAGAAAAAGAATATATATTCGGCAGATGTCACTGCAAGGAATTGCCAACTCTTTTAAAGGGGCGATTATACGGGTGCCCGGTTTCTGCAAATGCCGCCAATCTGGGCATAATGACGGAAAGTGAAAAGATGTCTGATTCTCTGGATTTTTCTTTTGAAGGGGTCCGAACAGATAGAAAACAGTTAGCGGAATTCCTGCTTTCCAGAAAATATATGCAAGCATGTGATTACTGCGGAGGAAGAAACATATATGATGCATGGTGTAAACCTCATGTTCAGATAGCAAGGCCATTACCAATACCAATGGAGGGAAGAAAAAATGCTTAAAGGAACAGTATCGGTAATTGTGCCGGTATATAACACGGAGCAGGTTTTTCTGGAACGAAGCGTAGAATCGGTTATCAACTCAACGTACACAGATATTGAACTCATTCTTGTAGATGACGGTTCCGATAAAAACACGGTAGACTTTCTGCGCTGTCTTGCTGCATCCGATGAAAGAATACATATTTTTGCGCGTGAGCACGAGGGTGTGGTGTCTGCAAGACAGTACGGCGTACAGAAATCCGGCGGACGGTGGATTATGTTTTTAGATTCTGATGACTATATTGAGCCTGATATGATAGAAAGGATGCTTTTGTGTGATGAAGATTTGGCAGCGGAATGTCCCGATGTTATTATGGCTGACCATATAAGTGAACCTTCTTTACGTGTTTGTAGGGAGCCACTTGAAATCGGAGTATATGATATGACCGATAAAGTTGTGCGCCGCAACATATTAGACAAAGTATTTCAAGCAGAAGAAAAACCGCATATAACCGATTCCTATTGGGGAAAATTGTATGCAAAAAAATTGGCGGAAAAGATATGCCCAATGGTGGATAAAAGGATTACTCAGGGTGAAGATTTGTGCTTTATACTTATGGCACTTGCCGCTTCAAGAATAGTCGTAAACACCGGCGTAATCGGGTATCACTATATTCCGAGAAAAACTTCCGTATCATCAACAAAAAATACTCATTATTTGGCAAATTTAGATGTGATGTACAATTCTGTAAAAGAATCATTGAGAGAATTGACAGTTCCTGATGAGTATGTTTATCTGATAGGGAAGTGGAGAGAAACAATATTATATACCGCAAGTACTCTTGCAAGGTTTTTATTAGCGTGACATACTATTCAGCTAAGAAACCTCTGAATAAATCTGCATTAAGATATTTCCGTAAAATTCTTAAAAGGCGCATGGAAAACGCCGAACGACAGAGGGTAGGACTATGATAGAAAAAATCAGTAATATCAGGGCAATTTCCGATTGGTTGGAAAAGGAATTATATTCTTTCGGTGCCGAAAAAGCAATGGTTCGTAATGCGCTTTTGGCGGTCGAAGAACTGCTTTTGCTTTATAAGGAAAAGTTAAAAAGCGATGATGTGGATATAAAAACCGAAGTGATAAGAGGAACAAAAATTTTCTCTGTAAAATTAAGCGTTTCGGCGGAAGAATTTTCACCCGATTTGCTTCAAAAAGATTCGGGGCTTAATATTTTTGATAAAATAAGCGAAAATTGCGGATTTTCGGTGAACTATTCATATTCCGGCAATTTTAATCAAATAGAAATAGTACTGGTGAAATTTTCCGGACTTGTCCAGAATTTTTTGTTTTCTTTCAAGTTTATTAAAAATAAGGCGACGGTTTTTGTTGCCTTTGCAACGCATATTATAAGCATTCTCGCAAACCTTGTAATTCCGATTTTAACCGGTCAACTTATAGTTGCTTATACCGATAATATTATATTGCAAATACTGGCTGTGGCAGCATCTTTATTATTGGCGAAGTTAATATATAATGTTGCCTACAGTATAACAAATGTATTATATTCAAAGGTTACATATTATTCGGAAAATGAACTGCGAAAAGAACTGATTAGCAGAATGTTTTTAATCAAGGGTGAGGATTTCGATAAAAACGGAACGGGAACATTTATTCAGCGTATCACGACCGACCTTCGATCAATTTCAGTCGGCATAACCGGTATACTTGATATCTTTTCGGAGGGTGTATATTATATAGGTGTTTTGCTTGCAACGGCTTTGCTTAATTTCTGGGTGTTTTTAGCCGAAGTATTTACATTTGCCGTTTTGCTGATTATGGAAAGCCGCAGAGCATACAGGTTTGAAATTGACAGAAGAAAGGTGAACCGTTCAAATGACCTGCTTTCAAGCATTGTTATAGACTGCGTGAACGGAATTGGCGAAATAAAACTTTTAAATTCAAGAAAAACCTTTACGGAGAAAATCGCTTCCATTTCAACAATCAATGCAGATAATGCGAATATTGCAAATAAAAACACCCGCAAATGGATTGTTGCAAGCTCCTCGGTTGTTGCGGTACTTTCCTTTTTGATAATGGTGTTTTTGGGTTATGATTTGTATAAAGGAATTCTCACCGTTCCGACTGCACTTATTCTTTTTAACTATTTCACGATTATTGACAGACCAAGTGTTGCCTTGATTCAGAGAGCCATTGATTTTTTTAAGCAGTTTAATCTTGCAACCGAGCGTGTAAGAAATCTGTACGAAGGCAGTGAATTTGACCGTGAAGCTTACGGCGATTTACATATAGATAAACTGAACGGTGATATTTCCTTTAACAATGTAACATTCGCTTATAATCACGATGATTTAACTGTTCCCGATAATGAAATTATCAAAAATGCAAGCTTTGATATAAAGCATGGCGAAACGGTTGCCTTTGTGGGAAAAAGCGGCTGCGGAAAAACCACTCTGTTAAAACTTCTTTCCCGTCAGGTTGCCTGCTACTGCGGTGATATTACGATTGATGGCTATAATATTTCGGATTTCGACTGCGATACACTATATAATAATATGAGCGTTATAAGCCAGTCTACCTTCTTATTTAATTGCTCTATTAAAGAAAATCTTTTAGTTGCCAAACCCGATGCCACACCGGAAGAGCTTAAGAGTGTTTGTGAAAAAGCGTGTATTCTTGAAGATATAGAACAAACAGAAAACGGCTTTGATACCGAACTTGGCGAAAAGGGTGTCCGTTTTTCGGGCGGACAGCGTCAGCGCCTTGCTATTGCAAGGGCACTGCTTCGTAATACCGATATCCTGCTTCTTGACGAGGCAACCTCGGCAATGGATAACATCACGCAGGACAAAATAATGAATACGATAAACAATATCGGGAAAGACCATACGGTAATTATTATCGCTCACCGTCTTTCAACCATAAAAAATGCCGATAAAATTATGTTTGTCGGTGATAAAAAAATATTGGCAAGCGGCACACATGAAGAACTTATGGAAACCTCTGAGGAATACAGAGAACTTTATCAATTTGAAAACAAAGAATGACCGAAAACAAATTAATGCATAAAGGAAGAAAAGCAATGTCGGTACGATTTTGGCTTGCATTATGGTCAGCCAGGCTTTTACATATAGTTTTAAAAGTACTGCATCGCAAGGGCAGTTGCTTGCCGGGGCAAGTTGCAATAATAATCTGTCCTGATTTTTTGAAATATATCAGCAAGCCCGCTCAAATTATCGCCGTTACGGGAACCAACGGCAAAACGACCCTTTGTAATATGCTCTGCGATATGCTGGAATCGGACGGAAAAAAGGTTCTTCATAATCGGGCGGGTTCTAATACAGATGCCGGCATTTCCACGGCATTACTGAAAGATGTCGGAATATTCAACCGTTCATACGGCGAAATGGCTGTGTTGGAAGTTGATGAATGCTGGTCTCCCAAGATTTTTTCATATCTGACTCCGGATTATATTGTCGTTACAAACTTATCCCGTGATTCTATTACCCGTAATGCTCATCCGCAGTTTATAGCCGACCTGCTTTCAGCTTCCATTCCCGAAAAGTCCAAACTTATTCTTAACGGTGATGACCCTTTTTCGATGAATATTTCGCCCAAAAATCCAAGGGTGTACTTTGGTATCCGGGGTGAAAAAAGCCGGGATTCACAATGCCTTAATCTTTGTAACGACTTTCAAATTTGCCCTGTATGTGCCGGCAAACTTAAATACGAATACCGTCATTATTTCCATTTCGGACGGGTTTCCTGCACCCGATGTTCATTTTCTTCGCCAAGGTGTGATTATATTGCATCGGACATTGACTTTACTGATATGAAAATGCGTGTCTCGGATAATAATGAAAACGGTCAATATAAGCTTTTAGCCGATAATCTTTTCAGCGCATACAATACACTCTCTGCCGTTGCGATGATGAGAGAGCTCGGCTATGACCATTCCCGTATTGTTTCATTGATGGGTCGTGCAAAACTTCTGAGTTCCCGGTATGCGACAATGAAAATCGGAGATGTAGATGTAGTTTTCTGCACAGCAAAAGGATTAAATGCTGCTTCACATTCTCTTTTATTTGATCATATTCGCTCACAGCCGGGGAGAAAGGAACTGCTTTGGATGGCAAACGTTTATTATGATGCCAACACATATTCGGAAAATATGTGTTGGTACTATGATTGTGACTTTGAATTTCTCGCTGATGCAGGGATCGAACATATCGTAATAACAGGTCCCCGGGCACAGGATTTACGGTTGCGGTTGTTGCTTGCCGGAGTACCGGAAGATATAATAGAATATGATATTTGTAAAACACCTTCAGCAGAAAAGTTAGAACTTTCGCCGGGTCGCACAGTATATATTATTTATCCTATTCTTCCCGAACTGCTCTGGAAAAGAATTACAAAAAAGATCATCAAACAAATAAAGGAGGAAATGGATGAAAATTGAGATTCTCTACCCTGAAATTGCCAATCTTTACGGTGATTTGGAAAACCCCAAATACCTTGCACGTTCCTGCGGTGCTGAGCTTGTTTTTACCGCACTTGGCGATACTCCGGCTTTTGTGAATGAAGACATTTCACTTGTTTATTTGGGCAGCACCACCGAAAAAGGACAACTTCTGATAAGAGATGCCCTTCTTCCTTATTCCGAGGCTCTGCACAAGAGGGTAAATAATGGCGGAGTTACCCTTATTACCGGAAATGCTGTTGAACTGTTCGGGGAATACATAGAAGATGAAAACGGCATAAAACAAAAAATGCTTTCATGGTTTCCAACCTATGCAAAGCGTGATATATTGCACCGCTATAATTCATTTTGTGTGGGTTCTTTTAAGGATATTAAAATCGTAGGTTTCCAAAGCAAATTTTCTCACATTTACGGCGAAAACAAACATCCGCTTTTCAATTTGGAAAGAGGCGGCGGTAATAATCCCGATGAATCTGCGGAAGGGTTTAGAATCAATAACTTTATGGCAACCTGCCTTTTAGGACCGCTTATGATACTAAATCCGTTTTTCGCAAAATATATGCTTGGTGTTATGGGTGCTCCGGGGGCAACAAAACTTGCTTTTGAAGAAGCGGCGATGGATGCTTATTATACACGCCTTGATGAGTTTTTCGATTCTCGCAGAAAAGGTGTATTATAAAAAATTGTACAGAGGTGCAAACGGATAATAAAATGATGTCGTATATTGCAGATTGCTTGGTGCTTATTTCAGGGTGTATTTATTTTTTTATGCGCTGTAACTTTGAAAATAAATATGGGGGCGTTATTCATGAACAGACCAAAAGTTCTTCTTATTGAATGCAAATCAAGTGCAATCAACTATATTGAGGATTGCAGAAAAATGGGCTATGAGCCGGTACTGATGGAAATGTATGTCCCGCCGGAATGGGTTAGTTTTACAAGGTCTGTTCTTTATAGAAATCTCAGAAATATGAATGAAACCAATATTCCTGAGATTATTGATGCCCCTAAATCATATGAAGATACACTGGAAATGGTGAGGAAAATGCATCCTGCTGCTGTAATTCCCGGACAGGATATTGCCGTAGAACTTGCCATGCGTTTAGCACATGACCTTCAGCTTCCATGTAACGACCCGTCATTAATCAAAACATTCAGATATAAAGACCTATGCCAGCAAGCTCTCCAAAAACATGGTGTGCGTTCTATACGGGGAAAAATCGTATCCTCATTAAATGAAGCACTGGAATTCTTCAAAGAGTCAGGATGCAAAAGAGTTATAGTAAAACCAAACAGCGGTGTGGGAACCAGAGGAGTATATGTCTGTGATAATGAGGAACAAGTAACAGAAGCCTTTAATATTAATGCATCCGGCATAAATTATACTACCCTTGCAAGTGAAGATGTCCTTATACAAGAATATATAGACGGGGTTGAATATGTAATTAATACGGTTACTTATCACGGCGTTCACAAGGTTACCGGGGCTTTTGTCTATAAAAAATCAGTCATTCCCGGTGTCGGTCCGATATATGATACTACTGAAACAATCCCTATGAATTCTTCCGTAGTCAGAGAATTAACCGATTATATGTTTAAGGCACTTGATGCCATAGGTGTATGTGTCGGCCCGGTACATAGTGAATTAAAAATTGATGATATGGGGCCGGTGCTTATTGAGTCAAACTTCAGACCGTGCGGACATTCCATGAGAGGAGCATGGGTTCAAAAGGTGTTCGGAAACAGAGAAACCGATATTGCCCTGCTATCCTATCTTAATCCGGAAAAATTCCTTGCAGACAAGAGGGATATCATTGCCTGCGGCAAATATCAGGGGATAATCAAAACACTGCGTATCCCTTATGATTTGAAAGTAAAAAGACCTCTTTTTCATGAAAAGTTCAAACATCTTCCGGGATACGAGTATTCTCAGGATAAGGGAGATAATACAGTATATAAACGCACTGTAGATCTGATAACCGACGGAGGAATTATTGCTTTTGCCTCACCGGATTATGAGACCATATCCCATTCGGTCGAAATTGTCCGGGATATTGAGCTAAACGATATCGAATCCTTATTTGAACTTGAGGAGATATAGATTGGTCGCGAAGAATGTGATGATAGCCATGCAAAATACGCTTAAATTTTTTTAGAAGAGGTGCAAACGGATAATATAATGATGTGGTATATTGCAGATTGCTTGGTGCTTATTTTAGGGTGCATTTTTTTTTGGTGCTCTTTTACCTTGAAAATTAATATTAAACATTGGCTTTTTGTATGCGGACTGCTGTTTATCCTTATTAGCATACTTTCTTTTGTTTTTATACCCCGGTTACGGATTTTAGAAATAATAATCATTTTTACTTTTTTATTGTTCTGGGTATTCAATCTTATTTTACATATTATCGGAAAGAAATCTCCTTGCCCGTATGCGATTTGTATTTTAGGTGCGCAGGTTACAGTGCGTAGAATCAGCCCTTCGTTTGAAGGCAGGCTTAAAACAGCATATAAACAATTTTTGCGGTATGATAAAACGCCCCTTATCATTGTTTGCGGCGGCAAAGGAAAAGAAGCGGAAATATCCGAAGCACAAGCCGGAGCAGATTACCTTAACGCCCTTGGCGTCCCGTCCGAAAAAATCATAAAGGAAGAAACTTCCCGTAACACAATCGGTTCATTAAATAATCTTTTGTCCTTGCTGAATGATAAAGAATCACGGGTGCTTTTTACAACAAATAGCTGGGGGATTGCCCGGGTTTATCTGCTCTCAAAAAAGTTAGGAATAAATGCAAAAACAATAGGATACAAAGGTCCTTTCCTATGGTTTATGTGTTACAGTTTAAGGGAGATAACAGCAATAATATATTATATGATAAAAAAGTATTCAGAATATAATATAATTCAATATCGCAGAAAATAATGCACTTGCTTATAAGGAACTTGCGGCAAAGCTCTATTGCCTTCAAAACCGCAAAAAAGAAAATACAAACGGAGATGGTTTTATGACGACTTATGAGGTCAGCCGTGAAACACTGGATTATAATATCAGGCAACTCAAGGCGATGGCAAACGGAGTGGATATTTGGGCAGTTATCAAGGCCGATGGCTACGGTTTGGGCGCATTGCCGCTCGCCGAAGTTCTCTCGGAAAACGGTATTCGAAATTTTTGCATAACAGACATCAGGGAGGCGGAAATTCTGCGAGAAAACGGCTTTACTGACGAGCAGATATTAATGATTCGCTCCGTTAGTGACCGCAATGAAATCAACCGTCTTTTGGATTTGAAAGTCATTCTGCCGGTCGGCTCTACGGAAACAGCGACCCTGATTAATCACATTGCTGCAGAACGTATGGATGTTGCAAAAATCCACTTGAAAATCGATACCGGCATGGGGCGTTTCGGTTTTCTTCCCGTGGAAACAGATAAAATTTTTGACATCTACCGCAAAAATAACCATCTTGCCGTATGCGGAATTTATACGCATTTTAACTGTGCTTCTTCAAAAGTTGCGCTGACGAAAAAAGAATTTGCCGTATTTCAAAGTACGGTAGAGAAAATTCGTGCGGCGGGATATGAAACCGGCACGGTACACTGCTGCAATTCTGCGGCGTTTCTGAAATTTCCGCAGATGTACTGTGATGCCGTGCGTTTGGGCTCTGCCATAATAGGCAGGACAAGGGTTAGCAGCAACCTTCGCACTGTCGGATATGTTTCTACTCAAATTGATGAACTGCGCACTTTGCCGAAAGGCCATACTACAGGATATTTTGCACAGTGGAAAGCAAAGCGGGATACACAGATTGCTATTTTGCCGGTGGGTTGGTATCACGGCTTCTTTACGGGTCGTAAGCCATACGGGATGAAAAGAAAAGACTGCTTTCGCATAGCATTAGGATATATAAAGTCAATATTCAAGCCAAAGCATCTTATGGTGGAAATCAACGGAAAAGCCTGCCCGGTTGTCGGTAATATCGGAATGCAGCATTGCGCAGTGAATGTTAGTGGTGTTCCATGTCAACGAGGCGACAAGGCAATCATACAAATGAATCCTTTGGAACGAAAAGGTATCAATGTCGTTTTTCGATAATGATAAAGCACGATAAAGAGAGGTGGTAATAACCTTGGCAAGCGGTGTAACAAAATGGTTGCTTCACAAATTCACCGATATAGGTCGCAGCAGAATAAATAAGCATATTAAACCTTCTCGTACCGAGTATTTACAGGAAAGAGCCGTACTTCTTTATGACTGTACAAAAGGGCAACCGATTTATCAGGAAAATCCGCACCTGCAGGTGCCTGTTTATTCGATTGCAAAAATTATGACGGCAATCGTTGTTATTGAAAATGTGCCCGACCCGGAAAAAACCTTTCTGACGATTACACCGAAGTGCATAAAGGGTATCGAGTGGAATGTCACTTCACTTGCAGGATTTCAGAAGCGCCTATATAAACGGCACAGCGTCATGGATTTATTGTACGGATGCCTTGTTTCTTCCGGTTGCGAGGCGACACAGCAGCTTGCTTATTATGTCGGAAGGGGCAGTATTTCGGAATTTATGACACTGGTTAATAATAAGCTTCTGCAACTTGGCTGTCTTGAAACAAATTTTATTGACCCCACGGGCCGCTCTGATAAAAACCGTGCCACGGCAGCAGATATCTGTACGATTTTTAAGTATGCTATGGATAATCCGTTGTTCCGCAAAATAGTATCTACCGGCTTTTATCGCTTTGCGGGTTTCCAAAAAGCAAATTGGTCAACTAATAAACTGATTAATCCACGCTACTGGCAGGATGCCTTTTACCCTTATGCTGTCGGCGGTAAAACAGGTTCCGCACCCGTAAGCGGAGGATATACTACAAGCTTCGCCTGTCTGTTCAGCCGTAACGGGAAAGAGTACATAGGTATTATACTCAATGATTATTCTGCCGATGCCGAATTTACCGGAATAGAGCCGATGTATCCTATGATGATATCTCTGCTCGAACGGCAATTCGCAAAGCAGCCGTATATGCGAATACAATTTGCCGAACATTATATAGCGTCAGAAGTCGGCTCGGAATATACACTAAAACCGAAAATTGTTTTTAACAACGGCAAGCAGTCACCGACCTTCCGGTGGTACAGTACGGATAAAACGGTTGCGGAAGTAAGTGCCGCAGGAGAGGTAAAAGTCTTAAGCCCCGGGCTTGCTCAGATTATCGTAATGTCGCAAACCGGCGACTATGATTTCTGCCAGGTCAACAGCACGGGATGTGATGAAATTACCATGCACCGCCCCGGTATGGATTTGTTATCTTGCTGATTTTTGCCTGCGGTGAAGTTGGGGAAAGACCTAATCATAAACATTGAAAATACGGAATTATGTCGAAAAAGGAGATAAGTTTTCTGGTATAAGCGGTTGACTTTTTCCGTAAATTATGTTTATTCTCACGATACCGAATCTTAAAATGCAAGGAGAAATTAGATAGTAAGCTGAAAATTTGAATTCGAGATTTCGAAGTTCGGGTGTGCTTACTGTGATAGGATGTCCTTCATGGATTTCGGTAGTCGGCTGAATCGAATTGATAATATCACAGTAATAAACGCTCATCTTCGGATGGGCGTTATTTTTTCATATATGAACAAGAAATCTCGATTCCTAAAGAGGGATTTTGCTGTTTTTTAAAACGAAGATTTCAAGTTCGGAAAATGTTTCAAAAATCCGGCAGAAATAGTTGTAAGAATCCTTGTAATTGAATGGAAAATATGCTATAATTATCCTGTATAGTTATGGGTAGGGGATTTTATACCCTTTTTTGCGGAAAAATCACGAAAATTCACAGGAAAGGACTTGACGGGATGTATGGAGTTTGCAACAATCTTGACAGACAGACTCACTCACTCAGGGGGTGTAGTTTTTCTGCGCCCTTTTGTCAAGTGTATTCCAATAAATTTTTATCAGAACCGACAGCCATGGCAACGGGCGGTGCAGTTTTGCATCCGCCGGATGCCGTGGCTTTGTGCGTTTTCGGAGGGTGTTTATGAACAGTAAATATGTCAACGCCAATGCCCCGCCTGGGCGAAACAAAAACGGTAAAAATTTTAAATTTACATACAAGAAAGGTGAAAACACAATGAAAAAGAAAATCATCAGTCTATTCCTTGCGGTCGTGATGATCGTGGGAATGATTCCGCTGTCGGCGATTACCGCCTTTGCGGAAGACAAAGCAAACGGTGAATATACAATCACCAACGAAGCACCGGAAAGCAAAAAGAATATCAAAAACGGATATGTTTACGTTCCGGAATCAGCGAAAGCGGGCACCACGGTGACTATCACCGTTCATCCGAACGAGGGATATGCGCTTAAGAGACTCGCCATTAGATATCAAAGCACCGACGCATCCCAAGACGACGGTTCGGAACAGGTGCTTAGCTCTCCGATATTCAGGCAGATCGGCGGCTCTCTTCCAACGGACGCGAAGATTGTTGCAGGAGAGAAAATAGTTGACGAAACCGACTTTTCCATCGAGCGTGTGGATACTGCCGAAATCAGTACCGTTGAATTGGCAACGGGTGCATCTGACAGCTATCCGTTCACCATGCCCGCATCTTCGATCACCGTTTTGGCGGAATTCGGATTGAGCAATCTGGAATGGCCGGACGACGGCTGGAAGCCGTTCGATGTCGGATCGGGAAAATGGTCATTTAGAGTTCTTGCCGGAGGAGACACCGGTTCATATAATGTCTATATCTGTGAGGAGAAGACTCACCCCAACCTCAAGCGGCTCTGTGTCAAGTCCTGGGGTGAAGGCGCTCTGTATCCAAGCGGCTGCGGCGTCGATCTTATTATCGAATGGGATACCGACACAAATACCGTTACCGTTCCGGAGCAGTACACGAATCTCATTGATTCGTACAATCTGAAAGTGATGATTCAGGATTATAACAGCTACTGCTTTATCTCACCGGGTGAGTCATCATATCAGTCTTCTTATTATGATAAAGAAGACAAGACCTTTTATATCCCCATCGTTTATTTCTCCTCTGCGAAGGTTTACGGCTGTAATTATGAAATGCTGAAAATGTCGGACAAACTTGATTACGATTCGAAGGAAAATGAATTCTACGCAGAATTCGAGACCGATGACACCGAGATCGTCTATGACCATGATGAAGATGAATGGGTGGCTTTTGTCTATGCTACCGATTCCGCTCTTCATACGGCGGCTCTCTGTGTCTACCTTCCGAATGGCTATACCGAAATCCCCGCCGGTACTTATCCAATCAACAAAACGATGGAGGAAAGCACCGTTCTGGCTTCCTCGGGCATCGTAAACGGCAGTCAGGTCACATTTTCCTTTGCCGGAAACAGAAACAGCCAAGGTTATATTACCACACCGATCTGGTTTATGGTTGGCGGCACGGTCACGGTTTCCTATGAAGGTAATGTTATGACTATGGTCATCGACGCCGTAAACTCTTACGGCAAAGACATTGATGTCACCATCGAAAAGGTCATCCCGGCAAAGCACAGCATCACCGATGCCACGACAGACCCCAACGGCTCGGTGCTTGTTGACCAAACCCCCGCAGAGGAAGGCTCCGCCGTTACTCTGACCGTTTTCCCCAAAGAT